>NZ_JBSGBG010000008.1:0-162995 GCF_053601135.1 Actinosynnema sp. NPDC004786 | reverse complement strand
CGGACCGTCCGCGCCTCGACCGTCCGCGCCTCGACCGTCCGCGCCTCGACCGTCCGCGCCTCGACCGTCCGCGCCTCGACCGTCCGCGCCTCGACCGTCCGCGCCTCGACCGCCCGCGCTCCCGGCGTCGCCCGCGGCTTCGGGCTGCCCGTAGGACGATGATGGGCACACTATGGACGGCCGTCACGAAACTGCCGTATGTTCGCCGTCATGGACTTGCGAGGGAAGGTCGCCGTGGTCACCGGCAGTGGCCGCGGGCTGGGGCGGGCGTACGCGGAGGCCCTGGCGGCAGCGGGCGCGGCGGTCGTCGTCAACGACGTGGACGCCGAGGCCGCCGCCTCGACCGTCAAGGCGATCGAGGCGGCGGGCGGGCGCGCGGTCGCGGTGGTCGCGCCGGTCGGACCCACCGCGACCGCCGACCGGCTCGTCGCGGCCGCCGTCGAGGAGTTCGGCGGGCTCGACGTGCTGGTCGCCAACGCGGGCATCCTGCGCGACAAGGTGCTGTGGAAGATGTCCGACGAGGACTTCGACGCGGTGGTCGACGTCCACCTGCGGGGCACGTTCACCTGCGCCCGCGCGGCGGCGGTCCGGATGCGCGAGCAGGGCCGGGGCGGCAGCCTGGTGCTGATCTCGTCGCCCGCGGGCCAGCGCGGCAACTTCGGGCAGACCAACTACGCGGCGGCGAAGGCGGGCATCGTCGCGTTCGCCCGCACCTGGGCGCTGGAGCTGGCCCGGTCCGGGATCGCGGTCAACGCCGTGGTGCCGGTCGCCGCGACCGAGATGACCCGGACCATCCCCGCGTTCGCGCCCGTCATCGAGCACGCCGAGCGCACCGGCGAGCCGTTCCCGGACTGGCTGCGCAAGGACGAGGGCCTCGGCACGGTCGAGGACGCCGCGTCGCTGATCGTCTTCCTCGCCTCCGACGCGGCCCGGGGGATCACCGGCCAGGCGATCGGCATCGGCGGCGACCGGCTGGCCCTCTGGGCGCACCCGGCCGAGAAGGCCGTGGCGTTCGCCGACGGCGGCTGGACCGCGGCCGCGATCGCGGAGTCGTGGGCGACCGGCGTCGGCGCGGAGCCCGAGCCCTACGGCATCCCCGCCCCGACCCCGCCGGCGGCCTGACGTGGTCCTCGCCCTGGACGACCTGGTGGCCATCGACGTCCACACCCACGCCGAGGTGTCGCGCGACGGCCACCCGTCGCTGCCGCCGGACCTGCTCGAAGCGTCCGCGAAGTACTTCGGCGCGCACGGCCACCGGCAGCCGACCATCGACGAGCTGGCCGCGCACTACCGGGAACGGCGGATGGCGGCGGTCGTGTTCACCGTCGACGCCGAGCACGCCACCGGCCACCCGCGCATCGCCAACGAGGAGGTCGCGGAGAACTGCGCCGAGCACGACGACGTGCTCATCCCGTTCGCGAGCGTCGACCCGTGGAAGGGCCGCGCGGGCGCGCGGGAGGCGCGCCGACTGGTCGAGCGGCACGGCGTGCGCGGCTTCAAGTTCCACCCGAGCCTCCAGGGCTTCGCGCCGAACGACCCGATGGCCTACCCGCTGTACGAGGTGATCGAGGAACTCGGCGTGCCCGCGCTGTTCCACAGCGGGCAGACGGGGATCGGCGCGGGCGTGCCCGGCGGTGGCGGCATCCGGCTGCGGTACTCCGACCCCATGCTGGTGGACGACGTCGCGGTGGACTTCCCGGAGCTGCGGATCGTCCTGGCGCACCCGTCGTTCCCGTGGCAGGACGAGGCGCTGGCGGTGGCCACGCACAAGCCGCACGTCCACATCGACCTGTCCGGGTGGTCGCCCAAGTACTTCCCGCCGCAGCTCGTCCGCTACGCCAACTCCCTGTTGCAGGACAAGGTGCTGTTCGGCTCGGACTACCCGGTGCTCACGCCGGACCGCTGGCTCGCCGACTTCGAGGCGCTGGACCTGAAGCCGTCCGTCCGACCCAAGATCCTCAAGCTCAACGCGGCCAGGCTGCTCGGCCTGACCGCCGACACCGCGGAGCGCACATGACCACGACCGTGACCGGGCCGGCGGCCCTCCTCGCGCTGGCGGGGCAGGACCTCGGGCACACCGGGTGGCGCGAGATCACCCAGGACCGGATCGACACCTTCGCCGACGCCACCGACGACCACCAGTGGATCCACGTCGACCCCGTCCGGGCGGCGTCCGGGCCGTTCGGCGTCACCGTCGCGCACGGCTACCTCACGTTGGCGCTGATCATCCCCATGTTCGGGGAGCTGCTGGCGGTCGACGGCGTGCGGATGAGCGTCAACTACGGGCTGGACAAGGTGCGGTTCCCCAACCCCGTGCGCGTCGGCGACAAGATCAGGCTCGCGGGCCGGGTCGTCTCGGCGGACGAGGTCGAGGGCGGCGGCGTGCACCTGGTGCTCGACTTCACCGTCGAGATCGACGGCGTGGACAAGCCCGCGTGCGTCGCGCGCGCCGCGTACCGGCACTACGCCTGAAGGCCGCCATGCCGACCACGCCGAACGTGCAACTGCGCCGCGCCGTCGCGTCGAGCTTCCTCGGCAGCGTGATCGAGTACTACGACTTCCTGCTCTACGCCACCGCGTCCGCCGTGGTGTTCAACAAGGTCTTCTTCTCCTCGCTCGACCCGCTCGTGGCCACCATCGCGAGCTTCGGCACGTTCGCCACCGGCTACCTGGCCCGCCCGCTCGGCGGGGTGGTGTTCGGGCACTTCGGCGACCTGCTGGGGCGCAAGCGGGTGCTCGTGCTGACCATGGTGCTGATGGGCGTGGCCAGCTTCCTCATCGGACTGCTGCCGACCTACGCGCAGGTGGGCTGGCTCGCGCCGGTCGGCCTGGTGCTGTTGCGCGTGGTGCAGGGCATCGCGGTCGGCGGCGAGTGGGGCGGTGCGGTGCTGATGTCGGCCGAGCACGCCACGCGCAGGCGCGGGCTGTGGGCCGGGTTCACCAACGCGGGCGCGCCGTGCGGGATGGTGCTGTCCACGTTGGCGCTGACCGGGACCGCCGCGCTGGTGGGCGACCGCGCGTTCCTCGACTGGGGCTGGCGGATCCCGTTCCTGATCAGCGTCGTGCTGCTCGGCGTGGGGTTGTTCGTGCGGCACCGGGTGGAGGAGACGCCCGCGTTCCGCGCGGTGGTCGAGGCGGGCGGCAGGCGTCGCGCCCCGGTCGTGGAGGTGCTGCGCGGCCAGCCGCGCGTGCTGCTGCTGGGCATCGGGGTCGGGTTGGCCGCGTTCGTCGCGCAGTCCACGTTGACGACGTTCGTGCTGGCGCACGGCGTGGCCGCCGGTCACCCGCGCCAGACCGTGCTCAACGCGCTCACGCTGTCCTCCGCCTGTGCCGTGGTGGGGATCCTGGGCTGGGCGGCGGCGTCGGACCGGTTCGGCCGGCGGCCCGTCGTGGTGGCGGGCGCGGTGGCGATGGCGGTGTTCGCGTTCCTGCTGTTCCCCATGGTGGACAGCGGGAACGCGGCGTTGTTGACGTTCGCGCTGGTGCTCGGCCAGGGCGTCATCCACCCGATGATGTACGGGCCGCTGGCCGCCCTGTACAGCGAGCTGTTCCGGACGGAGAACCGCTACACGGGCGCGTCGTTGGGCTACCAGCTCGCCGGCCTGGGCGCGGGCGTCGCGCCGGTGCTGTTCGCCGCGATCCAGCGGGCGAGCGGCGGCGGCGGGCTGGTCCTGATCTCGGCCACCATCGCCGCCTTCTGCCTCCTCACCGTCGTGTGCGTGCTGGCCCTGCGCGAAACCAACACCCACACCCTCCAACCCTCGTGAGTCCCACGTTCACGTCGC
Organism: Actinosynnema sp. NPDC004786; assembly: GCF_053601135.1. NCBI lineage: Bacteria > Bacillati > Actinomycetota > Actinomycetes > Pseudonocardiales > Pseudonocardiaceae > Actinosynnema > Actinosynnema sp. NPDC004786. The sequence continues at coordinate 159,210 of NZ_JBSGBG010000008.1, read as the reverse complement.
GCGTGTCCTACGTTCGCGTCACGCGTGTCCTACGTTCAGGTACCCCGAGTTGAACATCCAGGACCGCCGACCCCGCCCGCCTGCGCGGCGAGCGGGGCTCCGGCGCTGCGGGCTGTCGCCGAGCGCCGGTCAGGCCAGGAGGTCTTCGGCCACCTTCCGCAGGTCCGGGACCTTCCTCCCGAGCATCCAGTACAGCTTCTCCGCCGCGTCGGGGCTCATGGCCAACGTCGCCACGCCGCCGAAGCTGATCTCGTAGTCGCCGTCGGCGGTGACGGACTCCACGAAGTCGGCCTCGCACAGCACCCGGATGTACGACGTCTGCTCGACCGCGTCGGCGGGCTGCATCACCATCTGCGCACAACTCCCTTTCTGCCACTCGGTACGTCATCCGCGCCGGCGGTGGTGCCGACGCGCGATTGCGTGTGTGAACAGCAGGTTAGGTCGAGGTGCGGAGGTGAAGTGACAAGGAACTGACAATTGTCCCGGGGTGCGTGAACGCAGCGGTACAATTGCAATGCGGAGGAGGTGGCGCTGCCATGGGATTCGAAAGCGACGGCGTGGCCGCACGGGTTGTCGAGGCGCGGAAACTCGCCGGCCTCACACAGGTGCAACTGGCGGCACGTGCCAACATTTCGCCATCACTCCTCAGGAAGGTGGAGCAAGGCACGGTGGCGGCCTCGCCGATGTTCATCGCGTCCGCCGCACGGGCGCTCGGCCTGCTCGTCACCGATCTGACCGATCCGCGCGACTTCGATTCGCTGCACGGCCGCTACGGGTCGGACAAGCGGTTCATCCCCGACCTCGAACGCGCGGTCATCGAAGGTGAGAACCCGCTCCTGGACGGCCCCCTCCGCCCGCCGGCCGAGCTTTCCGCCACCCTGCGGTACGTCATCGCCAGAGGACGGGTCAGCCGGTACTCCGACATCCTCGAAGTCTTGCCCGACCTGCTGCGCCACCTGAGCGTCCAGTCCGTCGTGGCGCCTCCGGCACGGCTCGAGGAAGTGAACCGGCTCCTCGCCCAGGCGTATTACTCGGCGATGTTCGCCGCCTACAAGTTCGGCTATCTCTCCTTGAGCGCCTGGGCCGCCGAGAGGATGTCCACCGCGGCGAGTCGCAGCGGTGACCCGATGTGGTCGGCGATGGGGCTCTACAGTCGTTCCCAAGCCCTCATGTTCAGCGGGAGCTATCAGGCGAGTGCGCTGATGCTCGACAAGCTCGACGCCGAACTGCGAGGACAGAAGGACGTCCGCAGGATGGAAGTGCTCGGCGCGGCCCACCTCGCCGGCTCGATAGTTTCCGCGCGCCTGGGCGACCGCGCGACGTCCGACGCGCACTTGCAGGAGGCACGCGACCTGGCCCGCCACCTCGGCACGGTGGGCGACCAGTTCGACACGGCATTCTCCGCCGCCAACGTGGAGATCCACGCCGTGGCAGCCGCCGTGGAGTCGGCGGAACCGGCCGTGGCTTTGCAACGTGGCGCGGGACTGGATCCGGCGGGAAAACTCTACCCGTCACGGATGGGCCACTACCACATCGATGTGGCGCGTGCCTATCTGATGCAGGGCGATTACGACAACGTGATCGGTGAGATCCACCGGGCTCGGCAGCTCTCGCCGCAGCAAACGCGTTACCACCCGCAGGTCCACGAGATGATCCGTGCGCTCGCTCGGGCGCGACGGCGCACCGAACCGGTCGCCCGACTGGCGGCGTGGGCAGGGTTGACATAACCCCTGCCCCCACCGGAAACGAATCCGGGCAGCGCTCCCGCGCTCAGGAGGACCGGACCGCGTCGTCCAGGCGGCGGGCGATGGCGTCGGCGGCGGCGCGCAGGTCGGGTACCAGGCGGTGCAGGTCGGTGCGGACCGAGCGGACCACGATGCCCAGGGCGCCGGTCGGTTCGTGGTCGCCCGGGATGGCGACGGCCACCGAGGACGAGCCCAGCGTCATCTCCTCGCTGGTCAACGCGTACCCCCGGGCGGCGGTCACGCGCAGGTCCCGCAGCAGCCTGGCCCGCTCGGTGATCGTGTACGGGGTGAAGCGGCGCAGGGGGCGTTCGGTGTAGGCACGCACGAAGGCCGCGTCGGCGCGGGCCAGGAGGGCCTTGCCCACGCCCGTCGAGTGCATCGGCAGCCGCGCGCCGATCCGCGAGATCACGGGCACCGAGCGGTGCCCCGAGAGCTTCTCCACGTACAACGCGTCGAAGCCGTCGTGCACGGCCAGGTGGATGTTCTCGCGGGTCGCCTCGTAGAGGTCCTGCATGAACGGCAGGGCGATCTCGCGCAGCCGGCCGGACACCGGCGCGAGCGTCGCCGCCTCCCACAGCCGCAACCCGATCCGGTAGAACCCGCGCGCGTCGCGCTCCAACGCGCCCCACGCCACCAGCTCCCCGGCCAGCCGGTGGACCGTCGGCAACGGGAGGGACGTGCGGCGGGCCAGGTCGGTCAGCTTCAACCGCGGGTGGTCGGCGTCGAACACGCCGAGCAGCGCCAGCGCCCGCCCGGCCGTGGAACGCCGGGGCGCGTCACCGTCGACCGCCATGCCGCACCCCCTCGAACGCCGAACGTAACGGCCTCGCGGCCACCGGATCGCCGCCACTTTCACCCAGTGGAAGTCGATCCTGGCGAAGCCACGCCGGTCGTCCTTGGGTTGACCCATGAGAACGAGAGTCGGGATCGTCGGCGCCGGTCCGGCCGGACTGGTGCTGTCCCACCTGCTGGCCGAACGCGGCATCGACTCGGTGGTCGTCGAGACGCGCGACCGCGAGGCCATCGAGCAGACCATCCGCGCCGGCGTCCTGGAACAGGGCACGGTGGAGCTGTTGACCGCGATGGGCGTCGGCGCGCGGGCGCGGGCCGAGGGCGCGCGGCACGAGGGCGTCGAGCTGAGGTTCGGCGGCCGGGGCCACCGGATCGACTTCACCGAGCTGACCGGCCGCGCCGTCTGGCTCTACCCGCAGCACGAGGTGCTCAAGGACCTGATCGCGGCACGCCTCGCCGCCGGCGCGGACCTCCGCTTCGGCGCGCGTGACGTGGAACTGCGCGGTGTCACCACCGACGAACCGGTCATCGCCTTCACCGACGCCGACGGCACGCCGGTGGAGCTGCGGTGCGACGTGATCGCCGGGTGCGACGGGTCCTCGGGCGTCAGCAGGCGCTCCATCCCGGACGGTGCGCGCACGGACTACTTCCGGGCTTACCCGTTCGGGTGGTTCGGCATCCTGGCCGAGGCGCCACCGTCCTCGAAGGAGCTGGTCTACGCCCACTCCGAGCGGGGCTTCGCCCTGATCAGCACCCGCACCCCGCAGGTGCAGCGGATGTACTTCCAGTGCGACCCCGGCGAACGCGCCGAGGACTGGAGCGACGACCGGATCTGGGCCGAGCTGAACGCCCGGGTGGCGGGGGACGGGTTCAGCCTCGCCGAGGGCCGCATCTTCGACCGCGGCGTCATCCCCATGCGCAGCTACGTGTGCGAGCCGATGCGGCACGGCCGGCTGTTCCTGGCCGGGGACGCCGCGCACGTCGTGCCGCCCACCGGCGCGAAGGGGCTCAACCTCGCGGTGGCCGACGTGGCCGTGCTGGCCCGCGCGCTGGAGCGGCACTTCGCCACCGGGTCCACCGAGCCGCTGGACGCCTACGGCCCGACCGCGTCCCGCCGGGTGTGGCGGGCGCAGCACTTCTCCTGGTGGATGACGTCGATGCTGCACACCGACCCGGCGGGCGGCCCGTTCGACGTCAAGCGGCAGCTCGGCGAGCTGGAGCTGGTCACCTCCAGCACGGCCGCCGCCACCCACCTCGCCGAGGCGTACACGGGGTGGCCGATCGAATTCTGAGACCAGGCCGAGGCGGTGGCGGGACAGGTGCGATCGGCGTAATCCGGTGCCGGTAATCGGACCAGACTGCAACAGAAAGTTGCGAATATTCTTTCGAACTTTTTCGAAGCTTGTCGCGCGGTGTGGTCCCGCATCCTGGTCGGCGGCCGGTATCGGTTCAGACACCCGGCAAACCTATCCCCACCAGGGGATCTGACGCCGGCGGCCGACTTGTGGACTGTCGATTCAGGTCACGTCCCACCACCGGCGAACCGGACTTGTCCGGGAGGTGTGGACGCATGAGCCCGCAAGCCCGCGCTGTTTCGGTGCTTGCCAGACCTATCTGTTTCGGCTAATACTTCTAAAAGTTTCAGGCCGGGTTCCGTCGCCGGCGGTCCCGCCTGCGCTGCGCACGCTCTGGAGGAACGACTCGAAGGAGTGGAGTGACCGCTTCGACGGCCAGGTGACCGGCTCCGGCCCGTCCGCGGCACCGGCCGACGACTGTCGTTGGCGAGGGGGAGTCCCGTGGCACCGGGACCCCCGCGCCAAGTGTGCGGATCCGGACCACCCCGCCCCGGCGGTTCGGGTCGCCCAACCAACCCAACCACCTGCCGAACCCCCGCAGGTGCTCCCAGAAGGTGCGATACATGAAGCTGACATCGAGGTCAGTGTTGCGAGCGGCTCTCGTGTCGACGTTGGTGACCGCCACCACGGGTGCCGCGGTGCTCCTGGCGACCTCGGCCAGCGCCGGGACGACGCTCGGCGCCTCGGCGGCCGAGTCGGGTCGCTACTTCGGCACGGCCGTCGCGGCGAACAAGCTCAGCGACTCCACGTACGTCGGCATCCTCAACCGTGAGTTCAACATGGTCACGGCCGAGAACGAGATGAAGATCGACGCGACCGAGCCGCAGCAGAACCAGTTCAACTACACCAACGCGGACCGGATCGTCAACCACGCCCGCAGCCAGGGCATGCGCGTGCGCGGGCACACGCTGGCGTGGCACTCGCAGCAGCCGGGCTGGATGCAGAACATGTCGGGCAGCGCGCTGCGGTCGGCGATGCTGAACCACGTCACCAAGGTCGCCTCCTACTACGCGGGCAAGATCTACGCGTGGGACGTGGTGAACGAGGCGTTCGCCGACGGTTCCACCGGGGCGCGTCGTGACTCGAACCTCCAGCGGACGGGTGACGACTGGATCGAGGCCGCGTTCCGCGCCGCGCGGGCGGCGGACCCGAACGCGAAGCTCTGCTACAACGACTACAACACCGACGACTGGACCCACGCCAAGACCCAGGCCGTCTACCGCATGGTCCAGGACTTCAAGCAGCGCGGCGTGCCGATCGACTGCGTCGGCCTCCAGTCGCACTTCAACCCGCAGAGCCCGGTGCCGAGCAACTACCAGACGACGCTGCAGAACTTCGCCAACCTCGGCGTGGACGTGCAGATCACCGAGCTGGACATCGAGGGCTCCGGCAGCGCCCAGGCGGCCAACTACGAGCGCGTCGTCAAGGCGTGCCTGGCCGTGACCCGCTGCACCGGCATCACCGTGTGGGGCATCCGCGACAGCGACTCGTGGCGCGCCTCGGGCACCCCGCTGCTGTTCGACAGCTCGGGCAACAAGAAGGCCGCCTACACCTCCACCCTGAACGCCCTCAACGGCGGCGGCTCGACCGTGCCCACGTCGACCACGACCTCGACGACGTCCCCGACCGGCCCCACCACCACGACCACGATCCCCGGCCCGGGTGGCTGCACCGCGACGGTGTCGCTGAACTCCTGGAACGGCGGTTTCGTGGCCACGGTGAGGGTCACCGCCGGGTCGTCGGCGATCAACGGCTGGACGGTCACGGCCAACCTGCCGTCCGGCGCGACGGTCACCAACGCGTGGAACGCCGACCGCAGCGGCAACACCGGTGCCGTCCAGTTCCGCAACGTCAGCTACAACGGCCGCCTCGCCGCCGGGACGTCGACCGAGTTCGGCTTCCAGGGCACGGGTTCCGGCTCCGGCATCACGCCGACCTGCTCCGCCAGCTGATCACCACACGGGAACCCCGGTGCGGGACGCTCGCCGTCCCGCACCGGGGTTCCCCCGTGCGCGGCGACCACCTCACGCGCCCGTGGTCGAGCCGGGGCGCACGATCATCAGCACGACGACGGCCGCCCACAGCAGGTTGAACACGCCGGTGGTCATGGCCAGCCGCTTCACGGCGTCGGCGCGCCCGGCGAGCACCCGCCCCTGCGCCGGCAGGATCCGCCACGCCAGCAGTCCCGCCGCCACCGCGGTCAGCACCACGGACGCGAGCAGCCACGCGTCGCCGAGGACGCCCAGGCTCGCGCCCGTGGCGACGCCGAAGACCGGCACGAAGACCCCGACGACCGCGTACGTGCGGCACGTGCGGTGCAGGAAGACCGCGACCCCGGTCGGCGACTCGCGCGCGAAGCGGGGGAACAGCGACGCGGCCACCGCGATCGGGCCGACGGCGAGGATCGCGAAGAGGACGTGGACCGACAGCAGCAGCTTGGTCACCGGGGCTCCTTGGTTAAGTAGGCAGCCAACATATGTCGGCTGCCAATAGGTACCACAGCTACTTAACTCCTGTGTAGGCTGCCGACTCGTGGAGGCGGACGCGGTGCGCGGGCACCTGGACGCGATGCTGTTGGCGGTGCTCGAACCGGGGCCGCTGCACGGCTACGCGGTCATCACGGCGGTGCGGCGGCGCAGCGGGGGAGCGCTCGCGCTGCGCACGGGCACGGTCTACCCGGCGTTGCACCGGCTGGAGCGCCTGGGGCTGCTGCGCAGCCGTCGGCGGTCCGTGGCGGACCGGTCGCGGCGCTGCTACGAGCTGACGGACGCCGGCCGGCGCGGCCTCACCGCCGCCCGGTCGACCTGGCGCGAGTTCACCGCCGCGATCGGCGCGGTGCTCGACCTGGCGCCGGGGTCCGCCCCGTGAACGCCGCACCGGACCGCGACCCGGTCGAGGACTGCGTGGCGGCGCTCGCCGCGTCCCTGCACGGCCCGGCGCGCGCGAAGGCCGCCATGATGCGCGAGGTGCGCGACGGCCTCCACGACGCGGTGGAGGCGCAGACCCGGTTCGGCGTGCCCCGCGGGCAGGCCGCGCGGCGCGCGGTGCTGGACTTCGGCTCCGCCGACGAGGTCGCGCCGTCGTTCCAGCGGGAGCTGACCATCGCGCAGACCCGCCGCACGGCCCGCGTCGCGGCGGTCGCCGTGCCGGTCCTGGTCGTCTGCCACGTCCTGGTGCACGCCGCGGCGCGCGACCCCGACTGGCGGCTGGGCGCGCTCGCCGCGCACCTGGGCGCCGTGGCGACCGCCGCCGGCCTGCTCGCGGTGGCGGCGCTGACCGCCACCGGCCGGCTCACCCGGCTCGTGCCCACGCCGCACCGGTTGCCGGCGGTCGTGGCCTGGACGGCTTCGGCCGCCGCGGTGGGCATGGCGCTCGCGGCCATCGCACTGGGCGTGACCTCGGCGTTGTCCGCCGAGTGGCCCCTGACCGCGCTCGCCGCCGTGCTGGCCATCGCGGCGCACGGGGTGGTCGCGGCGTCGGCCCGCGCATGTCGCGAGTGCGCGCGGGCGGGACGCGCCTCCGGGCTGCCGGTCGAGGGCTGACGACCACTCTCCGTCACGGCCGCGTGTCACTCCGCGAGACGCGGTCTGTACGCGCGCACCGGTCGCGGTGTACGTTCCCCGGCGGGTCTGGGAGCGCTCCCAGACATCCCACGATGAATGAGGAGGGGCTCAGTGAAGCGCTCCACCGCCGTACTAGCGGCATGTGCGGTGGCCTTCGGTTCCGCGGCGATCACGGTGATCCCGCAGGCCGTGGCCGCGGCGCAGGGCTGCAAGGTCGATTACACGGTCACCAGCCAGTGGTCGGGTGGTTTCCAGGCCACCGTGAAGGTCACCAACCTCGGTGACGTCGTCAACGGCTGGACGCTCGCCGTGGTGTTCCCGAACACCTCGCAGCGGGTCACCCAGGGCTGGAACGCCACGTGGACCCAGTCGGGCTCCACGGCGACCGCGACCAACGTCGACTGGAACCGGACGCTCGGCACCGGCGCGTCGACCGACCTCGGGTTCGTCGGCTCGTTCTCGGGCAGCAACCCCACGCCGACGTCGTTCTCGCTGAACGGCGTGGCCTGCACGGGTTCCACCACGTCCACCAGCACGACGACCACGACGACGACCACCGGCACCCCGCCGGTCGGCCGCACGCCGGTCGAGATCAACGGGCAGCTGCGGGTCTGCGGCGTCAACCTGTGCAACCAGTACAACCGCCCGATCCAGCTGCGCGGCATGAGCACGCACGGCATCCAGTGGTTCGACAAGTGCTACAACAACAACTCGTTGAACGCGCTGGCGAACGACTGGAAGTCCGACCTGTTCCGCATCGCGATGTACGTGCAGGAGCAGGGCTACGAGACCAACCCGTCCGGGTTCACCAGCCGGGTCAACAGCCTGGTCGACATGGCCGAGGCGCGCGGGATGTACGCGTTGATCGACTTCCACATCCTCACGCCGGGCGACCCGAACTACAACCTCGACCGGGCCAAGACCTTCTTCGCCTCCGTGGCGCAGCGCAACGCGGCCAAGAAGAACGTGATCTACGAGATCGCGAACGAGCCCAACGGCGTGAGCTGGGCGTCCATCAAGAGCTACGCCGAGCAGGTCATCCCGGTGATCCGCGCGGCCGACCCGGACGCCGTGGTCATCGTGGGCACCCGCGCCTGGTCGTCGCTGGGCGTGTCCGAGGGCTCGAACGAGTCCGAGGTCATCAACAACCCGGTCAACGCGACCAACATCATGTACGCGTTCCACTTCTACGCGGCGTCGCACAAGGACAACTACCGCGCCGCGGTCAGCCGTGCCGCGTCGCGGCTGCCGCTGTTCGTGACCGAGTTCGGGACGGTGCTGGCCACCGGTGGCGGCACGTTCGACCGCACGAGCACCGTCGCCTGGCTGGACCTGCTCGACCAGCTCAAGATCAGCTACGCGAACTGGACGTACTCGGACGCGAACGAGAGCAGCGCCGCGCTGCGGCCGGGCACGTGCAACGGCAGCGACTACTCCAGCAGCGGTGTGCTCACCGAGTCGGGCGCGCTGCTGAAGGCCCGGATCAGCACGGCGGACAACTTCCCGACCAGCTGACACCCACCGGATCGGACGGGGTTCCGCACGGCCGTGCGGAACCCCGTTCCCGCTTTTCACGGTCGCGCCGGCCCGGTTGGCGCCAGGTTGCGGCCATGGGAGACGTTGCCGCCCTCCGCCGGCTCGCGTGGACCTCCGGCGTGCCGGCGCTGGGTGCGGTCGCCTCGTTCACCGTGAGCGCCGGCGGCCCGAACCTGCTGTCCACCCGCGCCGCGGTCTGGCTGGACCAGTACGCCGTGGTGATGCTCACGCCGGTGTGGGCGACCCTGCTCGGCATCGCCACCGTGCTGCCGGCGGTCATCGCCGTCCTGGATCACCGGCGGCGGGGGATCGACACCCCGGACGACGCCGGTGTCGCTGACCACGCCGGCACCGCCCCGCGCGTGAGCACGGTCCTCCCTTGACTACTGCGGGGGCGTCCTGCGGTGGCGGTCGGTGTGGCCGAGGTCGCGGTCGGGGGCGATGCGGTCGCGCACCAGCTGCTTGAGCACGGCGAGGTCGGGGAAGCCCTCCCGTTCCTTGCGCGACCACAGGGTCTCGCCGTCGAGCCGGATGTCGAACACGCCGCCGGTGCCCGGCACGAGCGCGACTTCGCCCAGCTCGGTGGTGAAGGTCGTCAACAACTCCTGCGCGGTCCAGCCGGCCCGCAGCAACCAGCGGCACTGCGTGCAGTACTCGATCTCCAGGCGGGGCGCTCTCGCGGTCACGGCACCCAGTATCGCCCGCCTTGGACCCTCGCGGACCGGTGAGGCCGCCGACGGCCCGCGGCCTCCGTGGTCGGCGTGCCCGGGGGAGCGGCCCGCCGACCGGGACGACCGCGTGCCGGGCAGTGGCGGGCGGCCCGCTCGTCGCTACTGTCTGCGGCATGTACGTCAAGTTGTGCGGGCTGCGCACGGCGGCCGACGTGGCCGCGGCGGTGGAGGCCGGGGCCGACGCGGTCGGCTTCGTGCTCAGCGCGAGCGTCCGGCAGGTGGACCCCGACACCGCCCGGCGGCTGGTGCGCGACGTGCCGCCGCACGTGCTCACCGTCGGCGTGGTGAGCGGGGTGGCGGCGGCGGACGTGCGGCGGCTCGTCGAGCGGACCGGGGTCGGCGCGGTGCAGTTGCACGGCGACTACCCGCGCGAGGCGTTCGAGGAGGTGGCCGCGGCGGGCAAGCCGCTGATCCGGGCGGTGTCCCTGACCGCGGACACCGACGTGCGGGTCGGCGCCTACGGCGAGGAGATGCTGCTGCTCGACTCGCCGCAGGCGGGCTCCGGGCACCGGTGGGACCTGGCCGCGCTCGACGGCGCCCGGCCGGACGGCCGGTGGCTGCTCGCGGGCGGTCTCGGGGTGGCCAACGTCGCCGAGGCCGTCTCCCGGGCCCGGCCCTGGGGCGTGGACGTGTCGAGCGGCATCGAGGCGAGCCGCGGGGTCAAGGACCACGGGCTCATGCGGGAGTTCGTCGCCGCCGCGCGGGCCGCACGTCGGTAGGGTCGGGGGCGTGGGTGGCACGCGGGAGCGGTTGTCGGACGTGCTGGCCCGTCGGGTGGTGGTGCTCGACGGCGGGCTGTCGACCGCGCTCGCGGACGCCGGGCACGACCTGTCCGACTCCCTCTGGTCCGCGCGCCTGCTGCTGACCGACCCGGACGCGATCAGGGCCGCCCACCTCGCCTACTTCCGGGCCGGGGCGGAGGTCGCGATCACGTCCAGCTACCAGGCGACGTTCGAGGGCTTCGCCCGGCGCGGGCTGGACCCGCGGGAGACGGCCGGGCTGCTGCGCGACAGCGTGGCGCTGGCCCGTGCGGCGGCGTCCGACGTGGACGGACCGCGGTGGGTGGCGGCGTCGGTCGGCCCGTACGGCGCGATGCTCGCGGACGGCTCGGAGTACCGCGGCCGGTACGGGCTCCCGCCGGCCGCGCTGGAGGCGTTCCACCGGCCCCGGATCGAGGTGCTGGCCGAGGCCGGGGCCGACGTGCTCGCGGTCGAGACGGTCCCCGACGTCGAGGAGGCCGAGGCGGTGCTGCGGGTGGTCGCCGGGTCGGGCGTCCCGCTGTGGCTCTCCTACAGCGCCCGCGGCACCCGGACGTGCGCCGGTCAGCCGTTGGCCGAGGCGTTCGCGGCGGTGCGCGGGGTGGACGAGGTGGTCGCGGTCGGCGTCAACTGCTGCGACCCGGCCGACGTGGGCGAAGCCGTGGCGATCGCGCGGCGGGTCGCCGGCAAGCCCGTCGTGGCGTACCCGAACAGCGGCGAGAGCTGGGATGCGACGGCCCGCGACTGGACCGGCGCGGCGGCCTTCGAGCCCGCCCGCGTGGCCGGGTGGGTCGAGGGCGGCGCGCGGCTCGTCGGCGGCTGCTGCCGGGTCGGTCCGCCGATGATCGGGGAGTTGGCGTCGGCGCTCAGCCCCGGCCGATGAACGGCATGGTGGTGGCCATGACGGTCATGAACTGCACGTTGGCCTCCAGGGGCAGCCCGACCATGTAGCGGACGGCGTCGGCGACGTGCGCGACGTCCATGGTCGGCTCGGCGGCGATCGAGCCGTCGGCCTGCGGCACGCCCCGGGCCATGCGCTCGGTCATGGGCGTCGCGGCGTTGCCGATGTCGATCTGGCCGCACGCGATGCGGTGCCGGCGGCCCTCCAGCGAGATGGCCTTGGTCAGGCCGGTGATGGCGTGCTTGCTCGCGGTGTACGCGACCGCGTCCGGGCGGGGCGCGTGGGCGGACACCGAGCCGTTGTTGATGATCCGGCCGCCCTGCGGGTCCTGGTCGCGCATCACCCGGAACGCGGCGCGGGCGCACAGGAACGAGCCGGTCAGGTTGGTGTCGACGACCTTCGCCCACTGGTCCAGGGTGAAGTCGGGCAACGGGGTCGCGGCGACGTTCGTCCCGGCGTTGTTGAACAGCACGTCCACCCGGCCCCACCGCTCGCGCACCGCGTCGAACAGCGCGTCGACGGACGACTCCACCGTGACGTCGGTGGGCACGACCAGGACCGACCCGGCGGGTGCGCCCGCCGCCGTCGCGGTCAGCGCGTCCGCGCGCCGCCCGGCGAGCGCCACCCGGTGCCCGGCGTCGAGCAGCGCGCGGGCGACCACCCGCCCCACGCCCGAGCCTGCGCCGGTCACGACGGATACCGGGGTCATGCGTCCTCCTCGTGGGTGGGGCGCGCGTGCCTGCTCGGCGACGCCGCCGTCCGGTGAGGACGATGATGACCGACCCGACCCGCCGGTCGGCCGGTGGCGGTCAGGACTTCCAGGTGATCGGCGACTTGTCGTAGCCGTCGCCCTTGTCGAACGTCGCGCCCGCGACCGTCGAGCCCTCGCGCGCGCCCTGCAGGACGCAGGTCTCGAACTTGGCGCCGGCGGTGGCGAAGTCCTTCTTCGCCGTCTCCGACTCGCACTGGGCGGTCTCGCCGCTGATGATCACGCCGGTGCCCTTGCCGTCCGGGCCGACGGCGCGCAGGCTCACCGAGCTGTAGGACAGGTCGGTGCCGCCGACGTTCTCCACCGAGACCCTGATGTAGTACGGCGTGATGCCCTTGGCCTTGTCGCCGAAGGCGGCCAGGTCGGCGTTCGCGCCCTGCTCGATCGCGGTGACCACGATCGCGATCGTGCCGGTCTTGTCCGTGCCGTACTTGAACGGCACCACGGCGCGCTCGCCCACGCGGAGCTGCGTGCCGGGCGGGGTGACGTCCCCGGCGGACGCGTCGGCCGAGGGCTTGGCGGACGCCTCGGTGGTCGTGGTCTCCGCGGCGGCGCTGGACGTGGTCTCGGCGGCCGGTTCGGTGGTGCCGGGCGCGGCGGTGCCCGCGGTGTCGTCCGAGCAGGCCGTCAGCAGCAGCGCGAGCGCGCCGACAGCGGTGACCAGACTGCGATTGACCTGCATGAACGAATCTCCTCGGTGACGCCCGGACGTGGCTGCGCGTGCGATCGCCACGACCGCACGGCCGCACGTTAACCGCAGTCGGGGCAACGTGCTGTGGTCCGTTCGCACCACAAGCGCTCCGGCTCGGCGACGATCCGCGACGGCCACCGGGGATTGCGGTGGCGCCGTGACCGGCTCCGGGCAGCGTCGCCGCGGTCACCCGGGAACCGGGGGCCGGGGAGCCGCGTGGCGTCAGGCCGGGTCGCCCAGGACCGCGGCGGTGAAGCCCGTCGCGCCGGCGAGCGAGCGCAGCTCCTCGGCGTCGGCGTTGGGCAGCAGCACGAGCGGGTAGCAGTCGGACTCGATGTCGAGCACGGCCAGGGTGGTGCCGGCGGCGCGCAGCTCCGCGCCCGCCCGGCCGAGGAAGTCGTAGGCGGGCAGGTCGCCGGCGACCCGGTCCGCCCACGCCCACGCCCACGCCCCCGCCGGGCTGGAGCGCAGGTCGCGCAGTTGGGCGACGATCTCGTCCGCCGCTTCCTTCCAGTCCACCTCGGCCAGCAGGCCGTGGTCGGTGAGCGCGTCCACCAGCGCGATCCACGCCAGCTCGGGGATCGGTTCGTCGATGCCGCGCTCGTCGAGCCGGTCGGCGTGCTCCCGCACGTAGCCCTCGGGATCGTCGTGCGCGGCGACGACGCGGCGGGCCACGTCCGGCTCGCCGGGTGCCAGCAGCGCGGCCAACGAGGCCAGCGCGTCCCGAACCGACGACGTCACGTGGGCCTCCCGAACCGGTTGCGCGGAGCGGCGATCGTAGCAATCGGGTGCGGCCCACCGCCGTGGTCCGGAACCGGCCACCCGGACCGGCCGCGGCGCGCTCCCGGGCGGGCCACCGATCGTGTGAATTCGTCGGGAAACCCCTCGACGGCTGGTCGGGAGCGGTACCCATGGCTCGCCGGGGGGCGTTCGGGGGCGGGGGGAAGCGGTGCTGGAGGTGCGATTGCTGGGCGAGGTGGCCGTCCTCGTGGACGGCCGGCCGGTCGACGCCGGCTCGCCCAGGCAGCGGTGCGTGCTGGCGGCGTTGGCGGTGGACGGCGACCGGGTGGTGTCGGTGGACCGGTTGATGGCCCGCGTCTGGGGCGACGCCACACCGCCCAGGGCGCGCGCGACGCTGGTCAACTACCTGTCCCGGCTGCGCGGGACGGTCGGGGTGGCGGGGACGGCGGGCGTCGTCCGGGGCGCGGGCGGGTACGCGTTGAGGACCGGGGACGGCGTCGTCGACCTCCACCGGTTCCGCGACCTGCGCGCTCGGGCCCGGACGTGCGCCGACGGCGACGGGCGGGTGGCGGACCTGCTCGCGGAAGCGCTCGGGCTGTGGCGCGGGGACGCGTTGACCGGCGTGGACGGGGACTGGGCCGCGGCGGAGCGCGCCCGGCTGCACCGGGAGCGGGCGGACGCCAAGTCCGACCTCACCGACGCGCTGCTGCGGTTGGGGCACGGCGAGGACCTGGTCGCCGAGCTGGCCGACCGGGTCGCCGAGTGGCCGTGGGACGAACGGGTGGCGAGCCGGTTCATGCTGGCGCTGCACCGCGCCGGGCGCACCGCCGACGCCCTGGCGCACTACCGCAGGCTGCGGGACCGGCTGGTGGACGAGCTGGGCAGCGACCCCGGCGCGGCGTTGCGGGAACTGCACCGGCGGATCCTGGCCGACGATCCCGCGCTGCGCCCGGGCTCCCCGGTCGACGCCCCGCGCCCCCGGGCGACCGCCGCGCCGGTGACGCCGTCCCAGCCACCTGCCGTGCCGGTGACGCCGCGGCAGCTGCCCGCCGTGCCGGTGACGCCGCGGCAGTTGCCCGCCGCGCCGGCGTCGTTCGTCGGCCGGCGCGCCGAGCTGGACCGCCTGGACGCCGCCCGCCGCGTCCCCGCCGGCGCGGTGTCGGTCACCTCGATCGCGGGCGCGGGCGGGATCGGCAAGACGTGGTTGGCGCTGCACTGGGCCCACCGGCGCCTGGACGAGTTCCCCGACGGGCAGCTCTTCGTGGACCTGCGGGGGTTCGGCCCGGACTCGCGGCCGATGGAACCCGCGGCGGCGGTCCGGGGGTTCCTCGACGCGCTCGGCGTCGAGCCCGACCGCCTCCCGGCCGACCCGCACGCCCAGGCCGCGCTGTTCCGCAGCCTGGTGGCCGACCGGCGGGTGCTGGTCCTGCTCGACAACGCGGCCACCAGCGATCAGGTCGCACCGCTGTTGCCCGGCGGCGGGAGCTGCACCGTGGTGGTGACCAGCCGCCACCGGCTGCCGGGGCTGGTCGCCCGCCACGGCGTCCGGCCGCTGTTGCTGGACGTGCTGACCGACGCCGAGGCCCACGCCGCGCTGGCCGCGGCGCTGGGGGCGGCGCGGGTGGCGGACGAGCGCCGGGCGGTGGCCGAGCTGGTCCGGGCCTGCGGCGGCTTCCCGCTGGCCCTGGGCGTGATCGCGGCCCACGCCCGCACCCGGCCCGAGGTGCCGCTGGACGAGGTCGCCACCGAGCTGCGCGAATCGGGCCTGGACACGCTGGCGGACGACGACCCGACCGCCAGCCTGCCCGCGGTGCTGTCCTGGTCCCTGCGGCACCTGACGCCCCGGCAACGGGAGGTGTTCGCGCTGCTGGGGATCGCGCCCGGCCGCGACACCGGCGTGCCGGCCGCCGCCTGCCTGACCGACCTGCCGCCGGCCGCGGCCCGCCGGGAGCTGCAAGCCCTGCAGGACGCCTCCCTGGTGGACCGGGACGCCCGCGGCCGGTACGCGATGCACGACCTCGTCCGCGCCTACGCCACGACCCTGGCCCAAGACCTGGCGGAACCGGTGCGGCAGGCGGCGCTGCGCCGGGTGGTCGACTTCTACCTGCACAGCGCGCACCACGCCGCCTGCGTCCTGGACCCCCACCGCACGCCGGTCCCGGTCGGCAAGCCCGCCGCCGGCGTCCACCCCGACCGACCGGCCGACGAAGGCGCGGCGACGGCGTGGCTGGACGTGGAGCGCCCCAACGTGCTGGCCGCCCAGCACACCGCCGCCGCCGCAGGGCGGACCGACGTGGTGTGGCAGCTCGCCGGGGTGCTGAGCACCTTCCACGACCGGCGGGGACACCTCCGCGACGACCTGGTCGTGTGGCGGACCGCGGTGGAGGCCACCGCCGACCTGCCCGACCCGGCGACCCGCGCCCTCGCCCACCGCCGCCTCGGCCGCGCCTGCTCCCGGTCCGGGCGCCACGAGGAGGCCGTCGACCACCTGCGGCAGGCCCTCGACCTGGCTCGGCGGGCACGCGATCCCGCCGAGCAGGCGAACGTCCACCACACGCTCGCCATGGCGTGGGAGCGGCAGGGCGACGACCGCCGCGCGCTGGAGCACGCCGAGCGGGCGCTGGCCCTGCACCGCGCCGCCGGCCACCCGGTGCGCGAAGCCCTCGCGCTCAACTCGGTGGGCTGGTACGCCGCCCGCTGCGGCGACCACGACACCGCCCGCGAGCACTGCCGGGCCGCCCTCGCTTTGCACCGCGACCACGACAACCCCACCGGTGAAGCGGCGACGCTGGACAGCCTGGGCTGGATCGAGCACCACACCGGCCACCACCGGGAAGCCGTCGAGCACTACCGACACGCCCTGGACCGCTATCGCGGGCTCGGCGACACCTACGAGATCGCCGGCACCCTCGACCGCCTGGGCCACCCGCTGGCCGCGCTGGGCCGGCACGACGAGGTCCGCCGCGCGTGGCGGGAGGCGCTGGAGCTGTACCGGGACCAGGGCCGCGACGCCGACGCGGAGCGCGTGCGCCGGCAACTCGACGCCCTGGACGACGACCCCGCCCACCGACACCCGCACGGCCCCTGACCCCGCGAAAGCCCTCGGAACCGGGAAGGGGTCCCTCCCGCGCCGCCCGGCGGACTTCCCGCCCGGCGGCGATGATGGCGGCGACGTCGTCCGGGACAAGGGGTGAATCACCGCGGGCAAAGAAAAGGGCACGGAGAGCACCCTCTCCCTGCCACTCTCAACATATAGCAGACAGGGGGTCTTGCGGCAAGGCCCCGGTCATGCCGCAGAATCTCCCGGCCAAAGCCGAGACCTGCGGAAATGGTGCCAATCGGGCATCGCAGGGCGAACGCGCGCCCGAGCCCGGGGGACCGGGCGCGCCGAACGCGGGAAGCCCGACAGGGCGGACGGGGGACAGTGACCGGATGGGCAACTACGTGCTCGGTTTCCAGGACATCGACCAATCGCGGATCGCGGAGGTCGGTGGCAAGGGCGCGCACCTGGGGGAGCTTTCCCGAATCGGGGGAATCCGGGTGCCGGCCGGGTTCTGCGTGACGACGGACGCGTTCCGGCGGATCGTGCGCGACGCGCCGTCGCTGGGCGAGGCGCTGGACCGGTCGGCACGGCTGGACCCGGAGGACCGCGAGGCGGTCCGCGCCCACAGCGCGGAGATCCGGCGGATCATCGAGGGGATCGCCGTCCCGGACGACGTGGCGGCGGACATCACCGGCGCGCTCGCCGGGCTCGGCGACGGGGTGGCCTGCGCCGTCCGGTCGAGCGCGACGGCCGAGGACCTGCCGGGCGCCTCGTTCGCGGGCCAGCAGGACAGCTACCTCAACGTCGTCGGCGCGGAGGCCGTCCTCCGGCACGTCAGCCGGTGCTGGGCCTCGCTGTTCACCGAGCGGGCCGTGACCTACCGGCTGCGCAACGGCTTCGACCACCGCGAGGTCCACATGGCCGTCGTCGTGCAGCGGATGGTCTTCCCGCACGCGGCCGGCGTCCTGTTCACGGCCGACCCGGTGACGTCCAACCGGAAGGTCGCCTCGGTGGAGGCGACGGTCGGCCTCGGCGAGGCCCTGGTGTCCGGCCTGGTGAACGCGGACTCGTACCAGGTGCGGGACGACCGCGTCGTGGCGAGGGCGATCGCCGCCAAGGGGCTCGCCGTGGAGCCCTTGCCGGGCGGCGGGACGCGGGAGCGGGCGACCGACCCGGCGCGGCGGGACCGGCCCGCGCTGACGGACGGGCAGGTCGTGGAGCTGGTGCGGCTGGGCCGGCGGATCGAAGCGCACTTCGGCCGGCCCCAGGACATCGAGTGGTGCCTGGACGACGACGGCTTCCACATCGTGCAGAGCCGGCCCATCACCACCCTGTTCCCCATCCCCGAGGCCGACGACCGGGAGAACCACGTCTACCTCTCCGTCGGCCACCAGCAGATGATGACCGACGCCATGAAGCCCCTGGGGCTCTCCGTGTGGCAGCTGACGACACCGCGGCCCATGGCCGAGGCGGGCGGCCGCCTGTTCGTCGACGTCACCCGGCAACTGGCCGCGCCCGCGACCCGTGACGGACTCCTGGCGGTCTCGGGGAAGTCCGATCCGCTGATGCAGGACGCGCTGCGGACGGTCCTCGACCGCGACGGCTTCCTCCCGTCGCTCCCGGACGACACCGCCGCCCCGCCGATCCCCGGCGCGGCGCCGGCCGAGGTCGAACCCGACCCGAACCTCGTCACCGAGATGATCAAGCGAGGGGAGGAGTCCGTCGCGGCGGCGCGGCGCGAGATCAGCGCCAAGTCCGGGTCGGAGCTGCTCGACTTCATCCTGACCGACATCCAGGAGCTGAGGCGGCTGCTGTTCGAGCCGCGCAGCATCGAGGTGATCATGGCGGCGATGCAGGCGTCGTGGTGGCTGAACGAGCACCTGCGGGAGTGGCTGGGCGAGCGGAACGCGGCCGACGTGCTCACCCAGTCCGTGCCGCACAACGTCACCTCGGAGATGGGGCTGGCACTGCTCGACGTCGCGGATGTGATCCGCCCGTTCCCGGAGGTCGTCGCCTTCCTGCGCGACGCCGGGGACGACTTCCTCGACCGGCTGGCCGACCTCGACGGCGGGCGGGAGGCGCGCGACGCCATCGTGGCCTACCTGGACAGGTACGGCATGCGCTGCGTCGGCGAGATCGACATCACCAGGCCGCGGTGGGCCGAGCAGCCCACCGCGCTGCTGCCCGTGCTCCTCACCAACGTCGCCGACGTCGAGCCGGGCGAGGCCGCGCGGCGCTTCGAGCGGGGGCGGCGGGAGGCGTGGCAGGCGGAACGGGACCTGCTGGAGCGCCTGCGGGCCCTGCCGGACGGCGAGCGGAAGGCCGAGGAGACCAAGCGGAGGATCGACCTCGTCCGGACGTTCACCGGGTACCGGGAGTACCCGAAGTACGGGATGATCAGCCGGTACTTCGTCTACAAGCAGGCCCTGCTGGGCGAGGCCGGGCGCCTGGTGCGGGCGGGGGTGCTCCGCGAGGCGGAGGACGTCTTCTTCCTGCGGTTCCAGGAATTGCAGGAGGTCGTGCGCTCGAACCGGGTGGACGACGAGCTGATCCGGCGGCGCAAGGACGAGTTCAGGTCGTACCGCGCGCTCACGCCGCCGCGGGTGCTCACCTCGGACGGCGAGGCGGTCAACGGCGCGTACCGGCGCGACGACCTGCCGGCCGGCGCGCTGGTGGGCCTCCCGGTGTCCGCCGGGACCGTCGAGGGGCGGGCCCGGGTCATCCTGGACATGGCGACGGCCGACGTGGAGCCGGGCGACATCCTGGTCACGGCCTACACGGACCCGAGCTGGTCGCCGCTGTTCGTCGCGGTCGCGGGCCTGGTGACCGAGGTCGGGGGCCTCATGACGCACGGCGCGGTGGTCGCGCGCGAGTACGGCCTGCCGGCCGTCGTCGGCGTCGAACGCGCCACGCGCACGATCCGGGACGGGCAGCGCATCCGGGTGAACGGGACCGACGGGTACGTCGAGGTGCTGCCGTCGGAGTGACGGGGACGGTTGCCCCGTTGGCGTGAGGTGGCGGGTCGAGCGGCCGGGCGTTCCGGGGGCGGGATGAGCCGGTCGGTTGCGGGACCGCTCCCGGGTCTCACGGGCGTGCCGCCTGCGGTCGCCGACCCGCTCTGTCATCCCATGACCCGATGGGCGGTCCTCGCCGAAAGCGTTTCGACACACCGGCCCACCCACCGTTGAAGCCACACTCCGGTGGCCGGCGAACGGTGGAAATCAAGCGTTGACATCGGCGGCGACCTGTTTCAGGATCCCCGAAAAGGATTTCGACGGTCCGCCTCCGTGAAGGGGGTGCCCGCTCCATCCCGCCGAGCGCCCCGCGGCCCGGCCACCCGCATGCCGGTGGCCGGCCGCGGCACGCCGGCGGTCGCACGACGACCAGACCCCGTTCGGGAAGGGACGCCCCGCAGTGGCCGACTCCGGCAAGGTTCCGTTCAACCGACGTCTGTTCCTCCAGGTCTCCGCGCTGGGCACCGCCACCGTCGCCGGTGGCGGCCTGCTCGGCGCGCACCCCGCGGCCGCCGCCGCGCCGTTCGCGCTGCCCTACGGGGCCGGTCCGGGCGGCACCGCGCCGGTGCGCCCGTTCCCGCTGCGCGACGTGCGGCTCGGGGCCGGGCTGCTGCAGGAGAAGCGCGACCGCGTCAAGGCGTTCCTGCGCAACTACGACGAGCGCCGGTTCCTCGTGCTGTTCAACCGCCAGGCCGGCAGGCCGAACCCGGCCGGCGTCGCCGTGCCGGGCGGCTGGGAGGACGGCGGCCTGCTCAGCGGCCACTGGGCCGGGCACTTCATGACGGCCCTCGCGCAGGCCTACGCCGACCAGGGGGAGGCGGTCTACAAGGAGAAGCTGGACTGGATGGTCGCGGAGCTGGCCGCGTGCCAGGCGGCGATCACCGCCCGCATGGACTCCGCCCCCGGTGGCGGCGGCGAGCAGCCCGCACCGAAGATCGGCCGGGTGGCGGGCCGGTTCGGCAACGCGTTGAGGCTCAACGGGCCCAGCAGCGCGCAGTACTGCACCCTGCCGCAGGAAGCGATCAACCAGCTCACCGACTTCACCATCGCCACCTGGGTCAACCTCGCCTCCACCGGCAGCTGGAGCAGGTTGTTCGACTTCGGCCAGAACACCACCGTCAACATGTTCCTGACCCCGCGCGCGGGCGTGACCGGCAACGTGCCGCGCTTCGCCATCACCGTGGGCGGTTCGGGCCAGGAGCAGCGGATCGACGGCACGTCGGCGCTGCCCACGAACCGGTGGGTGCACCTCGCGGTGACGCTGGCGGGCCGGACCGGCACCCTCTACGTCGACGGCCGGCCGGCGGGCACGAACGCGAACATGACCCTCAACCCGTCGCACCTCGGCAACCCCGGCAACCGCTGGATCGGGCGGTCCCAGTACGGCGACCCGTTCCTGGACGCGACCGTCGACGAGTTCCACGTCTTCGACCGGGCGCTGACCGAGGCCGAGGTGGGCTCCCTGCTGGAGTCCCCGGCGGGCACGACCGGCGGCGGCAACATCGCGTGGTACCGGTTCGACGAGGCCGACGGCACGACCCTGGAGGACGGCTCGCCGAACAACCGGGACGCGGGCGTCGTGGTCGCCTCCGCCGGCGGGGACGCCGACTGGGTCCCGACCTTCCCCGGCTACCTCGGCGCGATCCCGGAGGACGCGGTGCTGCGCCTCGGCCCGCCGCGCTGGGCGGTCTACGGCGGCAACGCCCAGACGAACACCTGGGCGCCCTGGTACACCCAGCACAAGATCATGCGCGGCCTGCTCGACGCGTACTACAACACCGACAACGCCCAGGCGCTCGACGTCGTCACGAAGATGGCGGACTGGGCGCACCTGGCGCTGACCATCGGCGACAAGAACCACCCGGACTACCCGGGGCCGCTGACCCGCGACGACCTCAACTACATGTGGGACCTCTACATCGGCGGCGAGTTCGGCGGCGCGAACGAGGTCTTCCCGGAGATCGGCCACCTCACCGGCGACCCGAAGCACCTCGAGACCGCCAAGTGCTTCGACAACCGGGAGTCGCTGTTCGGCGCGACCGTGGAGAACCGGGACATCCTCGTGGTCACCCCGCAGAACCGGCCGGGCCGCCGCCGCCCCGAGCGGCTGCACGCCAACACCCACCTGCCGCAGTTCATCGGCTACGTCAGCGTCTACGAGCGGGGCGGCGGGGACGAGTACCTCACGGCGGCGAAGAACTTCTTCGGCATGGTCGTGCCGCACCGCACGTTCGCCCACGGCGGCGTGGGCGGCAACTACCCCGGTTCCAACAACAACCTGGAGCTGTTCCAGAACCGCGGCAACATCGCCAACGCGATCGCCACCAGCGGCGCGGAGACCTGCACCACGTACAACCTGCTCAAGCTGGCCCGCAACCTGTTCCTGCACGAGCACGACCCGGCGTACATGGACTACTACGAGCGCGGCCTGTTCAACATGATCACCGGGTCGCGGGCCGACACCACCGGCACCGCCGACCCCCAGGTGACCTACTTCCAACCCGTCGCCCCGGGCGCCACCCGCAGCTACGGCAACACCGGGACGTGCTGCGGCGGCACGGGCCTGGAGAACCACACCAAGTACCAGGAGACCGTCTTCTTCCGCGACGCCGACGGCAGCGCGTTGTGGGTCAACCTGTACGTGCCCGCCACGCTCACGTGGGCCGAGAAGGGCTTCACCGTCACGCAGGAGACCGCCTTCCCGCGCCAGGACCGCACCAAGCTCACCGTGGACGGCGCGGGCCGGCTGGACCTGAGGCTGCGGGTGCCCGCCTGGGCGCGACGCGGCTTCTTCGTCACGGTCAACGGTCGGGCGCAGAGCCTCGACGCCCGGCCCGGCACGTACGTGACGCTCAGCCGCGACTGGACGCGCGGCGACGTGGTCGAGATCCGGATGCCGTTCGCCATCCGGATCGAGCGGGCCCCCGACCGGCCCGACACCCAGGCGGTCTTCTGGGGGCCGGTGCTGTTGCAGATCACCGGCAACCCGGGCGGCGGCGGGTTCCGGGAGCTGTCGCTGTACCGCCACCTCAAGCGGGACGGCGACTACGGCCGCGCCGCGATCACGGCGGCGTCGGTCACGACGGCCGGGGACCAGACGTTCACCGCGGGCGGGTTCACGCTGCGGCCCTACCACATCAGCGACAACCAGCCGGCGTCCTCCTACTTCCGCCGGGTCGAACCCTCGATCGTGTTCGGCTCGATCGACACCGGCGTGCCCAACCGCAAGCGCGACGACGGCCTGCCGAACTACGACGTCCCGGTCCAGGGCATCACCTCGCCCGGCGACGACGGCCCGACGTTCCTGGACCTGCTCTGGGACCAGGCTCCGTTCGCCGACCACGGCGCGTTCGTCGCCGCGGTCACGGCCCTCGCCGACGCCTTCGTCGCCGCGGGCACGTTCACGGCGGCCGAACGGGCGGCGGTCGTGTCCAAGGCGGCCTCCGCCAACCGGGAGCTGTCGACCACGCGCCTGCTCGACGTCGAGGCGTCCACCCGGCGCATCGGCGCCAACACCTACGTCGCGGTCAACGCCGTGAACACCGCGGACGTGCCCCTCACCGTCGAGATCGCCACGGCGTACGGCTCGCGCACGGTCACCGACGTGGCCCCCGGCAAGGCGGCGTACCAGTCGTTCAACACGCGGGCCGCGTCGGTCCCGGGCGGCACCGTGACCGTCAAGGCCACCGGCACGGTCGACAACGCGACGGTGACCGACGAGTTCACCGCGACCTACGCCTGAGGGCGGGCCGAGGGGCCGGCGTCGCCGCCGGCCCCTCGGTTCCCAGCAGGTGAACGCCCGTCCGCGCGGCCGCCGCGAAAAGGTACGGTTCGTCGCGCCGGCCCCCCGCTACGACATCCGGGGGAGTGCCCGCGCTACGAGCAGGGAGGACGAGGCGTTGCGCCGTCGGAGGTTCGGGACCGCTGTTGCCGCGATCGCGCTGAGCGGTGTCATGGTGGTGAGCGCCTGCGCGAAGGACTCCGGGGGCGGCGTCGCCGGGTCGACCACCGCCGCCGGCGCCGGCTGCGAGTTCGCGACGCCGCCGAGCGCGCCCGCGGACTCCGGCGCCGCGACCCCGGGCAGCGGCAAGCCCGCCGACGGCGAGCGGATCGACGGCAGCGCGCTCAAGCTCGGTCTGGCCTACGACATCGGCGGCCGCGGTGACGCGTCGTTCAACGACCTCGCCGCCGCCGGGTTCGACCAGGCGATCAAGGACCTCGGCATCCGGCCGGAGAACACCCGCGAGCTGTCCGCCGCGCCGAACGAGGACGAGTCGCTCAAGCAGTCCCGCCTGCGCCAACTCGCGCGCGAGGGCTTCGACCCGATCGTCGCCGTCGGCTTCGCCTACACCGAGTCGCTGAAGGTCGTCGCGCCCGAGTTCCCGGACGTGAGGTTCGGCCTGGTCGACTCGGCCGTGCCCGGCGCGGCCAACGTCACGCCGCTGGTGTTCGCCGAGCAGGAGGGCGCGTTCCTGGCCGGCGTCGTGGCCGCGTACCACAGCCGGAAGTGCCACGTCGGCTTCGTCGGCGGCGTCGACATCCCGCTGATCCGCAAGTTCGAGGCCGGGTACGTCCAGGGCGCGAAGACCGCCGCGCCCACCATCGCGGTCGAGACCAAGTACCTCACGCCGGCGACCGACTTCACGGGCTTCCAGGACCCGGCGAAGGGGATGGAGGCCGCGAAGGGCCTCATCGACAAGGGCGCGGACGTCCTCTACCCGGCCGCGGGCGCGTCGGGCATCGGCGTCTTCTCCGCGGTGAAGCAGGCGGGCGTGCTGGGGATCGGGTGCGACGCCGACCAGTACCACCAGCCGGCGCTCGCGGACTCCAGGGACGTGATCGTCGCGTCCAGCCTCAAGCGCGTCGACGTGGCCGTGTACGACTTCGTCAAGGCCGCCGCCGGCGACGACCTGGCCTCGCTGCCGGCGGTGTTCGACCTCGAGGTGGACGGCATCGGCTACGCCACGTCGGGCGGGAAGGTCGACGCGAAGCTCCAGGGCATCCTGGAGGGGTACAAGGCGCAGATCGTCAAGGGCGAGATCAAGGTCGCGGAACAGCCGTAGCGCCGTCGCGGCGGAGGCCGGCGCCACGTTCACGCCGTCCCCGGTCCCGTCGGGGTGACGTCGCCCTGCCGGTAATTCCCGCTCGCCGTTCCCGCCGTGTCGCTAGGCTCGGCGGACGTTCGGCGGGACCCGGGGACAGGTGATGATGTGGGCCCGCAGCTCGCGGTGCTGATCCGCGGCCTTCCGGGAACGGGGAAGACGACGACGGCGGCCTTGCTGAGGGACGCGCTGCCCCCGTCGGTCCGGGTGTCCGACGACTCGGTGCGGTACCTGGCCCACCCGCGCGACTTCACCGCGTTCACGCTGGCCGCGTCCGAGGTCGCCTGCCTGGACCTCGCCCTGTCCTACTGCGACAGCGGGTTCCTGCCGATCATCGACGGCGTGTTCGAGGACGTCGGGTTCCTCGCGAGCCAGGCGTTGAGGTTCGAGCGGCGGGGCCACCGGCTCGTCACGATCTCGCTGACCGCCGACGTCGAAGACCTGCTGCACCGCAACGCGCTCCGCGACCCGCTCCAGCGGATGGACACCGACCGGATCCACCTGCTGCACTCGACGTTCCGGCCGGTCGGCGTGTCGCTGGGGATCCGCGGGAAGGCTCCCGAGGAGGTCTGCGACGACGTGCTCGACCTCATCGGGCCCGCCCGGACCGCGCCGCCGGACGACCACCCCGCCGGGCACGAGGTGGACCTGCTCTTCCTCCGGCACGGCGAGCCCGAGCACCCGGACGGGACCTACCCGGACCCGTTCACGACGCCGCTCTCCGCCGTGGGCCGCGGCGAGGCGCTGGCCGCGCGGGCGGCGGTCCGGCGGTTCGGCCCGGACGTCGTCCTGACCTCGGACTTCGCCTCGGCCTCGGAGACGGCCCGGCTCGCCTGCGCCGGGCTCGACGTCGAGGTCGAGACCGCGCCGGCGTTGCGCGAACGCGTGTTCCACCGGCTCGTCGGCAGGTCCCACGACGAGATCCGGCGCGACCTGGGCGCGGTTGCCGACGGGATCGTCGGCGGTGACGGCGACCTGGTGGAACTCCCGCCGGACGAGTCCTACGAGGCCGCGCGGGCGCGGGCGCTGTCCTTGTTCGACGGGCTCCCCGCCCGGCACGGCGGCCGGAGGGTGCTCGTCGTGGGCCACGGCGGGCCGCACTCGTGGCTGGTCGAACGGGCGCTGGGCGCGGAGCTGAAGGGCGTGCGGCGGCTGCGGTGGGACACCGGGTGCTTCAGCCGGTTCACGCTGTCCGCCGGGCAGACCCGGCTCGAAGCGATGAACATCGCGCCCGGCTCGGTCGTCCGGGGCTTGCGGCTGGGCGCGGTCTGATCGGTTGCGCGCCGGTTCCCCGCGGTCGGGCGCAGTGTGGCCGGTTGCCGCGGTTCCCGACGGCCGGGCGCGGTCTGACCGGTTCCCGACCGCCGGGTGCGGTGCGCGCCGTTCCCGACCGCCGGGTGCGGTGTCCGCCGTTCCCGACCGCAGGGCGCGAGGTCCGCCGTTCCCGACCGCCGGGCACGCCGCCCTCCGGCGGGGTGGTCCGCCTTGACGAGCGGCCGGCGGGGCTCGATACTGCTGGGAAAGCGCTTTCCCAACGGCGAGGAGAGGGACCTTTGAGCGCACTCGCGGTCCGGCACGAGGTCGGGTCTTCGCTGACCGTCGGCGACGGGGAGGTCGACCTCTTCCGCTACGTCTACGTCCCGGACACACCGACGCTGGAGTCGCCCAAGCCGTTCCTGCACCCGCTGCGCACCCGGTCGGGTCGGGTGGTGAGCCTGTTCCGGCCGCACGACCACGTGTGGCACAAGGGCATCGCGTGGTCGTTGCCGCACGTCGGCGACGACAACTTCTGGGGCGGGCCGACCTACGTCCGCGGGCGGTCCTACGTGCAGCTGGACAACAACGGCACGCAGCGGCACCGCCGCGTGGTCGACAGCGGCGCGGACGGCGGGACCGCGTCGTTCACCCACGAGCTGGACTGGATCACCCAGTCCGGGCGCGTCGTCCTCGCCGAGCGCCGGACGATCACCGCGACCCTGCTGTCCGACGCGGCGTGGGCGCTGACCTTCGACACCGGGATGACCAACACCTCGGGCGGCGACCTCGCGTTCGGCTCGCCGACCACGCACGGCCGGGAGAACGCCGGCTACGGCGGGCTGTTCTGGCGCGGCCCGCGCTCCTTCACCGGCGGGACCGTGGTCACGCCCGACGGCGTGGGCGGCGGCGAGTGGCGCGGCTCGCGGGGCGAGTGGATGGCCTTCGCGGGCCGGCACGACGGCGACGACGCGGAGTCGCTGGTCCTGATGGTGGACCACGTCGACAACCCGCACCACCCGCCGCGCTGGTTCGTCCGGTCCGAGGAGTTCGCGTGCCTGAACCCCGCGCCGTTCTTCAGCGAGGAGCTGGTGCTCGCCGACGGCGACGCGGTGCGGTTCCGCTACGGGGCCGGGGTGGCGGACGGCGGGGTGGACGACGCGAAGGCGCTGGCCGACGCCGTCCGGGACGTGCTGCGCCGGGAGGCGTCGGCGTGAGCGGCTTCCCCGGCGGGACGTCGCTGTCGTTCCTGGACGTCTACGACGACGCCGCACCCGACGGCCTGGTCGGCGGCAGCCCGCACCTGCACCTGGCCTCGACCGAGTGCTACGTGGTCGTGGCCGGGCGCGGCGAGCTGCACGCGCTGAACCCCGGCGGCTGCCACGAGATCCCGCTCGAACCCGGCTCGGTGGTCTGGTTCACGCCGGGCACCGTCCACCGGGCCGTCAACCGCGGCGGGCTGCGGGTGGTCGTGCTGATGGACAACGCGGGGCTGCCGGAGGCCGGTGACGCGGTGATGACGTTCCCGCCGGAGGTCGTCGCGGACCCGGACCGCTACCGCGCCGCAGCGGCCCTGCCGGACCGGGGGACGGAGGCCGAGCGCGCCGCGGCCGCCCGCCGGCGGCGCGACCTGGCGGTGCGGGGCTACCTGCCGATCCGGGACGCGCTCCGCGACGGCGACGAGGGGCCGCTGCGCGAGTTCCACGCCGCCGCGGCCGCGCTGGTGCGGGCTCGGGCCGGGAGGTGGGCGGCGATCGTCCGCGACGGCCCGCTGCGGCAGGCGGAGGCCGGCCTCGCGGTGACGACGGACCTGGCCGCGGGCCTGGCCGGGCACCTCGACCGCGCGGCGGTGTTCCGGTCGCCGGACCACGAGACCGGCCCGGTGTTCGGCATGTGCGGCCGCCTGCGCCCGCACACCGCCGCCGGGGCCGTGCCGCTCACGAGCCCGCCGGTCGTCACGAGACCCCTGCCATGACCGGCTCGGCTGTCACGACCGGCCGCCGCCGGACCGTTCCGGTGACCCATCGCCGGGCGACACGGGTTGCGACCGGCCGCCGCGAGACCGTTCCGGTGACCGGTCGCCGCCCGACCCCGGCGGCGACCGGCCGTCGTGCGACACCGGTTGCGACCGGGCGTCGCGGGAGCCCTCTCGTGGCCGGTCGCGCCGCCGTGACCGGGCCGCCCCGGCAGCGCACCACCCATCCCGGCAGCGCACCACCGTCCCACCCGGCAGCCGATGAGGAGCACCCTTCCGTGACCAGTCGCACCTACTCCTGCGCGATCGTCGGCACGGGCGCGATCGCGGGCGCCCACGCCGAGGCGATCACCGACCAGGCCGGGCGATCGCGGCTCGTCGGGGCCGTCGACCTCGACCCCGGCCGGGCGGCCGCGTTCGCCGCCAAGTGGGACGTGCCGACGTACCCCGGTCTCGCCGACCTGCTCGACGCGCAGCGGCCCGACGTGGTCCACCTGTGCACGCCGCCGGGCACCCACCTGGCCCTGGCGCTGGAGTGCCTGGCGGCGGGCGCGGTGCCCGTGGTCGAGAAGCCGCCGGTGCTGTCGCTCGCCGACCTCGACCGGCTGCGCGCGGCGGAGGCCGAGGCCGGGGTGCCGGTGGCGACCGTGTTCCAGCACCGGTTCGGCTCCGGCGCGGTGCGGTTGCGGCGGCTGGTGGCGGAGGGCGCGTTCGGCCGGCCGCTGCTGGCGTCGGCGAACACGCTGTGGTTCCGCGACGACGAGTACTTCGCCGTCCCGTGGCGGGGCCGGTGGGACACCGAGGGCGGCGGGCCGACGATGGGCCACGGCATCCACCAGTTCGACCTGCTGCTGTCGATCCTCGGCCCGTGGACCGAGGTCACCGCCATCGCCGCCCGCCAGGCGAGGCCGACCGACACCGAGGACGTGTCCGCCGCGCTCGTGCGGTTCGCCTCCGGGGCGGTCGCCACCGTGGTCAACTCGCTCGTCTCGCCCCGGCAGACCAGCCGGCTCCGGTTCGACTTCGAGCGCGTCACGGTGGACCTGGAGCACCTCTACGGCTACACCGACGCCCACTGGCGGGTGACCGAGGCCCCGACCGCGCCGGGTGCCGCCGCGGCGTGGGAGACCGGCCCCCGGGACACGCCGAGCGGCCACACCGCGCAGTTCGCCGCCGTGCTGGACGCCCTCGACACCGGCGCGACGCCGCCGGTCTCCACCGCCGACACCCGGATGACCGTGGAGTTCGTCGCCGCGCTCTACGCCTCGGCGTTCACCCGCCGCACGGTGGCGCAGGGCGAGATCGGCGAAGGCGACCCGTTCTACACCGGGATGGCGGGCACCGGCGCGCCCTGGTCGGCCTGAGGCGCGCCCGTTGGTCGATCCGGCGGCATCGCGCGCGAACGGCCGTCGGTCGAACGCACGATGCCCGCACGTCCGCGCCGCCCCTACGTTCGGCACGTGACCAACGACTGGATCAGCAGGCGCTCCCTCCTGCACGGAGCGGTCGCGGCCGGGGTGGTGACCGCGGTCGGCGTCGTGGCGCGGCCGGCCGACGCCGCCGTGCCGGGGTTCTACAACCCGTTCAGCGGTTACGGGATCACCGGGACCTGGCAGGAGCACCTGAACCGGGGCTCGCTCGGCGGCATCGACTACGGCATGCCCGTCGGCACGCGGCTGCCCGCGGCGGGCGGCGGCGTGGTGACCAACATCCCGTACAACGGCACCGGCGGCCACACCGTCACCATCCAGCACGACAACGGCTACCGCACCCAGTACATGCACCTGTCGCAGTTCCTGCTGGCGAACGGCACGCGGGTCGGCATGGGCGCGGTCGTCGGGCTGTCCGGCGGCGCGCCGGGCGCACCCGGCTCCGGCTCGTCCACCGGGCCGCACGTGCACTGGCACATGATCAACCCGAGCGGCACGCGCATCAACCCGCTGACCTACCTGGGCAGCGGCACGGGCCTGCCGAAGACGACCACCGAGCAGGACGGCGTCCCCGGCGCGATCCTGTGGAAGCGCGCGCAGAACTGGTTGCGCATCGAGCACGGGTACACCGGTCCGATCGACGGCGTCCCCGGCGTGAACACGTACGCGGCCTTGCAGCGCGCCATGCGCGGGTACGGCTACACCGGTCCGATCGACGGCGTGCCCGGCCCGAACACGTGGGCGGCGGTGCAGCGGCTGGCCGCGCGGTGGGGGTACACCGGCCCGATCGACGGCGTGATGGGACCCAACTCCTGGCGCGGCTTCGCCCGTTTCCTCAACCAGGACAAGTACGACTGAGGTCGCACGGGTGGTCCGTGACCGCGCGGGCACGCGGCGGCCGGGTCGAGGGGTTCGCCCCTGCGGGACCTGGCACGCCCGTGCCCGGAGCGGGTGTCGTTCGGCGATGGCGGTTCAGGCGTTGGGGTCGAACGGGATGCCCGCGGGCTTGGCCTGGGCGAGGTTGTAGGCGAACGCGCCGTCCTTGATGGCGAGGCTCGCGCTGCCGAAGTCGGCGTTCACCAGGATGTCGCGGATGCCGGCGGGGAAGTGGTCCCAGCTCACCAGGTCGGGGTACTGCCAGGTGCCGTAGTGGTTCTCCGGCTGCTCGGTCGCGCCCGCGAGGCGGAAGCAGTGCGTGCTCAGGCCGTCCTTGTGGTAGACGATCTTCGGGTGCGTGCCCTCCCACGCGACCTGGGAGCGCGGGTAGGTCGAGTACCGGCCGTGCGCGGAGGTGGAGACGTACTGCGCCTGGTCGCCGCTCACCCACACGACGACGTGCTCGATGTCGTGGCGGTGGCCGCAGCAGTCGATCCCCGGCACGGCCTGGTCCTTCTCGAAGTACAGGTCGTAGAGGTAGGCGCACCAGTTGTTGTTGCACTTGGAGCGCGAGTAGGAGTTCGTGTTGTCCAGGTCGGACTGGTCGCGGCACTGGCCGTTGAGCGCGCCGGAGTTCTTCAGGCCCGTGGCGATCGCGCCGGAGGGCGAGACGGCGGGCGTGGGGTAGCAGCCGTCGGTGTCGTAGTCGAACGCGGGCTGCCACTTGCCGTCGGCGGCCGCGTGGCTCGCGGGCAGGGCTTGCGGCGGCTCGGCCCAGGCGGCTCCGGGGACGAGCACCGCGAGCAGGACCGCGGCGAGCAGGGCGGTGAGCGACTTGGTGGCGGTTCGTGCGGCGCTGGGGGTCGTGCGGGGCGGTGTGGCGGTCACGGCGACCATGCCTTCCATCCGGGGGTCGAGTGGCACGGGCGGCGGAGGCGGCCGGTGACGCGGAGATCATCGGCCGGCTCCGAGGTTCCCGGCCGGCGCGTGACGCCGTCAACCCGCCGTTGGTCGCGCCGAGGCGAACAGGTGGCGAACACCGGTGCCCACCCCGATCCGACCGACCGCGCTCGGCCCTGCCTCGCCCCCTGCCCGGCCCCGCCCTGCCTCGTCCGGTCCCGCCTGCCCTGCCTCGTCCGGCCCGGCCCGGCCCGGCCGGGCCGGGCCGGGACCGGCGTGGCCCGGTCCGGCCAATCCCGGCGCGGCTCGGCGCGGTTCCGGGCGGTGCTGGTTTGGCCTGGCGCGAGTGCGGGGTCGGTGGTCCGGAGTGGTGGTCGGTTGCCGGTTCCCGCCAGGCCGGTCCGTGTCGGTTCAGGGCTGGTCGGACAGCGGCAGGGTGAGGCGGAAGCACGCGCCTTCGCCCGCGGCGGTCTCCAGTTCGACGTCGTTAGCGAGCGTCCGCAGGTCCATCGGGGCGCGGTCGAGTTGTCCCTCCGGCGCTTCGTCGAGCCGGGCGAGCAGCAGCAGGTCCTCGGTGAGCGTGGTCAGCCTGGTCGCCTCGCGGTCGATGCGGCGCATCGCCTGGTCGACGTCGGCGCGGTCGGGCATCGCGCCCATCCGGTACAGCACCTCGGGCGGCCCCTGCGCGCTCACGCCGTCGATGATCTCGGTGAACGAACGGAGCTGGGCGTCGATCCGCCCGAGCTGGTAGCGCTCCAGCTGGTCCGCCACCACCGCGCCGACCAGGACCAGCCCGACCAGCAGCAGGCCCGCGGTGAGCAGCAACAGCCTGGCCCGCAACGAGAAGCGCGTCACCGCGCGGGCTCCCGCATCACGTACGGACACCACGCGCCCGGCGTTCTCCATCAGGTAGTGCAGCAGCCGGAACTCCGTGGAGGAGACGCGGACGGGCCGCCCCGCCCGCGTCACCTGGTGCCCTTCGGCGTCCAACGCCACCGTGCCCACGGTCAGCACGTCCGCGTGGTGGCCCGCGGTCCGGCGCAGGATCGCGCGGATGCGGGCGATCAACTCCTCCAGGTGGAACGGCTTGGTCACGTAGTCGTCGGCCCCCAGCGACAGCCCGGTCACCTTGTCCGACTGGCGGTCCCGGGCGGAGGACGCACGACAGCGCGCCGTCCGAGCCCCACGTCCACGGCACGCCCAGCCCGAGCGACAGCACGCCGAACACCGCGGACGGCAGGAGCAGCAGCACACCCCCCGGCCGCCGCACCCCCACGCGACGACCAACCCCGCGCCGAGCAGCCCGCCGAACGCCCACAGCACGGCCCGCAGCACCCCGTCGGCGGCCCGGGACCGCGTGGCCACCCGGCACACCCCGACGACGACCGCCACCAAGCCCACCGCCATCAGCGGCGTCGACCCGACCGGCACGGAGAAGCCCACGTCGAGCGGTCCGTTCCGACCCAACCCGCCGGCGGTCGGCGCACCGCAGACCGAGGCCCCGCCGCCGGACGGCCGCAGCGCCGGCGTGCCGCGTGCCCACCACGTCACCGCGACGAGCCCGGCCGGGAAGGCCACCGCCGCCACCGCGCCGCGGCCGAACAGCCCGCCCCCGCCGCGCCGCAGCACCGCGCCCAGCACCACCACGCCCGCCGGCGAGACCCCCAGCGGCACCACGTCGAGCCCGCCCCGCGCGGCGAGCGGCCCGCGACCGTGGTCGCCGCGACCGGTCCACCGGGAACTCCCAGGATCAGGCGAGGACGAGCCGCGGGTGGTGGACGTCGAGCCAGAGCGCGAAGTCGAGCGCCCGTTCCAGGCCGAGCCGGGTCACCCGGTCGACGGCCGCCGGCTCCAGGCCGCAGGCCCGCTCCAGCCACGGCCGGTCGACCAGCCCGAACACCTCGTGGTCGCGCCGCGCGGCCAGCTCCCTGCCCTGCTCCTGCAACTGCCGCACGTAGTACGGGTCCTGCGTGGACGGGTACGGGCTCTTGACCCGCCAGGCGACCGAGTGCGGCAGCACGTCCTCGACCGCGCCGCGCAGCAGGCTCTTCTCCCGCCCGTCGTAGTTCTTGAACGACCACGGCGCGTTGTAGACGTACTCCACCAGCCGGTGGTCGCAGAACGGCACCCGCACCTCCAGGCCGACCGCCATGCTCAGCCGGTCCTTGCGGTCCAGCAGCCACCGCAGGAACCGCGTGAGGTGCAGGTGGATCATGATCCGCATGCGGTGCTCGTGGTCGTCCCCGGCGTCGCCGCGCTCGACGCCGGCGACCGCGCGCGCGTACTGGTCGCCCCGGTACTCCTCCAGCCGCAGCCGGTCCAGGAACGCCCGGTCCAGCCCGTGGCCGTCCTTGTCCAGCGGCCCGACGTTGAACGCGATCCAGGGGAACGCGCGGGCCCGCTGCACCTGCGGGGTGTGGATGTGCCGGTAGCCGCCGAACAGCTCGTCGGCCGACTCGCCCGACAGCGCCACGGTGGACCGCGCGCGGATCTCCTTGAACAGCAGGTAGAGGGAGAAGTCCATGTCGCCGAGGGTGATCGGCAGGTCGCGGGCGACGATCGCGGCACGGCGGACCTCGGGGTCGGCCAGGCCCTTCGGGTCGAGCACGATGTCGGCGTGCTCGGTGCCGACGTGCCGCACGACGTCCCGCACGAACGGCGCGTCCGGGGTGTCGCGCAGCTCGTCCGGGGTGAAGCGGTCGGTCTGGCCGGTGAAGTCGACCGCGAACGTGCGCACCCGCTCGTCGCCCAGGTGCGCCGCGGCCAGCGCGGTCAACGCGCCGGAGTCCAGGCCGCCGGACAGCAGCAGGCAGCGCGGGACGTCCGCGACGAGCTGCCTGGCCACGGTGTCGTCGAGCAGTTCGCGGACGCGGCCGACCGTGGTCTCCAGGTCGTCCTCGTGCGCGCGGGTCTCCAGCCGCCAGTAGGTGCGCTCCCGCACGCCGCCGGCGTCGGCCGTGACCACCGTGCCGGGCTCGACCTGGCGCATGCCCGCCCAGATGGCGTGGCCCGGAGTGAAGACGTAGGCCAGCGACTCGCGCAGGCCGTCGACGTTGACCACGCGCTCGGCCAGCGGGTTGGCCAGGATCGCCTTCGGCTCCGACCCGAACAGCAGCCCGTCCGCGGTCGGGTAGTAGTAGAGCGGCTTGATGCCGAGCCGGTCGCGGACCATGACGAGCTTCCGGTCGCGGGCGTCCCAGACGGCGAACGCGTACATGCCGTTGAGCCGGTCCGCCACCGCCGCGCCCCACCGCAGGTAGCCGCGCAGCACCACCTCGGTGTCGCTGGACGTGGTGAACCGCTCGCCCAGGCCGACCAGCTCCTCGCGCAGCTCGACGTAGTTGTAGCACTCACCGCTGTAGACGAGGGCGACCTCGCCGCCGGGCGTGCGCGCGGTCATCGGCTGCGCGCCGCCGGGCAGGTCGATCACGGCCAGCCGCCGGTGGCCGAGCGCGGCGTGCCGGTCGGTCCACGTGCCCGAGGCGTCCGGCCCGCGGCACGCCATGGTCCGCGTCATCGCGCCCAGCACCTCCGGCTCGCGGGTGAGGTCGCGGTCGAACGAGACCCAGCCGGTGATTCCGCACATCGTCCGCCTCCTGTGCTCCCCGGAGCGTGCTCCTCGCGCCGCCGGTCGGCAAACCGGCGCCGCCGTGAGGAGCGCGGGGACACCGGCCGACCTGCCCGTTCGTCCCCGCCACGCCAGTTGGTTGCGTCACCGTACTTTCCCGGCGCCGGGTAGGGGGCGCGTGCTTCGGGAAGAGGCGTTGCGGCGCTTCGGGATCGAGCGCCCGGGGTTTCCGGACATTCCCGACAACGGGCGTCAACGGGGCGTGCCGCGTGTCCGTCCGGCGGCCCGAGGCGGCTCGTCGCCGTGCCGCGGTCCGGCCGGTCCGTCGCTACGGTGGATCACGTGCCACGAAACCGCCTGTACCGCGACGGGGTGCTCGCGGAGGAGGACTTCCCGGTCACCGAGGTGTCCCGGCTGCTGTCCGACGAGGACGCCGTCGTGTGGCTGGACCTGTGCGGCCCGTCGGAGTCGGAGATGGCCGCGATCGCGGACGAGCTGGGCCTGCACGCCATGTCCGTGGAGGACGCCCTGGGGACGCACGAGCGGCCCAAGCTGCACCAGTACGACACCCACCTGCTCGTGAACGCGTATGCGGTGAGCCTGGACCGGGTGTCGGGCCGGTTGACCACGGCGGAGCTGTCGGCGTTCGTCACGCCGCGCGCGCTGGTCACGGTGCGCAACGACGACCGGTTCGACATCGACGCGGTGGCGCGGCGGTGGGACGAGTCGGCGAGCCTGGCCGGGAGCGGCGTCGGGTTCCTGCTGCACGGGTTGCTCGACTTCGTGGTGGACAGCCACTTCGAGGCGGTGCAGGCGTTGGACGACCACATCGAGGGCTTGGAGGACCTGGTGTTCTCCGAGCCCCCGAACGACCCGGACATGCAGCGGCGCGCGTTGGCGATGCGCAAGTCCCTGGTGACGTTGCGCCGGGTCGTGCTGCCGATGCGGGAGGTGCTCAACGGGTTGATCCGACGCGACCACACCGTGGTGGACGCGCGGATGGCCCCGTACTACCAGGACGTGTACGACCACGTGCTGCGCGCCTCGGAGTGGACCGAGTCGTTGCGGGACATGGTCGCCACCATCCGGGACATCCAGCTCAACCTCCAGGGCAACCGGCTGAACATGATCATGAAGAAGGTGACCGGGTGGGCGGCGATCATCGCCGTGCCGACCGCCGTGACGGGGTTCTACGGCCAGAACGTGCCTTACCCGGGGTACGGGACGGCCTGGGGCTTCTGGGTGTCCACGGTCGCCATGCTGCTGCTGTCGGCCGGGTTGTACCGGTTGTTCAAGCGGCGCGACTGGATCTGAGCGACGGGCGCGCGGGAGGATGGCGGGGAGAAGGGGGTAGTAGCAGATGACGGAGCAGGACGATCGTCGCGCGCCGGGGGTCGAGGCGTTGACGGACAAGATCAGGCAGCTCGTGCAGGAGGGCAACGCGCGCCGGGTGGTGGTGCGCAACGACAAGGGCGAGCCGGTGCTGGACATCCCGGTGACGGCCGGCGTGGTCGCCGCCGTGGCCGCGCCGGTGGTGACGGCGGTCGCCGCCTTCGCCGCGCTCGCCGGCCCGTGGTCGGTGGCCGTGGAACGCCCGACCGACCCCGACCCGACCGCCACCGCCGACGCCGATGCCGACACGGCCACCGCCGACGCCGGCGATGCCGCCGCCGAAGGCACCGCCGTTGCCGCCGACACCGCCGGCGGGACCGCAGCCACCGAGGCCACCGACACCGCCGCCGACACCAAGGCCGCCGACACCGCCGCCGAGGCCGCGCCCGCCGACACCGACGCCGCCGAGGCCGCTTCCGGGACCGCCGGAACCGCGTCGGGCGAATCCGGATCGGGCGGTGCGCCGCCGTCCGCGAACTGATCACCGCGGCGGCGTCGCGCCACCGCGTTCCCGGCACCGCGTCCCCTCGGGGGCGCGGTGTTTTCGTTCGCCCCCACCACCCCATACCACCGGCTCACGTCCACTTCGGAGGTTCGCAGGTCGGGCCCCGGAGGATGCGACGGCGCGTCTCAATCGGTGCCCCGCTCGTGCGCGACACCCGGCGGACGACCTGTCGGCAAAGTTAACGTGAAGATCGCCCGACGAGCGGCCGGCAGCGACCCCTATATGCTTTCTATATCTCCATGTTAGCCCGGTACCGGGCCGTGCCGGAAGTTCACGGCTGTTCACGCCGGGCCGCGCGCTCGATTTGACAGGCCCTCGGCGCATCGCTACTTTGCCGCGTCCGTCAATGTGAAGCCCGTTCTCGTTCAACGTTCTGACACGGTTTTGCCGTGGTGCTGCGCCAATCGGCTGATTGTGATCCCCCACGTCGGTTGCCAAGGTAGTCGGTGCTGATGAACGGGAACAGGTCACAGCCCGTTAGAACTTAACGAAGCTGTTTCGGTGATCGGCCACTTCTCGCGGTCCGCCGGGGTCGGGGAAGTGATGGCACGCCGGTCGGCGTGCGCAAGACCAGTGACGCGTGGTCCGCCGGCCGCGCGCGAACTTCCATCGAGGACGACGGCAGTGATGACGATCTCCTGTCCCAGGGGCCCGTTCACCGCCGTTCCCGGACGATTCGGGAACGCGGTGCGCGGGGTGGACAAACGTGAGGCGGGCACTACCGGCAGGCACTCGGGCGACGCGGTGGACACCGCCTCGCCAGGCGTTCCGCCGAGTTGTGCGCCCCGATCGCGCCGATGGCGCCGGCCCCGTCCGGCGCGTGCGCCACGGGCGGCGCGGCCCTCCTCCTAGCGCCTCGGCGCTCATTCCGGCACCCCCGCGTGCGCTGCGGGTGAATTGTGTCCGAAAGCCTCGGCTCACGTTCAGGTTCGTGAGCCGCCCACGCCTGTCCGCGCGGCAATGGCGCATGCCATGAATGCGATACCCGACTTCGGGATTTCGCGTGCCGGCGGACCGGGTCCATTCCGCGTCAACGCCCCGGTGGGTGTCCGATGAACGAGGAACGAGGGCAGAGCCATGCTTGTCAACGAACACGGCGGGGAAACACCCCTGGCGCACGTCGCCGAACGCTGCCACGCGCTCGTGGGCGTGCTGCGCGAACGCGGGGTCGGCGACGGTGATCGGGTCGTGCTGTCGGCCCGCAACTCCGACGACTTCGTGGTGGTCCTGTTCGCGCTGATGGAGCTGGGTGTCTCCGTCGGCCTCGTGGACCCCGGCCTGCCGCCCGCGCAGGCCGCCGAGCACGTCGTGGACTCCGGCGCGCGGTGGTTCGTCACCGACGCCGACCAGGCCGACCCGGCGTTCGACCGCGTCGCGGCCGGGCTGCTCGACCTGCACGCGCTGGTCAAGACCGCGCTGGACGTCCCGGTCGCGGACGTGCCCGAGCCGACCTTCGCGCGGTGGGCACAGCGGCGCGACGCGCTGCTGGTGTGGAGTTCCGGCAGCTCGGGCAAGCCCAAGGGCATCGTCCGCTCCGGCGCGTCCGTGCTGCGCAACGTCGAGCGCACCCAGCGGCGCATGGGTTACGTCGAGTCCGACGTGCTGCTGCCGATGCTGCCGTTCACCCACCAGTACGGGCTGTCCATGCTCATGCTCTGGTGGAACGCCCGCGCCACGCTCGTGATCGCGCCCAGCCGGCGCGTCGACCAGGCGCTGGACGTGATCGCCCGGCACCGCGTGACCGTCGTGGACGCGGTCCCCGCCACGTACGACACGATGCTGCGCGTCGTCGACCGCCGCGACACCCGCGACCTCGGCTCGGTGCGCATGTGGTGCGTCGGCGGCGAACCGCTGCGCGACGAGCTGCGCGCCCGCTTCGAGAAGCGGTTCCAGGCCACCCTGCTCGACGGGTACGGCAGCAGCGAGGCGGGCAACATCGCCCTGGCCTCGACCGAGGACCCGACCCACTGCGGCACGCCGCTGGACGGCGTCGTGGTCGAGGTCCGCGACCCGCTCGGCAACCCCGCGCCGGCCGGCGAGGTCGGCGAGGTCGTGGTCCGCACCCCCGACATCATGGTCGGCCTGCTCGAACCCGGCGGCCGGGTGCGCGAGGTCGAGCGGCAGGAGTTCCACACCCGCGACATCGGCTACCTGACCCCGGAGGGGCAGGTCCGCGTGCTGGGCCGCAAGTCGGCCGTGCACCGCTTCGGCCACACGCTCTACCCCGACGCCATCGCGGAGAAGGCGGGCGCGTGCGGCGCGCCGGTGCGGGTGATCCCGGTCGAGGACGAGCAGCGCGGCACCCAGCTCGTGTTCGTGATCACCGACCCGACCGGGCAGCCGGTGGCGCACTGGAAGCGCGCCGTGTCCCGGTTCGTCGCCGCGCACGAGCAGCCCAACCGCGTGGTCGTGGTGAAGGACCTGCCGCTGGGCGGCAACGGCAAGGTGGACCTGCAGGCGCTGCGCGACCTCGCCGAGTCCACCGTGGCGCTCGAAGGCGTCAAGGGCGTGTTCCCCAAGGACCGCGACCACGGCGACGCCGACCTGTCGGCCATCCCGTTCCCCGACCGGCTCTCCCGGCTGACGGACCTCGCCCGCCTGCTGCGCGAGCGCCGCGCCGAGGTGATGTCCCTGCTCACGCAGGTGATGAGCTACAAGACCGCCTACGGCGAGATCGACGCGTCGATCGCCGCCCTGGAGGGCGCGGCGGCCGAGGTGGCCCGGTACCGGCCGCCCGCGGTCGGCCAGATCGGCGTGCTCATGCCGTCGAACATCCCGCTCTACAGCTACGTGCTGTACCTGGCGATCCCCAGCCTCTACAGCGAACGCGTGGTGTTCCGGCCGTCGCGGCGCATCGCCGACCAGCTGCTGAAGCTGCACGAGCTGCTGTCGGGCGTGCACCACCTGCCGATCGTGCTCGACGGGTCCGACCAGCGCGAGTTCCTGGAGGGCGAGGGCGCGCGCTCGGACGTGCTGGTGTTCACCGGCACGTTCAAGAACGCCGAGAAGATCCGCGCCGGCCTGCGCCGCGACCAGATGTTCCTCTACTTCGGACAGGGCGTGAACCCGTTCGTGGTCGGTCCGGACGCCGACATCCCGAAGGCCGTGGACGGGCTGCTGCGGGTGCGGATGCTGAACTCCGGGCAGGACTGCTTCGGCCCGGACGTCGTGTTCGTGCACACCTCGATCAGCGCGCAGTTCTGCAACCTGCTCTGCCGCCGGGTGGACAACCTGCGCTACGGCCGGTTCGACGACCCCAACGCCGACTACAGCCACATGTTCTACCTGGACGCGTTCGACGCGTCGCTCGACTACCTGCGCTCCAGCCGCGAGCACCTGGCCGCGGGCGGCGAGGTCAACTTCGTGGACGACCACCTCAGCCCGACGGTGCTGATCCGGCCCGCCGACACCAAGATGACGCCGCCGGAGCTGTTCGCGCCGATCTTCAACGTGGTGCCGTACACCTCGACGGACTGGCTGCACGGCATGCTCGACCACCAGTACTTCCAGGAGCGGGCCATGGCCGCCACGGTCTACGGCGACCTGCCCGAGACCGTCGAGCTGCTCCGCAAGCGGCACACGGTCAGCCTCAACGAGACCGTGATCGACATCGAGGACGGCAACGCGCCGTTCGGCGGCACGGGCATCCGCGCCAACTACGTCTCGCTGGGCCGCAAGCGCCACGCCGAGCCGCTGCTGATCTCGAAGGCCGTCGCCGACCACCTCGGCGGCGACCGCACGGCCGCGTCCGACGTCGCCGGCCGCACGGCCTGACGACCGCCGAGGAGGAGATGGGGGTGATCGACATGTCCGCGCAGCTCCAGCCGGGCAACGTCCGGGGCGCCTGGCACGCCGTGGCCCGGCTGCTCGCCGAGTCGGGCGTCCGGGTCGTGTTCGGCCTGCCCGACGACGACCTGGACGCGCTCGACGCGCTGCACGCCGCCGGCGTCCGGCTCGTGGTGTGCCGGGACCAGCGCAACGCGGTGTTCATGGCCACCGGCTACGCGATGCGGTCCGGCGCGCTCGGCGTCGCGCTCGTCGGCAAGGGCCCCGCGGTGACCAACACCGCGACCGGCCTGCTGGAGGCGGCGTCCTCCGGCGCGCCCGTGCTGCTGCTGTCCGGCGGCACGGCGGCCGAGCGGCGCGGCAGCGGCGCGTTCCAGGAGCTGGACCAGCAGGCGGTGATCGCGCCCCTGGTGAAGTCCGCGACCCGGGTCGAGCACCCCGACCGGCTGGCGCCCGCGGTGCGCCGGGCCGTCCTCGTCGCCACCAGCGGCGCGACCGGTCCGGTGTACGTGGAGGTGCCCGACCACCTGCTCAAGGTCGACGTGCCCGTGCCGCCGCCCCCGCCGCCGGTCGAACGGCCGGCGGCGGTCGCGGTGGCCGACGACTCGGTCGCGCTGGACGTGCTGCGCACCGCCCGCCGCCCGATCGTGCTGGTCGGCGGCGGCCTGCGGCACCGCAACGCCGACGGCGTCGTGGAGCGGTTCGCCGAACGCGTGGGCGCGGCCCTCGCGTGCACGGCCAGCGGGCGCGGCGTGGTGGACGAGTCGTCCGTGCGGTTCATCGGCCTGGCGGGCCTGTACGCCCCGGAACGGGCCAAGGAGCTGTGGGCCGACACCGACTGCGTGGTCGTGCTCGGCAGCCGGCTGGAGGAGACCGCGACCTACGGCTGGCCCGCCGCCCTCGGCACGACCGTGCCCGTGGTGCAGGTCAACGTGGACGCGGCCGGCGTGGCCACCGGGTACGCCGGCCCGGTCGTGCTGGGCGACGGCGCGGACGTGTGCCGCGCGTGGCTGGAGCAGGTCGTGGACACCGCGCCGGTCGAGTGGTCCAAGCGCGTGGACGAGGTGCACCAGCGGTTGCGCGCCGACCACCGCCGCGAGCTGGCCGACCTGGCCGCGAAGCCGGAGCTGCACGTGGTGGAGGTGCTGGCCGCGCTGGACGCCGAGCTGCCCGCCGACCGCGTCCTGGTGCAGGAGAACGGCTTGCAGGACATGTGGTCCTACAGCTTCCCCCGGTTCGAGTGCGCGCACGGCGCCGGCTCGGTCGTGCCGTCCGAGCAGACCAGCCTCGGGTTCGGCGCGGCGGCGGCGGTCGGCGTGAAGGCGGCGGCGGAGCACCGGCCGGTGGTCGCGTTCGTCGGCGACGGCGCGTTCGGCCTGTTCGACGCCGACCTGCCGACGGCCGTCGCGCTCGGCCGGGGGCTGCTGTACGTGGTGCTGCGCAACGGCGGCTACGGCTGGCTGCACTCCCAGCTCGGCCCGCACAACCGCGACCTGGCGGGCACGGCGCTGGTGGACCCCGACGCCGTCGCGGCGCAGGCCCCCGCGTGGCGCGGCGTGCACCAGGTGACCGTCACCAAGGAGTCGCTGCGCGCCGACGTGGCCGACGCCTGGCGGCGCTCGCAGGAGGGCGAAGTCGTCGTCCTCAACGTCCCCGCGCGCCTGGAAGACGCGTTGTTCGCCGACCACGAACTCGGCGGCAGCTTCCCGGTCGCCGACTGACCCCCGATCGAAGCGAGGAGCAGCACATGGCCGAACGGCACGGCAGGCGGGTCGTCATCACCGGCTGGGGCGTGGTGTCCCCGGTCGGCCTCACCGCCGACGAGACGTGGGACGCGCTGGTCGCGGGGCGCAGCGGGATCGGGCACGTGACCGTCATCGACGCCTCCGACCTGCCCACCGACCTGGCGGGCGAGGTGAAGGGCTTCGAGCCGAAGAAGTACCTCAGCCACAAGCAGCTCCGCCGGATGGACCCGTACGCGCAGTACGCGTACGCCGCCGCCTCCGAGGCCGTCGGCACGGCGAAGCTGGAGATCACCGAGGACAACGGGCACCGCGTCGGCGCGCTCATCGGCAGCGGCTACGGGCCCATGCAGTCGCTCGGCGAGCACGTGGTGGTGCTCAACGAGAAGGGGCCCCGCGCGGTCAGCCCGTTCGCGCCCGTCACCGGCGCCATCGACAGCGCGGCGGGCGAGATCAGCCTGGCGTTCGGGGTGACCGGGCCGACCCGGGCGCTGAGCAGCGCCTGCGCGTCCGGCACCGACGCGATCGGCGAGGCCGCGCGGTGGGTGCGCTACGGCGTGGTCGACGCGGTGATCGCGGGCGGCGCGGAGAACATCCTGACCCGGGTGGACATGGCGGGCAGCGGCAACGCCAAGGCGCTGTCCGGCCGGGTCGACGCGCCGACCGAGGCGTGCCGCCCGTTCGACGAGGACCGCGACGGGTTCGTGATGGCCTCCGGGTCCGGGATCGTGGTGATGGAGTCCGAGGAGCACGCGCTGGCGCGCGGCGCGACGATCCTGGCCGAGGTCGCGGGCTACGCGGCCACGTCCGACGCGCACCACTGGACCGCGCCGCACCCGGAGGGCCGGGGCGCGCGGGCCGCCATGCGGGGCGCGCTGGCCGACGCGGGCCTCACGCCCGAGGACGTCGGCTACGTCAACGCGCACGGCACCAGCACGGTGTTCAACGACCAGTCCGAACTGGACTCGATCCGCGCCGTGTTCGGCGACCACGTCGAGCGCATCCCGGTCAGCTCCACGAAGTCCATGACCGGGCACATGATCGGAGCGGCGGGCGCGGTGGAGGCGATCGTCGGCGCGATGGCGATCAACCGCGGGCTCGTGCCGCCGACGATCAACTGCCACCGGCCGATCGACCCGGCCGTCAACTTCGTCGCCCACGAGGCGCAGGCGCACGACGTGGACGTGGTGATGAGCAATTCCTTCGGCTTCGGCGGCCACAACGCCGTCGTCGTGCTGCGTCGGTGGCAGGGCTAGGGAGGACCAGGGACATGAGCGAGGACAGGCGGCGGTGGCCGCTCTCCCCGGGGCAGCTCGGGATCTGGTACGGCCAGCGGTTGAACCCCGACAACGTGTTCGTCATGTCGGAGTACCTGGAGATCCACGGCGCGGTGGACGTGGCGGCGTTCGAGGAGGCGCTGCGCCGGACCGTGCTGGAGGCCGAGACCGTCCAGGTGCGGTTCACCGAGGACGCCGACGGCGTGTGGCAGTTCCTCGCCCCCGACCCGCACCTGCACTTCTTCGACCACACCGACCGCGCCGACCCCGTCGGTGACGCGGTCGCGTGGATGGACGACGACCTGTACCGGCCGATGGACCTGGAGCGGGGACCGCTGTCGGTCGACGCGTTGTTCAAGGTCGACGAGGACCGGTACCTGTACTACCAGCGCAACCACCACGTCATCGCGGACGGGGTGAGCGGGCGCATCTTCACCGACCGCCTGGCCGCGGTGTACTCGGCGCTCGTCGCGGGCGAGGAGCCGCCGCCCACCCCGTTCGCCACCCTCCAGCAGTACCTCGACGACGACGCCGCCTACCGCGCGTCCGACGCCTACCGGCGCGACCGGGAGCACTGGCGGACCCGCCTGGCCGACCGGCCCGCGCCCGTCGGCCTCACCTCCGGCGTCGCGCCCGCCAGCGCCCGGCCCGCCCGCGCCACCGCGCACGTCGACCCGGCGCTGATGGACCGGATGAAGGAGCTGACCCGGGCCAACGCCTCCACCTGGCCGATGGCGCTCACCGCCGCCACCGCCGTCTACCTGCACCTGGTCACCGGGGCCCGCACCACGCCCGTCGGCTTCCCGGTGATGGCGCGCAAGAGCAAGCTGCTGCGCGAGACGCCCGGCATGGTCAGCAACATCCTCGCGCTGTTCGTGGACCTCGACCCGGCCGCCACGTTCCTCGACGTGCTGCGCCGCACCACCGCGGAAGCCCGCGCCACGCTCAAGCACCAGCGGTACCGGCAGGAGGACGTGCTGCGCGACCTCGGCCTGGTGCGCGGCGCGGGCCAGCTCGCCAACGTCGTGGTCAACATCATGCCGTTCGACTACAACGTCACCTTCGGCGGGCACCGCGTCACCGCGCACAACCTGTCCAACGGCGTGATCGACGACGTGGAGATCACCGCCTACGACCGGTCCGACGGCAAGCCCGTGCGGATCGACCTGGACGGCAACGAGTTCCTCTACACCGAGCCCGAGGTGGCCGGGCACCTGGACCGGCTGCTGCGGCTGCTGGACCGGCTGCTGGCCGACCCGGAGGCCCCGCTGGCGTCGTTCGACCTGCTCGACGCCGCCGAACGGGAGCAGGCGCTGGTCGGGTGGAACCGCACCGACGCGCCGCTGGACGACGCCGACGGCGTGGTGCGCCGGGTGCGGGAGCACGCCCGCCTCACGCC
Organism: Actinosynnema sp. NPDC004786; assembly: GCF_053601135.1. NCBI lineage: Bacteria > Bacillati > Actinomycetota > Actinomycetes > Pseudonocardiales > Pseudonocardiaceae > Actinosynnema > Actinosynnema sp. NPDC004786. The sequence continues at coordinate 114,365 of NZ_JBSGBG010000008.1, read as the reverse complement.
GGACGCGGTGGCCGTGGTGGACGACGACGGACCGACCACCTACGCCGAGCTGGCCGGGCGCGCGGGCGCGTTGACCCGCCGGCTGTGGGACGCCGGTGTCGGCCGCGGGGACCTGGTGGCGCTGCCCACCGCGCCCGGCCGCGACTTCGTGGTGTCCGTGCTGGCGGTGTTCGGCGCGGGCGCGGCCTACGTGCCGGTGGACTCCGACGCGCCGATCGCCCGCGGTCGCGCGCTGCTGGCCGACAGCGGCGCGCGGTTGGTGCTCGCCTCGCCCGCCGTCGCGCCCTTCGCGACGGCGCTGGCCGGGGGCGTGGACCTGCCGGTGGGCGGTGCGGTGGGCGACGAGCCGGCCGCAGCCACCGCCTTGCCGGTGGTGGGCGGCGACGTGCGTGAATCCGCCGGAGGCGCGGCCGTGCCGGTGGGCGACGAGCCGAGCGGAGCCACCGCCTTGCCTGCGGTGGGTGGCGACGTGCGCGAGTCCGCCGGAGGCGCGGCCGTGCCGGCGGGCGACGAGCGGCACGGGCCGGCCGGGAGCGTGGGCCTGCTCCTGGTCGGCGACGAGGTGGCCGACGAGCTGCCCGAGCCGGTGGGCGCGGGGGACGACCTGGCGTACGTGCTGTTCACGTCCGGGTCCACCGGCAAGCCCAAGGGGGCCATGGTCACCCACCGGGGCATGGTCAACCACCTGCTGGCCAAGGTGGAGGACTGCGTCCTGTCCGAAGAGGACACGGTGGTGCAGAACGCGCCGCTGACGTTCGACATCTCCATCTGGCAGATGCTCGCCCCGCTGGTGGCGGGCGGCACGGCGCGCGTGGTCACCCGCGAGCTGGCCGCCGACCCGCGCGGCCTGTTCGACCGGACCGACGCCGAGCGCGTGGCCGTGCTGGAGGTCGTGCCGTCGCTGCTGCGCGCCGCGCTGGACCTGTGGGACGCCGACGGCGGCCGCCCGGCGCTGCGCTCGCTGCGGCTGCTCGTCGCCACGGGGGAGGCGCTGCCCGCCGACCTGTGCGAGCGGTGGCTGGCCGCGTTCCCCGGCATCCCGCTGATGAACGCCTACGGCCCCACCGAGTGCGCCGACGACGTGACCCACGCGTTCATCACCGCGCCCGAGGACGTGGCCGACGGCGTGCCGATCGGCAGCGCGCTGCGCAACACCCGCCTGTACGTGCTGGACGACCGGCTGCGGCCGGTGCCCGTCGGCACGCCCGGCGAGCTGTACGTGGGCGGCGAGGGCGTCGGCCGCGGCTACCTCGACGACCCGCGCCGCACGGCCGTCGTGTTCGTCGCCGACCCGTTCGCGCCGCGTCCGGGCCGCCGCATGTACCGCACCGGCGACTACGTGGTGCGCCGCGCGGACGGCTCGCTGGTGTTCCTGGAGCGCCGCGACCACCAGGTGAAGGTCCGCGGCCACCGCATCGAGCTGGGCGAGGTCGAAGCCGCCCTCGCGGGGCACGGCGGTGTCGGCGCGCTCGCCGTCGTCGTCCGCGAGGACCGGCCCGGCGACAAGCGGCTCGTCGCGTACGTGACGCCCGCCGACGTGGACCTGGCCGCGCTGCGGGCGTCGGCCGAGTCCCGGTTGCCGGGCTACATGGTGCCGTCGGCGTTCGTGGCCCTCGACGCGCTGCCGTTGACGCCCAACGGGAAGCTCGACCGGCACGCCCTGCCCGCACCCGAGGCGGGCGCGGCCGGACGCGCGCCGCGCAACCCGCTGGAGGAGCTGCTCGTCGCCGTGTTCGCCGACGTGCTCGGCGTCGAGCGGGTCGGCGTGGACGAGGGCTTCTTCGACCTCGGCGGGCACTCCCTGCTCGCCACCCGCCTGATCAGCAAGGTGCGGGCCGCGCTCGGCGTGGAGCTGTCGCTGCGGTCGGTGTTCGACCACCCCACGCCCGCCGGGCTCGCGCTCGTCGTGGCCGGCGCGGACGCCGCGCGCTCCCGGCCCACCGCCCGCCCGCGCCCCGACGTCGTGCCCCTGTCGTCCGCCCAGCGCCGGCTGTGGTTCCTGCACGGCCTGGACGAGACCGGCGGCACCTACAACGTGCCGCTGCCGCTGCGCCTGACCGGACCGCTCGACCGCGCCGCGCTGCTGGCCGCGCTCGGCGACGTGGTGACCCGCCACGAGCCGCTGCGCACCCGCTACCCCGAGGTCGACGGCGAACCGTCCCAGCTCGTCCTGGACCCCGCCGAGGCGCTGCGCCTGCTGCCCGACCAGGTGGAGACCGCGGCCGTCGCCGACCCGGCGGAGGAGCTGACCGCCGCCACCGGCCACCGGTTCGACCTGACCCACGGCCTGCCGTGGCGGTTGTGGCTGTTCGAGACCGCGCCGGACGAGCACGTGCTGCTGCTGGTCGTGCACCACATCGCCGCCGACGGTTGGTCGCTCGCGCCCCTGCTGCGCGACCTGGGGGCCGCCTACCGGGCGCGGCACGCGGGCGTCGCGCCGGAGTTCGCGCCGCTGCCGCTGCAGTACGCGGACTTCGCGCTGTGGCAGCGCGACGCGCTCGGCGACGAGGACGACCCGGACGGCGCGCTCGCCCGCCAGGTCCGGTTCTGGCGCGACCGGCTCGCCGGGCTGCCCGAGGTGCTGGAGCTGCCCGCGGACCGGCCGCGACCCGCCGTGCCGTCGCACCGGGGCGCACGCGTGCCGCTGACCGTGGACGGCGAGCTGTACGCGCGGCTGGCCGACCTCGCCCGCGAGACCCGCACCAGCGTGTTCATGGTCCTGCACGCCGCCGTCGCCGCGCTGCTGACGCGGTTGGGCGCGGGTACGGACGTCCCGCTGGGCACGGCGGTGGCCGGGCGTTCGGACGAGGTGCTGGACGACCTGGTCGGGTTCTTCGTGAACACGTTGGTGCTGCGGACCGACACGTCCGGGGATCCGACGTTCAAGGAGCTGCTGGAGCGGGTGCGGCAGACGGACCTGGCCGCGCTGGCGCACCAGGACGTGCCGTTCGAGCGCCTGGTGGAGGAGCTGAACCCGCGCCGTTCGTTGGCGCGGCACCCGCTGTTCCAGGTCATGCTCGTGCTCCAGAACACGCCCGACCCGGACGTGGCGCTGCCCGGCCTCGACGTCGCCGTGGCGGACCTGCGCACCGCCGTCGCCAAGTTCGACCTGTGGTTCGACCTGTACGAGACCCGGGACGACGGCGGCGCGGTGACCGGCGTGGCCGGCGCGCTGGAGTACGCCCTCGACCTGTTCGACGAGGCCACCGCGCGCCACCTGGTCACCCGCCTGGGCACGCTGCTCGCCGCCGTCGCGGCCGACCCCGGCACGCCGGTCGCCCGCCTCGACCTGCTCACCCCCGAGGAGCGGCACGCCGAGCTGGTCACCTGGAACGACACCGCCCGCCGCGTCGGCGGCACGTCCCTGGCCGCCCGCTTCGAGGCCCAGGCCGCCGCCACGCCCGACGCGCCCGCCGTGGCGTTCGACGGCGGCACGCTCACCTACGGCCGGCTCGACGCCGAGGCGAACCGGTGGGCGCACCGCCTCGCCGCCGCGGGCGTCACCACCGAGACGCCCGTCGCGCTGCTGCTGGACCGGTCGCCCGACCTGGTCGTGCTGATCCTCGCGGTGCTCAAGGCGGGCGGCTACTACGTGCCGCTGCACGAGTCGTACCCGGTGGAGCGCCTGGACTTCGTGCTCGCCGACCTCGGCGCGCCCGTCCTGGTCACCGACCGCGCGGAGCTGCCCGAGGGCCTGACCGCGCCGGTGCACGTGGTGCGCACCGACGAGCGGCCGCCCGCCGCGGGCCCGCTGCACCGGCGGGCGCACCCCGACCAGCTCGCCTACGTCATGCACACCTCCGGCTCCACGGGCGTGCCCAAGGGCGTCGCGGTGACCCACGCCAACGTCGTGGAGCTGGCCACCGACCGGCTGTTCACCACGCCCGCGCACGCCCGCGTGCTGCTGCACTCCTCGCACGCCTTCGACGCGGCCACCTACGAGCTGTGGGCGCCGCTGCTGTCCGGCGGCACGGTCGTCGTCGCCCCGGCCGGCGTGCTGGACATCGCCACCCTCGGCCGGGTCGTCGCGGACCACCGCGTCACCGCGCTGTGGCTCACGGCCGGGTTGTTCCGGCTGGTCGCCGAGGAGGCGCCGGCCTGCCTGGCGGGCGTGCGGGAGGTGTGGACCGGCGGTGACGTGGTGCCGGCCGCCGCAGTGGCGCGGGTCCGCGCGCACTGCCCGGACCTGACCGTGGTGGACGGCTACGGCCCGACCGAGACCACGACGTTCGCCACCCGCCACCCCCTCCGGCCCGGCGAACCCGACCCGGAGGTCATGCCCATCGGCCTGCCGATGGACAACACCCGCGTGCACGTGCTCGACGCCGACCTGAACCTCACCCCGCCCGGCGCGGTCGGCGAGCTGTACGTGGCGGGCGCCGGCCTGGCCCGCGGCTACCTCGGTCGCCCCGGGCTCACCGCGGAGCGGTTCGTGGCGAACCCGTACGGGCCTCCCGGCGACCGCATGTACCGCACCGGCGACCTGGTCCGCCGCCGCCCGGACGGCCGGCTCGCGTTCCACGGCCGGGCCGACGACCAGGTGAAGCTGCGCGGGTTCCGGATCGAGCCCGGCGAGATCGAGGCCGTGCTGGCCCGGCGCCCCGACGTCGCGCACGCGGTGGTCGCCGTCCGCGCCGACCACCGCGGCGAACGCCGCCTCGTGGCCTACGTCGTGCCCGCCGAGGGCGCGACCGCGGACCCGGCGGCGTTGCGCGCCCACGTCGGCGAGGCGCTGCCCGCGTACATGGTGCCGTCGGTGGTGGTGGAGCTGGACGCGTTGCCGCTCAACGGCAACGGCAAGGTCGACCGGCACGCCCTGCCCGCGCCCGCCACCCCCGTCACGTCCGCGGCCCGTGCGGCGCACGGCGCGGAGCAGGTGCTGTGCGGCCTGTTCGCCGACGTGCTCGGGGTCGGCGAGGTCGGCGTGGACGACGGCTTCTTCGACCTCGGCGGCCACTCGCTGCTCGCGATGCGGCTGATCAGCCGGGTGCGCGCGGTGCTGGGCGTGGAGGCGCCCATCCGCGCGGTGTTCGAGCACCCGACCCCCGCCGGGCTGGCCCGCGCCCTGCGCGACGCAGCGCCCGCCCGCGCCCGGGTGACCGCGCGCCCCCGACCCGACGTGGTGCCGCTGTCCGCCGCCCAGCAACGCCTGTGGTTCCTGGACCGGCTCGACGAGGCCGGCGGCATGTACTCGGTGCCGGTGGCGGTGCGGCTCACCGGCGCGCTGGACGACGCGGCGCTGCTCGCCGCTGTGGCCGACGTGGTCGGCCGGCACGAGGTGCTGCGGACCGTGTTCCCCGAGGTCGACGGCGCGCCGCGACAGGCGGTGCTGGACCCGGCCGCGGCCGCGGCCCTGCTCAGCGCCGCCACCCGGCGGGTCGACACGACCGGGGACGCGCTGACCGCCGAGCTAGCCGAGGCGGTGCGGCACAAGTTCGCCCTCGCCGACGACCTGCCCGTGGCCGTCCGCCTGTACCGGCTCGCCGACGACCACCACGTGCTGCTCCTGCTGCTGCACCACGTCGCCGCCGACGGCTGGTCGCTCGCGCCGCTGCTGCGCGACCTCGGCGTGGCCTACCGCGCCCGGCACGCGGGCGTCGCACCGGAGTTCACGCCGCTGCCCGTGCAGTACGCGGACTACACGGTGTGGCAGCACGACGTGCTCGGCTCGGACGACGACGAGCGCAGCGCGTTGCGGGCCCAGCTCGGCTACTGGCGCGCGCGCCTGGCCGACCTGCCCGACGCGCTGGACCTGCCGACCGACCGGCCGCGCCCGAGCCGGCCGGAGAACGCGGGCGGCTCCGTGCCGCTGAGCCTGGACGCCGACGTGCACGCCCGCGTGGCGCGGCTGGCCGCCGAGCACGGCGCGAGCCCGTTCATGGTGCTGCACGCCGCGCTCGCCGCGCTGCTGACGCGGCTCGGCGCGGGGTCGGACATCCCGGTCGGCACGCCCGTGGCGGGCCGGCGGGACGAGGCGCTGGACGACCTGGTCGGGTTCTTCGTCAACACGCTCGTGCTGCGGGTGGACACGTCCGGCGAGCCCGCGTTCGCCGACCTGCTCGACCGGGTCCGCGACGTGGACCTGGCCGCGTTCGCCAACCAGGACGTGCCGTTCGACCGGCTGGTGGAGGAGCTGGCGCCGCAGCGGTCGCTGGCCCGGCACCCGCTGTTCCAGGTGCTGCTGGCGCTGCAGAACAACGCCGACCCGGACCTGGACCTGCCCGGCGTGACGCCCGAGGTGGTGGACCTGCCCGCCGGCCCGGCCAAGTTCGACCTGTCGTTCACCCTGGCCGAGCGGCACGACGCCGACGGCGCGCCGGCGGGCCTGCACGGCGAGCTGGAGTACAGCCGGGACCTGTTCGACGCCGACACCGCGCACCGCGTGGCCGGCTGGTTCGCCCGCGTCCTCGACCAGGCCACGGCCGAGCCGTCCCGGCGGGTCGGCGAGCTGGACCTGCTCGCCCCCGGCGAGGCCGAGCACCTGGCCCGCGGCGCGGTCGGACCCGTCGGCCCGGTGCCGGACCCGACCGTGCTCGCCGAGTTCGAGCGGTTCGCCGCGATCCGCTGCGACCAGCGCGTCCTGGTGGCGGGCGACGTGCGGCTCACCGCGGCCGAGGTGGAGCGGCGCGCCAACCGGCTCGCGCACTCCCTGCTGCGCCGCGGCACGGCGGTCGGCGACGTGGTGGCCGTGGAGCTGCCCCGCTCGGTCGACACGGTCGTGGCGCTGCTGGCCGTGCTCAAGGCGGGCGCGGTGTACCTGCCGCTGGACCCCGACCACCCGGCGGAACGCCTGCGCGCCATCCTCGCCGACGCCCGCCCGGCCCTGGTGATCCGGGACTCGGTCGCCGACCACACCGACCCCGACGCCCCGGACACCGCGCCCGTCGACGCTGACCGCACCCGGCCCCTGACCGCCCGGGACGCGGCCTACGTCATCTACACCTCCGGCTCGACCGGGCAGCCCAAGGGCGTGGTGGTCGAGCACGGCTCGCTGGCGAACCTGCTGCGCCACCACCAGGAGCACGTGTTCTCGGTCGTCGCCCGACGCCTCGGCCAGGACCGGCTGCGCGCCGCGCTGACCGCGCCCGTGGCGTTCGACGCGTCCTGGGACCCGGTGCTGTGGATGCTCGCCGGCCACGAGCTGCACGTCATCGGCGACGACGCCCGCCGCGACCCGGACGCCCTCGTCGCGCACCTGCGCCGGGAGCGGATCGACGTCGTCGAGACGACGCCGTCCTACGTGGACCACCTGGTCGCGCACGGCCTGCTGGACGGCGACGAGCGCTTCCCGGCCGTCGTCCTGCTCGGCGGCGAGGCGGTGCCCGCGCACCTGTGGGAGCGGCTGCGCGGCACGCCCGGCCTGGTGGCGTTCAACTTCTACGGCCCCACCGAGTCCACCGTGGACTCGATGATCGCCGACCTGGCCGACCACCCGGCGCCGGTCATCGGCACGCCGGTGCTCAACAGCCGGGCCCACGTGCTCGACGCCTGGCTGCGGCCGGCGCCCGTCGGCGTGCCGGGCGAGCTGTACCTGGCCGGCCCGAACGTCGCGCGCGGTTACCTCGACCGGCCCGCGCTCACCGCGCACCGGTTCGTCCCGGACCCGTACGGCGCGCCCGGCGAGCGCATGTACCGCACCGGCGACCTTGCCCGCCGCCTGCCCGACGGGCACGTGGAGTTCCTGGGCCGGGTCGACAGCCAGGTCAAGGTGCGCGGCTTCCGGGTCGAGCCCGGCGAGGTGGAGGCCGCGTTGCGCCGCCACGACGGCGTGGACGCCTGCACCGTGCTGCTGCGCGCCGACCACGCCGGCACGCCGCGCCTGGTCGCCTACGTCACCGCGGCGGCGGGCGCGGAGCTGGACACCGCGGCCCTGCGGTCCGCGCTGCGCGCCGAGCTGCCCGACTACATGGTGCCGTCCGCGGTGGTGGTGCTGGACGAGCTGCCGCTGAGCCGCAACGGCAAGCTCGACCACGCCGGGCTGCCCGCGCCCGCCGCGCCCGACCCGACCCCGCACGCCGGCGGCGCCCGCACGGCCCGCGAGGCGGTGCTGTGCGGCGTGTTCGCGGACGTGCTCGGCCTGCCCGACGTGGGCGTGGAGGACAGCTTCTTCGACCTCGGCGGCGACAGTATTGGCTCGATCCAGCTCGTCAGCCGCGCCCGCCGGGCCGGCCTGGTGTTCACCCCGCGCGACGTGTTCGAGCGCAAGACCGTCGCCGAGCTGGCCCTGGTGGCGGTCGAACCCGCCGACGCGCGGCTCGTGCCCGACGCCACCGGCAGCGGCCCCGCCGTGCTCACGCCGGTCGTGCGCTGGTTCCTCGACAGCGGCGGCACGCTCGACGGGTTCAACCAGGCGCAGCTCGTCGCCGTGCCGGCCGAACTCGGCCGGGACCGGCTGCTGGGCGCGCTGGACGCGCTGCTGGACCACCACGACGCGCTGCGCTCGCGCCTGGCCCGCGACGACGAGGGGGAGTGGGTCTACGAGATCGCCGAACGCGGGTCCGTCCGCGCCGCCGACCTCACCCGCCGCGTCGACGTGACGGGGCTGGCCGAGGCCGAGCGCGCCGCGGTCGTCCGGGCCGAGGCCGACACCGCGTGGCGACGCCTCGACCCGGCCCGCGGCCTGCTCGTGCAGGCGGTGTGGTTCGACGCGGGTCCCGCGCACCCCGGCGACCTGCTCCTGGTCGTGCACCACCTGGCCGTGGACGGCGTGTCGTGGCGCATCCTGCTGCCCGACCTGGCCCAGGCGTGGCACGCCCTGGCGGCCGGCCGCGAGCCGGAGCTGGAACCGGTGTGGACGTCGTGGCGGCGCTGGTCGCATCTGCTGCACGACGCCGCGCACGACCCGACCCGCGCCGACCAGCTGCCGTACTGGACCGCCGTGCTCGACGGACCGGACCCGCTGCTGGGCGCGCGTCCGCTCGACCCGGCCCGGGACACGGTCGGCGTCGCCCGCACCGCCGAGGTGGTCCTCACCCCGGAGGAGACGACGCCGCTGCTCACCGAGGTGCCGGCGGCGTTCCACGCGGGCGTGGACGACGTGCTGCTGACCGCGCTGGCCCTGGCCGTCGCCCGGTGGCGGGAACGGCGCGGGCGCGGCGCGGAGACCTCCGTGCTGCTCCAGGTCGAGGGCCACGGCCGCGAGGACGTGGTGCCGGACGTCGAGCTGTCCCGCACGGTGGGCTGGTTCACCAGCGTGCACCCGGTGCGGCTGGACCCCGGTCGCGTCGGCTGGCCCGAGCTGCTGGCCGGCGGACCGGCCGCGGGCGCCGCCCTCAAGCGGGTCAAGGAGCAGCTGCGCGAGCTGCCGGAGAAGGGCGTCGGCTACGGCCTGCTGCGCCACCTCAACGCCGACACCGCGGGCAAGCTCGCGGGCCTGGGCGCGCCGCAGATCGCGTTCAACTACCTCGGCCGCGTCGACACCGCCGCACCCGGCGGCGACCGGCTGTGGCTGCCCGCGCCCGGATTCACCGCGCCCGTCGGGCACGACGACCTGCCGTTCGTGCACGCCGTGGAGATCACGGCGGTCACCGAGGACACCGCCGACGGCCCGCGCCTGGCCGCCACCCTCGCGTGGCCCGCGGACCTGCTCGCCGACGCCGAGGCGGCCGACCTCGGCACGGCGTGGCGCGAGGCGCTGCGCGGGCTGGTCGAGCACGTCCGGACCACCGCGTCCGGCGGGCTCACCCCGTCCGACGTGGACCTGGTCCCGCTCAGCCAGGACGAGCTGGACCTGCTGGAAGACGACGAGTTCGACGAGAGCGAGGACCTGGACCGATGAGCAAGAAGTCCGCAGTCGAGGACGTCCTGCCGCTGTCGTCGTTGCAGGAGGGGTTCCTCTTCCACGCCCTGTACGACCGCGACGGCCTGGACGTCTACACCGTCCAGATGGCCACCGAGCTGACCGGCCCGGTGGACGTGGTCGCGCTGCGCGCCGCCGCCGACGCGCTGCTGCGCCGCCACGCCAACCTGCGCGTCGGCTTCCGGCACAAGGGCCTCGACCGCCCGGTGCAGGTGGTGCGCCGCGAGGTGCGCGCGCCGTGGCGGGACGTCGACCTGACCGGCAGCGCCGACCCCGAGGCCGAGTACGCGGCGCTGGTGGACGAGGAACGCGCCCGCCGGTTCGACATGGCCCGCGCGCCGCTGCTGCGGTTCGTGCTGGTCGTGCTGCCCGGCCGGGTGCACCGGCTGCTGCTGACCATGCACCACATCCTGATGGACGGCTGGTCCACGCCGGTGTTCCTGGACGAGCTGTTCACCCTCTACGAGCACGCGGGCGACGACTCGGCGATGCCCCGCGTCACCCCCTACCGCGACTACCTGGGCTGGCTCAACCGCCAGGACACCGAGGGCGCGCTGGCCGCCTACGACGAGGTGCTCGCCGGCCTGGACGGGCCGACGCTCGTCGGGGCCGCCGCCGACAACGCCTCCGTCGTGCCGGACGGGGTGCTGGTCGAGCTGGACGACGAGCTGACCGACGCCCTCACCCGCACCTCTCGCGCCCGCGGCTGGACCATGAACACCCTCGCCCAGGGCGCGTGGGGCGTGGTGCTCGGCCGCTACCTCGGCCGCCGCGACGTGGTGTTCGGCGGCACGGTGTCCGGCCGGCCCGCCGAGCTGCCCGGCGTGGAGACCATGCTGGGCCTGTTCATCAACACGCTGCCGGTGCGCGTCACGTGGCACGCCGGGCAGTCGCTGGGCGACCTGCTGGCCGCCGTGCAGGACCGCCAGGCCGGGCTCATCGCGCACCAGCACGTCGGCCTCGCCGACGTGCAGCGCCGCACCGGCCACGGCGAGCTGTTCGACACCACGATGGTGTTCGAGAACTACCCCGTCGACATCGACACCGCGCCCGTGCTGGGCAACGGCGTGCGGATCACCGACTTCCAGGCCCGCGACGCCACGCACTACCCGATCAGCCTTGTCGGCCTGCCCGGCGAGCGGCTGGCGTTCCGCCTCGACTACCGGCCCGACGTGCTCACCCGCGCCACCGTGGCGCGGATGGGGGAGTGGCTGCGGACCGTGCTGCGGGCCATCGCGGCCGACCCGGACCGGCCGGTCAACGCGGTCGACCTGCTCGACGCCGACGAGCGCGACCGCATCCTGGTCGACTGGAACGCCACCGACCACCCGGTGGAACCGGTGCACCTGACCGCCCTGCTCGACCGCCAGGCCGCCGCTACCCCCGACGCGACCGCCGTGGTGCACGGCGCGGACCACCGCACCTACGCGGAGCTGCACGCCGACGCCAACCGCCTGGCCCGCCTGCTGGTCGAGCACGGCGCGGGACCGGAGAGCCTGGTCGCGGTGGCGCTCCCGCGCGGCACGCGCCTGGTCACGACGCTGCTCGCGGTGCTCAAGACCGGCGCGGGCTACCTGCCGCTCGACCCGGACCAGCCTGCCGAACGGCTCGCCGACATGCTCGGCGAGACCCGGCCCGCGGCGCTGCTCACCGACGCCGCCCTCGCGCCCCGCCTGGCCGGGCTCGACGTGCCGCGGCTCGTCCTGGACGACCTCGACGTGTCGTCCCGGTCCGGCGAGCCGCTGACCGACGCCGACCGGCGCTCGCCGTTGCGGCTGGAGCACGCCGCGTACGTCATCTACACCTCCGGCTCCACCGGCCGCCCCAAGGGCACGCTGGTCGAGCACCGCGCGGCGGTGAACTACCTCCAGTGGTCCGTCGACGCCTACCCGTCCGTGCGGTCCGGCGCGTTCCTGCACTCGCCCGTCACGTTCGACCTCACCGTCACCGGCCTGTACGCGCCGCTGATCTCCGGCGGCGCGGTGCACCTCGGCGACCTCGCCGACGACGGCATCGACCCGGCGAGCCCCACCGCGGCCGGTTTCGCGTTCCTCAAGGGCACGCCCAGCCACCTCTCCGTGCTGGACGTGCTGCCGGACGGCTACTCGCCCACCGCGGAACTGGTGCTGGGCGGCGAGCCGCTGCCCGGCGCGCAGCTCGACGTGTGGCGCAAGCGCCACCCCGGCGCGCGGGTGGTCAACGAGTACGGCCCCACCGAGACCACGGTCGGCTGCACGTCGCTGGCGATCGAGCCGGACGACGAGATCCCCGCCGAGGTGCTGTCGCTGGGCCGTCCGCTGTGGAACACGCAGGCGTACGTGCTGGACGACGCGCTGCGCCCGGTGCCGCCCGGCGTCGTCGGCGAGCTGTACATCGCGGGCGAGAACCTGGCCCGCGGCTACGTCGCCCGGCCCGGCCTGACCTCGGGCCGGTTCGTCGCCAACCCGTACGGCCCCGCCGGGTCGCGCATGTACCGCACCGGCGACCTGGCGCGCTGGGGCGAGAACGGCGACCTGCTGTTCGCCGGACGTGCCGACGACCAGGTGAAGATCCGCGGCTACCGGGTCGAGCTGGGCGAGATCGAGTCCGTGCTGTCGCGCCACCCCGCCACCGGCCCGGTCGGCGTGGTCGTGCGCGAGGACCAGCCCGGCGACCAGCGGCTCGTGGCCTACGTCGTGCCCGCCGAGGGCCACGACTTCGACCCGGTCGCGCTGCACGCCCACGTCGCCGCCGCGGTGCCCGACTACATGGTGCCGTCGGCGTTCGTGCGGCTGGACGCGTTGCCGTTGACCACGAACGGCAAGCTCGACCGCCGCGCCCTGCCCGCGCCCGACGTGGTCGGCGGCACCGCCGCCACCGGCCGCGCGCCGCGCAACTTCACCGAGGAAGTGCTGGTCGGCGTGTTCGCCACGGTGCTGAACCTGCCCTCGGTCGGCGTGGAGGACAGCTTCTTCGACCTCGGCGGCCACTCGCTGCTCGCCACCCGCCTGGTCAGCCGCGTCCGGTCCGTGCTGGACGTGGAGCTGTCCATCCGCTCGGTGTTCGAGGCGCCCACGCCCGCCGCGCTGGCCGCCCTGGCCGAACGCGCCCGCGGCACCCGCCGCGACGTCGAGGTGCTGCCCCGCCCGGACGTGCTGCCCCTGTCGTACGCCCAGCGGCGGCTGTGGTTCCTCGACCGCCTGGAGGAGGCGGCGGGCATGTACAACGTGCCGCTGCCGCTGCGCCTGACCGGGCGGCTGGACCGCGACGCGCTGGTCGCCGCGTTCGGCGACGTCGCGGCGCGGCACGAGTCGTTGCGCACCACGTTCCCGGAGGTGGGCGGCGAACCGCGCCAGCACGTGCTGGACGCGGTGGCCGTGCCGGTGGCGCACGTGGAGCTGGACGAGGACGACCTGCCCGCCGCCCTGGCCGAGGCGATGGCGCACCGGTTCGACCTGGCCGCCGAGCCGCCGTTCCGGGTGTGGTTGTTCGAACTCGCGCCGGACGAGCACGTGGTGCTGTTCCTGGTGCACCACATCGCCGGCGACGGCTGGTCCCTGACGCCGCTGCTGCGCGACCTCGGCACCGCCTACCGCGCCCGCCTGGCCGGCGCGGCCCCGGACCTGCCGCCGTTGCCGTTGCAGTACGCGGACTACACGCTGTGGCAGCGGCGCGTGCTCGGGTCCGACGAGGAGGAGGGCAGCGAACTCGCCGCCCAGGTGGAGTACTGGCGCACGCGGCTGGCCGGGCTGCCCGAGGTGCTGGAGCTGCCGACGGACCGGCCGCGCCCGGCCTTGGCGTCGTACCGGGGCGGGCGCGTGCCGGTGCGGCTGGACGCCGACACGCACGCCAGGCTCGTGGCCCTGGCCCGGCAGACCCGCACGACCGTGTTCATGGTGTTGCAGGCCGCGGTGGCGGCGTTGCTGACCCGGTTGGGCGCGGGCACGGACGTCCCGCTGGGCACGGCGGTGGCCGGGCGTTCGGACGAGGTGCTGGACGACCTGGTCGGGTTCTTCGTGAACACGTTGGTGCTGCGGACCGACACGTCCGGGGACCCGACGTTCAAGGAGTTGCTGGAGCGGGTTCGGCAGACGGACCTGGCGGCGTTGGCGCACCAGGACGTGCCGTTCGAGCGGCTGGTGGAGGTGCTGAACCCGCGTCGGTCGCTGGCGCGGCACCCGCTGTTCCAGGTGATGCTCGTGCTCCAGAACACGCCCGAGGCGGACCTGGACCTGCCCGACCTTGCCATCGACCTCGAAGAGGTGCCCGGCGGCGCGGCGAAGTTCGACCTGCTGCTCGACCTGCGCGAGACCCACGACCAGGCGGGCCGCCCGGCCGGCGTGGAAGGCGACCTCGAACACGCCCTCGACCTGTTCGACGCGCCGACCGCCCGCGCCCTCGCGCGCCGCCTGGTGCGGTTGCTGGAGACCGTGGTCGCGGACCCGGCGGTCCGCCTCGGCGAGGTGGACGTGCTGGACCCCGCGGAGCGGGAACGCGTGTTGCGCACGTGGAACGACACGGCGCGGGACGTGCCCGGCGTGTTCGTGGAGCAGCTGGTCGCGCGGCAGGCGGCCCGCACGCCGGACGCGGTGGCGGTGGTCGGCCCGGACCGGACGCTGACCTACGCGGAGCTGGACGCGCGGGCCGACCGGCTCGCGGTGCTGCTGGTGGAGCGGGGGGTGCGGCCGGAGACCCTGGTCGCCGTCTCGCTGCCGCGCACGACCGACGCGGTGGTGGCGTTGCTCGCGGTGCTGCGGGCGGGCGGCGCGTACGTGCCGCTCGACCCGGGGCACCCGGCGGAGCGGGTGGCGTTCGTGCTGGACGACACGCGCCCGGTGTGCGTGCTGGCCGACAGCACGACGGCGGACCGCCTGACCACCGCCCTGTCCCGCCTGGACCCGGCCCCGGCCGACGGGATGGCCGCCAACGGGAGCGCCGCCAACGGATTCGCGGTCAACGGGATCGCCGCCGAGGGCAGCCCGGCCGACCACGAGATCGGCACCGCCGCCGCTCTCGCCACCGAGCCCGCCGCCCACCACGGCGCCGCCGCCGGGTCCGGCCGGGCGGGCGGTCTGCTCGCCGGGCGGCTCGTGCTGCTGGACGACCCCGCCGTCGCCGAACGCCTCGCCTGGCCCGTCACGCCCCCGACCCCGGAGGTGCACGGAGGGTCGCTCGCCTACGTCATCCACACCTCGGGCTCCACGGGCCGGCCCAAGGGCGTGGCCGTCACCCGGCACGGCATGGCGAACCTCGTCGCCTGGGCCGCCGACCACTTCACCGCCGAAGAACTCTCCTCGGTCCTCCTGGCCACCTCCCTCAACTTCGACGTGTCCGTCTTCGAGCTGTTCACCCCGCTCGTCGTGGGCGGCCGGGTGGAGGTCGTGGAGAACCTCACCACGCTGGTCGAGCGCGGCGGGTGGACGGGCGGGCTCGTCAGCGGCGTGCCGTCGGTCTTCGCCCAGGTCCTCGCGGCGGGCGTCGAGCTGGACGCCCGCGCCGTCGTGCTGGCCGGCGAAGGGCTGCCCGCGAGCGTCTACAACGACGTCCGCGCCGCCCTGCCCACCGCCCGGATCGACAACATCTACGGCCCGACCGAGGCCACCGTCTACACGCTCCAGTGGGGCACCACCTCGCCCGAGCCCCTCGACGGGCCCGCGCCCACCGGTCGTCCACTGTGGAACACCCGGGCGTACGTCCTCGACGCCGCGCTGCGGCCCGTGCCGCCCGGCACGCCCGGCGAGCTGTACCTGGCGGGCGAGAGCCTGGCCCGCGGCTACGTCGGGCGGGCGGCGCTGACCGCCGAGCGGTTCGTCGCCGACCCGTTCGGCCGGGGCGGGCGGCTCTACCGCACCGGCGACCTGGTGCGCTGGAGCGCGGACGGGCAGCTCGACTACCTCGGCCGCTCGGACGACCAGGTGAAGCTGCGCGGCTTCCGGATCGAGCTGGGCGAGGTCGAGGCCGCGCTGACCCGGCACGCCGACGTGGACCGCGCCGCCGTCGTCGTCCGCGAGGACCGGCCGGGGGACAAGCGCCTGGTCGGCTACGTCGTGCCGGTGACCGGCCGCGCCGTCGACCCGGCCGCCGTGCTCGACGCGGCGCGGACGACCCTGCCCGCCTACATGGTGCCCGCCGCGCTCGTCGTGCTCGACGCGTTCCCGTTGAACGCCAACGGCAAGCTCGACCGCCGGGCCCTGCCCGCGCCGGACGTCGCGGCGGTCGGCGACGCCGCGCCCCGCACCCCCGCCGAGGAGGTGCTGTGCGCGGTGTTCGCGGACGTGCTCGGCCTGGAGCGGGTCGGCGTGGACGACGGGTTCTTCGACCTGGGCGGCCACTCGCTGCTCGCCACCCGGCTGGTCAGCCAGGTGCGCGAGGCGATGGGCGTGGAACTGCCGCTGCGCGCGGTGTTCGAGGCGCCGACGCCCGCGCTGCTGGCCGCCCGCGCCACCGCCGCCGGCGCCGCGCGCCGGGGCGTCACCCGCGCCGAACGGCCCGAGGTGGTGCCGCTGTCGTTCGCCCAGCGTCGGCTGTGGTTCCTCGACCGGCTGGAGGACGCGGGCGGGATGTACAACATCCCGATCGCGCTGCGATTGTCCGGCGACCTGGACGTGACCGCGCTGCGCGCGGCGCTCGGCGACGTGCTGGCCCGCCACGAGTCGCTGCGCACGGTGTTCCCCGACGCCGACGGCACGCCGCGCCAGCTCGTGATCCCGGCCGCCGAGGCCGACGAGATGCTGACCCGCGCGTTCAGCACCCGCACCACCGGGGCCGACGTGCTGCGGGACCGCCTGGACGAGGCGGCGGCGTGCACCTTCGACCTGTCCCGCGAGCTGCCGCTGAAGGTCTGGCTGTTCGAGCTGTCGCCCTCCGAGCACGTGCTGCTGCTCGTGCTGCACCACATCGCGGGCGACGGCTGGTCGTTCACGCCGCTGACCCGCGACCTCGGCCACGCCTACCGCGCCCGCCTCGCCGGGCAGGCGCCCGAGCTGCCGGAACTGCCCGTGCAGTACGCGGACTACGCGTTGTGGCAGACCGACGTGCTGGGCGAGGACGACGACCCGGACTCGGCCGGCGCGGCGCAGCTCGCGTACTGGCGGCAGCAGCTCGACGGCATCCCCGACGCGCTCGCGCTGCCCGCCGACCGGCGGCGGCCCGCCGTCGCCTCGCACCGGGGCGGCCTGGTGCCGTGGCGCGTGGACGCCGACCTGCACGCCGACCTCCTCGCGCTGGCCCGCCGGTCCGGCACGAGCCTGTTCATGGTGCTCCAGGCGGCGATCTCGGCGTTGCTGACCCGGATGGGCGCGGGCGAGGACGTGGTCCTCGGCACGGCCGTCGCGGGCCGCACCGACGCCGCGCTGGAGGACCTGGTCGGGTTCTTCGTGAACACGCTCGTGCTGCGCACGGACACCTCCGGCGACC
The DNA here is from genome assembly GCF_053601135.1 of Actinosynnema sp. NPDC004786. Lineage (NCBI taxonomy): Bacteria > Bacillati > Actinomycetota > Actinomycetes > Pseudonocardiales > Pseudonocardiaceae > Actinosynnema > Actinosynnema sp. NPDC004786. Next base: position 97,171 of record NZ_JBSGBG010000008.1, on the reverse strand, counting down.
CGGCGTTCGAGGAGCTGCTGGGCCGGGTGCGGCAGACCGACCTGGCCGCGTTCGCGCACCAGGACCTGCCGTTCGACCGGCTCGTGGACGCGCTCAACCCGGAGCGCTCGGTGGCGCGGCACCCGCTGTTCCAGGTGATGCTGGTGCTCCAGAACGCGCCCGAGGCGGACCTGGAGCTGCCCGGCCTGCGGCTCGACCTCGTGGAACTCGGCGAGGGGCCCGCGAAGTTCGACCTGTCGTTCGACCTCGGCGAGGCGCACCGGGACGGCGGGCCCGCGGGTCTGGAGGGCACGATCCAGTTCGCCACCGACCTGTTCGACCGCGCCACGGTCGAGGCGTTGGGCGCGCGGCTCACCCGCGTGCTGCGGGCCGTGGCCGCGGACGCCGCCACGCCGGTCAGCGCCCTGCCGGTGCTCGGCGACGACGAGCGCCGCCTGGTCCTGGACGAGTGGGGACGGCGGCCCGCGCCGGGGGAGCGGGACACCGTCGTGGACCGGTTCCGGGCGCAGGTGGCGCGGGCGCCGCGGGCCGTGGCGCTGGTCGACGGCGACCGCGAGCTGACCTACGCCGAGGTGGACGCCCGCGCCGCGGCGCTCGCCCACCACCTGGTCGCGGTCGGCGTGCGGCCCGAGACCCGGGTCGCCGTGCTCGCCCGGCGCTCCGCCGAGCGGGTCGTGGCCACCCTCGCCGTGCTGTACGCCGGGGGCGCGTACGTGCCGCTGCACGACGGCAACCCCGCCGAGCGGCACAACCTGATCCTCGCCGACACCTCGGCCGCGGTCCTGCTCACCGACCGCGCCGACCTGCCGGCGGGCCTGGCCGCGCCCGCGCACGTGGTGGACCTCGCCGCCCCGCTGCCGCCCGCGCCGGCCGCCGACCTGCCGGCGCCGCACCCCGACCGGCTCGCCTACGTGATCCACACCTCGGGCTCGACCGGCGTGCCGAAGGGCGCGGCGGTCACCCACGCCAACGTGGTGGAGCTGGCCACCGACCCGATCTTCACCACGGGCGCGCACCACCGCGTCCTCGTGCACTCGTCCTCCGCGTTCGACGCCAGCACCTACGAGATGTGGGTGCCGCTGCTCAACGGCGGCACCGCGGTCGTGGACTCGCCGGACGAGCTGGACATCGCCGGCCTGGCCGCGGCGATCCGCCGGCACGGCGTGACCGCGCTGTGGCTCACCGCCGGCCTGTTCCGGGTGGTCGCGGAGGAGGCGCCGGAGTCGCTGGCCGGCCTGCGCGAGGTGTGGGCGGGCGGTGACGTGGTGCCCGAGCACGCCGTGGCGGCCGTGCGCCGGGCGTGCCCGGACCTGGTGCTGGTCAACGGCTACGGCCCCACCGAGACCACCACGTTCGCGTCGCGCCACGCGGTGCTGCCCGGCGACGTGGTCGCGGGTCCGCTGCCGATCGGCGGCCCGATGGCGGGCACCGCGCTGCGCGTGCTGGACGAAAGGTTGCGGCCCGTGCCGCCGGGCGTGACGGGCGAGCTGTACGTGGCGGGCGGCAAGGTGTCGCGCGGCTACCTGGACCGACCGGGCCTGACCGCCGAGCGGTTCGTGCCCGACCCGCACGGCGCGCCCGGCGACCGCCTGTACCGCACGGGCGACCTCGCCCGCTGGTCCCGGGACGGCCGGCTGGAGTTCGTCGGCCGCACCGACGGCCAGGTGAAGCTGCGCGGCTTCCGCATCGAGCCGGGCGAGGTCGAGGCCGCGCTGACCGGGCGGGCGGGCGTGCGGGACGCGGCCGTCGTGCTGCGGGAGGACCGGCCCGGCGAACGCCGCCTGGTCGCCTACCTCGTCGGCGACGACGTGGACGTGGCCGCCGCGCGGGCCGCCGCCGTCGCCGCGCTGCCGGACTACTCGGTCCCGTCGGCGTTCGTGGTGCTGCCCGAGCTGCCGCTGACGGTCAACGGCAAGCTCGACCGCCGCGCCCTGCCCGCGCCGCGCCGGGACGCCGCGCCGGTCGCCGCCGTGCCGCGCACGGCCGTGGAGGAGGCCCTGGCGGCCGTGTTCGCCGACGTGCTCGGCGTGGACCGGGTCGGCCTGGACGACGGGTTCTTCGACCTGGGCGGCGACAGCATCATGTCGATCCAGCTCGTCAGCCGCGCCCGCACGGCCGGCTGGGTGTTCACCCCGCGCGACGTCTTCGAGCTGAAGTCCGTCCGCCGCCTCGCCGAGGTCGCCACCCCGCTCGCCGAGCAGGCCGACGACGACGTGGCCGACCGCGACGGCGTCGGGCCGGTGCCGCTGATGCCGATCGTGGAGTGGCTGCGGGCGGGCGGCGGCCCGGTGGACGGGTTCAACCAGTCGCACCTGGTCGCCACGCCCGCCGGGCTCACCACCCGGCACCTGGTGGACGCGCTGGCGGCCGTGCTCGACCACCACGACGCCCTGCGCGCCCGGCTGCGCCGCGACGGGGCCGCGTGGTCGCTGGAGGTCCTGCCGCACGGCGCGGTGCGGGCCGAGGAGCACGTGGCACGCGTGGACGTCGCCGGCCTGGCCGACGACGCGCTCGCGGCCGTGGTCGCCGAGCGCACCGAGGCCGCCCGGCGCGCCCTGCGCCCGGACGACGCGGTCATGGTGCGCCTGGTCTGGTTCGACGCCGGGCCGGACGCGCCGGGCCGGCTGCTCGTGCTGGCGCACCACCTGGTCGTGGACGGCGTGTCGTGGCGGGTCCTGCTGCCCGACCTCGCCTCCGCCGCGACCGCGGCACGCCTGGGCGTGGCGCCCGAGTTGCCGCCGGTGCGCACGTCGTGGCGGCGCTGGGCCACCCGCCTCGCCGAGGCCGCGACCGAGCCGCGCTGGGCCGAGCAGATGCCGCACTGGCTGGCCACCGCCGACACGGCCCAGCCCGCGCTGTCGGCCCGGCCGCTCGACCCCCGCCGCGACACGCTCGCCACCGCGCGCACGACCGTGGTCGAGATCGACCCGGACGTGACCGCGGCGCTGCTGACGACCGCGCCCGCCGCGTTCCGCGTCAGCGTGGACGACGTGCTGCTCACCGGGTTCGGCCTGGCCGTCCGCGAGTGGCTGACCCGGCGCGGCGAACGGCTGCCGGACGCGCTGCTGGTGGACCGCGAGGGCCACGGCCGGCACGAGGACGCCGTCGCGCCCGGCCTGGACCTGTCCCGCACGGTCGGCTGGTTCACCAACCTCTACCCGGTGCGGGTGGACGTGCCGCCGCTGCCGTGGGCCGACGTGGTCGCGGCGGGCGAACCGGTCGGCGCGGCGCTCAAGCGGGTCAAGGAAGGGCTGCGCGCGGTGCCCGACCACGGTCTGGGCTACGGCCTGCTGCGCCACCTCAACCCGGACACCGCGGGCAAGCTCGCCGCCTGCCCGGCGCCGCAGATCGGGTTCAACTACCTCGGTCGCACGAGCGTCGGCGCGACCGGCCGGGACTGGACCCCGCTGAGCGACGCCGGCGGCGCGGTCGGCGACGACGGCCTGCCCTTCGCGCACGTGCTGGAGGTCAACGCCTTCACCGAGGACCGGGCCGACGGGCCGCGGCTGGTCGCCGCGCTGTCCTGGCCCGCCGCCCTGCTGGACGAGCCGGACGTGGCCGTGCTCGGGCGCCTGTGGCGGGACGCGCTGGCCGCGCTCGCCGCGCACGCCCGCGACCCGCGCGCCGGCGGCCTCACGCCCTCCGACGTGGCGCTGGTCCCCCTGTCGCAGAAGAACATCGACCGCTTGGAGGCCATGATGAGGAAGGCAGGCCGGTCATGAGTGGACGGCTCGTGGGCGAACCCCGCATCGAGGACATCCTCCCGCTGGCCCCGTTGCAGCAGGGCCTGCTGTTCCACGCCCTGCACGACACCGACGGCCTCGACTTCTACACCGTCCAGGTGGCCGTGGACCTCTACGGCGAGCTGGGCGTGGACGCGCTGCGCGACGCCGTGGAGGCGCTCGTGCGGCGGCACGCGGGGCTGCGGTCGGTGTTCGTCCACGAAGGACTCGACCAGCCCGTGCAGGTCGTGCTCGACCACGTCGAGGTGCCGTGGGAGGTGGTGGACTGCTCCGCGCTGACCGTCGCCGAGGCGGAGGCGCGGTTCGCCGCCCGCTACGACGCCGACCGGCTGCGCCGCTTCGCGCTGCACGAGGACGTGCTCCTGCGGTGCGTGCTGTTCAAGATGCCGTTCAAGGACTTCCGGCTCGGCCTCACCCTGCACCACATCGTGGTCGACGGCTGGTCGCTGCCGGTGCTGCTGGACGAGCTGTTCGAGCTGTACGACCGGCACGGCGACGAGACCGGCATGCCGGCCGTCGCGCCGTACCGCGACTACCTGACCTGGCTGGACGCGCGCGACCACGAGGTGTCGCGCAAGGCGTGGGACGCGGTGCTGCACGGCGTGGTGGAGCCGACGCTGGTCGGTGGTCCGGGCCGGCCGGGGGAGCAGGCCCCGCCGGCGCAGCTGCGGGTGAAGCTCGGCGAGGAGCTGACGGGCCGGCTGTCCGACCTGGCCCGCGACCGCGGCTGGACGGTCAACACCGTCGTGCAGGCCGCGTGGGGACTCGTGCTCGGCGCCCACACCGGCCGCACCGACGTGCTGTTCGGCGGCACGGTGTCCGGCCGCCCGCCGGAGCTGCCCGGCGTGGAGCGCATGATCGGCCTGTTCATCAACACGCTGCCGGTGCGGGTGGGCTGGTCGCCCGACGACACCGCCGCCGAGCTGCTCGACGCGCTGCAGTCGCAGCAGACCGGCCTGATGGAGCACCAGCACGTCGGCCTGGCCGACCTCCAGGGCCGGGTCGGGCGCGGACCGCTGTTCGACACGACCCTGGTGTTCGAGAACTACCCGGCGGGCGACGACGACAACACCGAGCTGGCCGGCGGCGCGTTCCTGATCGACGTCGAGGCTCGCGACGCCACGCACTACCCCGTGACGCTGATCGGCGTGCCCGGCCCGAACCTCGCGTTCCGGCTGGACCACCGGCCCGACCTGGTGGACGCGGCCACGGCCCGCCGCCTGTCCACCTGGCTGGTGCGCGTGCTGACCGGGCTGGTCGAGCACCCCGACCGGCCCCTGGCCGCCCTCACGCCGCTGGACGACGCCGACCGCGAGCGCGTGCTGCGCACGTGGAACGACACCGCCGCGCCGGTCGAGGACGTCACCCTGACCGACCTGCTGGACCGGCAGGCGGCCGGCTCGCCGCACGCCACCGCCGTCGTCGACCACGACCGGACCCTGGACTACGCCGCGCTGCACGCCGACGCCGACCACCTGGCCCGCCGCCTCGTGGCGGCCGGCGCGGGACCGGACGCGCTGGTGGCCGTGTCGCTGCCGCGGTCGGCCGACCTGGTCGTGGCGCTGCTGGCGGTGCTCAAGTCCGGCGCGGCCTACCTGCCGCTGGACACCGACCTCCCGGCCCGCCGCCGCGAGGTGCTGCTGGCCGGCGCGCGGCCGGTGTGCGTGGTGACCGACGACCCCGCGGCGTTCCCCGACCTGCCGGCCCTGGCCGTGCGCGACGCGGGTCCGGCGCCGGACGTGACCGCGCGCCGGGCCGCGCCGGGCGACCTGGCCTACGTCATCCACACCTCCGGCTCCACCGGCACGCCCAAGGGCGTCGGCGTGCCGCACCGCGGCATCGTGAACCGGCTGCTGTGGATGCAGGACCGCTACCGCCTCGACGCCGACGACCGCGTGCTGCTCAAGACGCCCTACACGTTCGACGTGTCGGTCTGGGAATTCTTCTGGCCGCTGATCACCGGCGCCGCGATCGTGGTCGCCAAGCCGGACGGCCACCGCGACCCCGCGTACCTCGCGCGCACGATCAACGACCACGGCGTGACGACCGTCCACTTCGTGCCGTCCATGTTGGACGTCTTCCTGGCCGAGCCGACCGCGTCCGCGTGCCCGACCCTGCGGCGGGTGGTGTGCAGCGGCGAGGCGCTGCTCCCGGCGACCCGGGACCGGTTCCTGGCCACGCACGCCGCCGAGCTGCACAACCTCTACGGCCCCACCGAGGCGTCGGTGGACGTCACGTCGTGGCAGTGCGACGCGGACGACCCGCGCGTGCCCATCGGCAGGCCGGTCTGGAACACCCGCGCGTACGTGCTGGACGCCCGGCTCGCGCCGGTGCCGCCCGGCGCGCCCGGCGAGCTGTACCTGGCGGGCGTGCAGCTGGCGCGGGGCTACATCGGCCGGCCCGACATCACCGCGACCCGGTTCGTCGCCGACCCGTACGGTCCTCCCGGCTCGCGCCTGTACCGCACCGGCGACCTGGCGCGCTGGGACGACGACGGCGCGCTGGTGTACCTCGGACGCGCGGACGACCAGGTGAAGCTGCGCGGCGTCCGGGTGGAGCTGGGCGAGGTGGAGGCCGCCGTCGCCCGGTGCGCGGGCGTGGCGCACGCGGCCGTCGCGGTGCGCGAGGACGTGCCCGGCGACCAGCGGCTCGCCGCGTACTACGTGCCCGGGGCCGGCGCCGAGCCGGACCCGGACGCGCTGCGCGACCAGGTCGCCGCCGAGCTGCCCGCGCACCTCGTGCCCGGCACGTTCACCGCGCTGTCCGCGCTGCCGCTCAACGCCAACGGCAAGCTCGACCGCCGCGCCCTGCCCGCGCCCCGGACCGCCGCGACCGCCGGACGCGCGCCGCGCAGCCTCACCGAGGACCTGCTGTGCCGCCTGTTCGCCGAGGTGCTGCGGGTGGACGCGTTCGACCCCGACCGCGGGTTCTTCGCGGCCGGCGGCCACTCGCTGCTCGCGGTCACGCTCGCCGACCGGGTGCGCGCCCGGTTCGGGGCCGACGTGACCGTGCGGACGCTGTTCGAGTCGCCGAGCCCCGCCGAACTGGCCCGCCGCCTCGACGGCGACCCCCGCGCGGACGGCGTGGACGCGCTGGGCCCGCTGCTGCCGCTGCGCGCCGGCGGTGACGCGCCGCCGCTGTTCTGCCTGCACCCGGCGTCGGGCCTGTCCTGGTGCTACACCGGGCTGCTCGGCGCGCTGGACCCCGACGTGCCGCTCTACGGCCTCCAGGCCGACCTCGCCGTCGGCGACCCGGGCACGATCACCCAGCAGGCCGCCCGGTTCGTCGGCCACATCCGCTCGGTCGCGCCGCACGGCCCGTACCGGCTGCTCGGCTGGTCGATGGGCGGGCACCTCGCGCACGAGGCCGCCGTCCTGCTCCAGGACGAGGGCGAGCAGGTCGAGCTGCTGGCCGTGCTGGACTCCTACCCCCGCGCGCGCACGGCCCCGATGACCACCGAAGAGGTGTTCGCCGACGCGTTCGCCGGCACCGGCCTGAGCCCGGACGACCTCGCCACCCCCGAGGGCCACGCCCGCGCCGTCGCCGTGGTGCGCGGCGAGCTGGGCGGCTACGACGAGACCACCGACGACCTCGCCCGCGCCGTCCTGGACACCTACCTGGCCAACGGGCGCGCCCTGTCCGCCCACACCCCGCGCCGCTTCGCCGGCGACCTGCTGTTCTTCCGCGCCGCCGACGCCGCCGACCACCCGGACCGCGACCCGGACCGGTGGCGGCCGCACGTCACCGGCGCGATCCGCGTGCACGACGTGCCCGCACCCCACGAGGAGATGACTCGTCAAGACGTCCTTGACGAGGTCGCCAAGGCGGTCGACGCCGCCCTGGCGACGCCGCGAACCGAAGGAGACCCGCGATGAGCACCAACCCGTTCGAGGACGAGAACGGCACCTACTTCGTGCTGGTCAACGACGAGAACCAGCACTCGCTGTGGCCCCACTTCATCCCCGTGCCCGACGGCTGGCGCGTGGTGTTCGGCGAGGCGGGCCGCCAGGAGTGCCTCGACCACGTGGAGGCCAACTGGACCGACATGCGCCCCAAGAGCCTCGTCGACGCCATGGGCGCCTGAGCAGACCCGTCTACCACAAGGAGGTGCGGATGGCGGCCACGACCACCGCCGACCGCTGGCTGCGCACGCGCACGCCCCGGCCGTCGGCCGCCGTGACGCTCGTGTGCCTGCCCCACGCGGGCGGGTCGGCGAGCTACTACCGCGACTGGGGGGCACGGCTGCCCGCCTCGGTCGAGGTGCGCGTGGTGCAGTACCCGGGCCGGGAGGAACGCCTGGTCGACGCGCCGATCGACGACATGGCGGCCATGGCCGACGTGCTGGCCGACGTGCTCGCGCCGCTGTTCGACCGGCCCGTGGTGCTGTTCGGGCACAGCATGGGCGCGGCCATCGCCTACGAGGTGACCCGGCGCTGCGAGGACCGCGGCCGGCCGCCGGCGCTGCTCGTGGCCTCCGGGTTCGCCGCACCGCACCGCCGCACGCCGCGCGACCTGCACGCGCGGGACGACGACGCGCTGGTCGCCGAGATCACCCGCGTGTCCGGCGACGACGCCGCCGCGCTGGCCGACCCGGACCTGCGGGAGCTGCTGCTGCCGACGATCCGCGCCGACTACCGGCTCATCGAGCGGTACGCGCCCGCCGCGCCCACGCCCGTGGCCACGCCGCTCGTGGTCTACCGCGGCGACGCCGACCCCGACGTCGACCACGACCGCGGCGAGGCGTGGCGCGACCTGGCCGCCTCCGGGGCGGTGCGCGAGCACCGCGCGTTCCCCGGCGGCCACTTCTACTTCCGGCACGACCCGACCGCCCTGCTCGGGGCGATCTCCGCACACCTCGGGCGGGTCCGCCCGGTGACGACCCACTAAGGGTGAGTGACATGTTGTTGGTGAAGGACGACACGCTGACCACCGCCACGCTCGACGCCGACGAGCACGCGTGGCTCGACCGGATCGCCCGCGACCTGCTGGACGTGGCGGGCGGGCGCGTGGACAGCCCCGAGTGGGTGGCCGCCGCGCGCCGGGCCTGGGAGGACGCGCCCGCGAGCCTGCGGCACACGCTCAAGGAGTTCCGCCGCGACTCCGGCACCGGCGGCGCGCTGCTGCTGCGCAACCTGCCGGTGGACGAGGAGAACCTGCCGGAGACGCCGAAGGCCGAGGGGTCGGTGGTGCGCGAGGCGACGGTCTCCGCCGCCGTCCTCGTGCTCGTGGCGCACGGGCTGGGCGATCCCGGCGCGTTCCGGGCGGAGAAGTCCGGCGCGCTCGTGCAGAACGTGGTGCCCGTGCCCGGCAAGGAGGAGGTGCAGGGCAACGTCGGCTCGGTGCACCTGACCTTCCACACCGAGAACGCCTTCCACCAGCACCGGCCCGACTTCGTGCTGCTGGTGTGCGTGCGCCCGGACCACGAGCGGGTGGCCGAGCTGCGGCTGGTCTGCTCGCGGCAGGTGCTGCCGAAGCTCGGCGAGCAGGCCCGCGCGGCGCTGTCGTCGGCCGAGTTCGTCACCGCGCCCCCGCCCTCCTTCGGCACGACGTCGGAGGAGGTGCCGCCGCGCGCCGTGCTGCACGGCGACCCGGACGACCCCGACCTGTGCGTAGACCAGGCGGCCACCAAGCCCGTCACCGAGCGGGCGGTCGCCGCGATGGCCGAGCTGGGCGAGCTGTTCGACAACTCGTTCAACGGGCTGCGGCTGGCCGCGGGCGACCTGGCGATCGTGGACAACCGGGTCACCGTGCACGGCCGGTCGGCGTTCACCCCGCGCTACGACGGCGCGGACCGCTGGTTGCAGCGCACCTTCGTGTTCGCCGACCTGCGCCGCTCCCGGGGCCACCGCCCCGGCGACGGCTACGTGCTGGAGAGCTGAGCCGTGGACCTGCTGAAGGGCAAGACCCTGCTCGTCACCGGCGTCCTCACGCCGACGTCCATCGCCTACCACGTGGCGCGCCTGGCGCAGGAGGAGGGCGCGCACGTCGTCCTCACCGCCTACGGCCGGGTGCGCCTCGTGGAACGGCTCGCGCAGCGGCTGCCGTCGCCCGCGCCCGTGGTCGAGCTGGACGTCACGGACGCCGACCACCTCGCCTCGCTGCCCGAGCGCGTCGGCGCGCACGCCGACCACATCGACGGCGTGCTGCACTCCGTCGCCTACGCGCCGGCCGGCGCGCTCGGCGGCAACTTCCTCACCGCGGCGTGGGACGACGTGGCGCCCGCGCTGCACGTCTCCGCCTACTCCTTGCAGTCCCTCGTGCGGGCCGTGCGGCCGATGATGGGCCGGGGCGGCTCGGTGGTGGGCCTGGACTTCGACGCCTCGCAGGCGTACGCCGAGTACGACTGGATGGGCGTGGCGAAGGCCGCGCTGGAGTCCTGCTCCCGCTACCTCGCGTCCTACCTGGGCCGCGACGGCATCCGGGTCAACCTGGTCGCCGCCGGGCCGCTGCGCACCACCGCCGCCATCGCCATCGGGCCGGGCGGCGACGAGGCCGCCCGCCGGGAAGGGCTGCGGTGGCACGGCAAGGCCCCGCTCGGGTGGGACGACCAGGAGTTCACCCCCGTGGCGCGGGCGTGCGTGGCGTTGCTGTCGGACTGGTTCCCCGCGACCACCGGCGAGATCGTCCACGTCGACGGCGGCGCGCACGTGATCGGGGACCGGCCCGGCGTCCCCGTCGCGGCGCCGCCGCCGGCGGGGTCGTGACCGTGGCCGGCCGCGGCGCGGAACGGGTCGTCCCGGGGACTCCCGGTGCGGGCGGCGCGTTCGATCCTGTTCCCGCCCCGAACCCCGGTCGGGGCGGACGACCGCACGGAGGAGCAACGGTGACCGCAGCCGTCGAGGCGCGTGGCGTCGTCAAGTCGTACCAGGCGCACCGCGCCCTCGACGGCGTGGACCTGACCGTCCCCACCGGGACGGTGCTCGGGCTGTTGGGCCCGAACGGCGCCGGCAAGACCACCATGGTCCGGGTGTTGACGACGCTGTTGCGGCCGGACGCGGGCGACATCCGCGTCGCCGGCTACGACGTCGTCGCCCAGTCGGCCGACGTGCGCCGCTCGATCGGCCTGTCCGGGCAGTACGCGGCCGTGGACGAGAGCCTGACCGGGTACGAGAACCTGTACCTGGTCGGCAGGCTGTACGGCTTCAAGGCCGCCGCCGCGCGGGCCCGCGCCCGGGAGCTGCTGGCGCTGTTCCGGCTGGAGCACGCCGCGTCGCGGCTGCTGCGCACCTACTCCGGCGGCATGCGCCGCCGGCTGGACCTGGCGGGCGCGCTGGTCGCCCGGCCGCCGGTCGTCGTGCTGGACGAGCCGACCACGGGCCTGGACCCGCGGTCCCGGTTGGACACCTGGGAGATGGTCCGGCGGCTGGTGGACGACGGCGCGTCCGTGCTGCTCACCACGCAGTACCTGGAGGAGGCCGACCAGCTCGCCGACTCGATCGTGGTGATCGACCGCGGCCGGGTGGTCGAGCGCGGCACGTCGGACGAGCTGAAGGCCCGCGTCGGCAGCGAGCGGCTGGAGATCGTCGTCGCCGAGCGCGCCGACCTGCCGGAGCTGACCCGCGTGCTGACCGAGGTCGGCGCGGCCGAGCCGGTGGTGGACGACCACCTGCGACGGGCCCACGTGCTCGTGCACGTCGGCCCGAAGACGCTGGTGGAGGCGTTGAAGCGGCTCGACGCGGCGGACGTGCGGGTGCTCGACGTGTCGCTGCACCGGCCCAAGCTGGACGACGTGTTCCTGATGCTGACCGAGCGCGGCGCCGACGACCGGGAGGACTCGTGACCGTGGTGGCCAAGGTTGCCGTCGACGGCTGGATGATCGCCTGGCGCAACCTGCTGCACGTGCGGCGCAGCGTCGACTGGGCGTTCGCCGCGGTGGTGCAGCCGGTGATGTTCGTGCTGCTGTTCGGGTTCGTCTTCGGCGGCCTGCTCGGCGGCGCGGCGTACCGCGAGTACCTGCTGGCGGGCATCCTGGTGCAGACGCTGGCGTTCAACTCCGCGTTCACCGTGCTCGGCCTGGCGACGGACCTGCGCAAGGGGTTCATCGACCGGCTGCGGTCCCTGCCGATGTCCGGGGTGTCGGTGCTGGTCGGCCGCACGCTGTCGGACCTCGCGGTGAGCGGTGTCGCTATGCTGGTGACGTGCCTGTGCGGCCTGCTCATCGGCTGGCGGGTGCGGGGCAGCTTCCTCGACGCGGTGCTCGCGTTCCTGGTGCTGCTGGTGTTCGCGTTCGCCATGTCGTGGATCGGGGCGCTGATCGGGCTGATCTCGCCGAGCCCGGAGGCCGCGCAGAGCGCCGGCCTGATCTGGCTGACCCCGCTGACGTTCGTGTCCTCCGGCTTCGTGCCCGAGGAGTCCATGCCCGGACCGCTGCGGGTGATCGCCGAGTGGAACCCGCTGACCGCCGTCATCAACGCGGTGCGGGAGCTGTTCGGCAACACCGTGCCGGGCCTGAACGTGGTGTCCGGCTCCTGGCCCGACGACCACGCGCTGGCGTACGCGTGGCTGGCGTCCCTGCTCATCGTGGCGGTGTTCGTGCCGCTGAGCATGCGGGCCTACCGCCGGGTGGCGTCCCGGTGACCAGGGGTAGGTGGGACGGGCGCCCGTCCCACCTACCGCGCGGCGGCCAGGGGAGGCCGCCGTGTCCCGGTCGACGTCACCGCCGCCGGGTGGCGAACATCGACCGGTACACCGCCGTGATGACGAAGATCAGCGCACCGACCATCGCCACCGTGATCGCGACGTTCACGACGTCGGACACCTTGCCGCCGATGAAGTACTGCTTGATCAGGTTGGCGCCGACGATCAGGACCACGTACACCCACCACGGGGCCCACCGACCGTCGTTGACCTTGCCCTCAGCCACTTGTCCTCCTCGCCGGGCGCGGGCACACCCTCAGCACAGTTCCTTGATTTTCGCGGCGCCCTCGGAGATGTCCTGGGCGTTGTCCGACAACAGCTGCCGAGCCGCGGTCAACACCTTGCCGGCACGCGACGATTCGTCCATGTTCCCGGCGATGTCGTCGATGACGCCCGCCAATGTCTTCGCCGCTTCGCTCTTCCCGTCCGGACCGGCGGCCACCCACCCGTTCGCGACGTGGCACAACAATGTCGTCCTGCCGTCGTCGGTGGTGTTGTCCGCGGAGGTCGGCTCGGCTCCCGGCCGGCACGCGACCAACGCGAAGGCCGACACCACCGCCAGTGCTACCGCCACGCTTTTCATGGTGACATCCGCTCCTTTCGGTGTGGTCGGCGGGCCGCGCGCCTGCCGTGACACCATCGTCGCGAACACGCCGGGTCGGCGGCATCGGCGGTCGGAGCGATCATGGATCATCACTTCGGCCGATGCGGGGCGCACGGTGCTGTGCTGTGATCGCGCGGTGCACGCCGGAATAAGCCGCGTCGTGTCCGGCCTGCGGAAGCTGCCGGACTGGCAGCACGACGCGCTCATCGTGATCAGCTCCCTGCTGGTCGGCTCGGTGTTGTTCGCGACCGGCCTGTACCCGTTGTTCAACTTCGACGACCGGGTGCCGATGTGGGTGCGGCTGCTGCTGTTCGGCGGCATCTGCGCGGTGGAGGGCTTCCGCCGCCGCGCGCCCGGCACCTCGCTGGCCGTGGGCACCGCGTTCCTGCTGGTGGACTGCGTCATCGGGGTCAGCACGCCGACGCTGGTCGTGTACGCCGACCTGCTCTACGCGGCCACCCTCTACGGGCCGCGCCGGCTCAGCCGCGACATGGTGCCCATCGCCGTGCTGACCTCGATCAGCACGATCACCGCCACCGTGCTGCTGGTGCCCGGCTGGCGCGCCACCGTGCTGGCCGCGTTCGCCGTGCTGCCGTTCCTGCTGATCCCGGTGTGGTGGGCGACGAACGTCCGGCAGCACCAGCGGATGGCCGAGGTGGAGCGCGCGAACGCCCGGCAGCTCGCCAAGATCGCGCAGCTCGACCGGACCGCGGCGGTGGCCGCCGAACGCGCCCACATGGCCCGTGACCTGCACGACGTGATCGCCGGGCACCTGTCCGCGATCGCCATCCAGGCCGAGGCCGCGCTGTCGTTGAAGGACGACGACCCGATGACGCGAGTGGTCCTCAAATCCGTGCGCGAGAACAGCGTCAGCGCGCTGGAGGAGATGCGTGCCATGATCAACCTGCTGCGCGCGGACGTGACCGACCCGGACGAGCCCACCGCGCCCGCCCGGCTCGCCCAGCTGTCCAAGCTCATCGAGTCGGCGCAGGCCGGCGGGATGAGCTTGGACGTGCGGGTGGACTACGACGACACCGAACCGCTGCCCGCGGCCGTGGACCTGACCGCGTACCGGATCGCCCAGGAGGCGCTGACCAACGCCATGAAGCACGCACCCCGCACGAACGTCGTCCTGGACCTGCGCCGCACCGACACCGAGCTGGTGCTGGAGGTGGTGAACGAGCTGCGGCAGGGCGCCGCCGGGGAGGGGCTGGGCACCGGCCTGCTCAACATGCAGGAACGCGTCGCCGCCGTCGGCGGCACGCTCACCGCGGGACCGTCGGACGGCGCGTGGCGGGTCCGCGCGGTGCTGCCGCTGCCCGAGGTGGAGCGGTGAGCACCCGGGTGCTGGTGGTGGACGACCACGCGGCCGTCCGCGCGGGCCTGGTGCTGATCCTGGGCAACGCCGAGGGCATCGAGGTGGTCGGCGAGGCGGGTGACGGCGCGACCGCCATCCGGCAGGCGAAGGCGCTGCGCCCGGACGTGGTGCTGATGGACATCCGCATGCCCGGACTGGACGGCATCGCCGCGACCAAGGCGCTGCACGGCGACGGCGTGGCCCAGGTGCTCGTGCTGACCACGTTCGACCTGGACGAGTACGTGTTCGCCGCGCTGCGCGCCGGCGCCGCGGGCTTCCTGCTGAAGTCGGTGGACGCGCCGCGGCTGGTGGAGGCGGTGCGGCTGGTCGCGGCGGGCGAGAACGTGCTGGGCCCGGAGATCACCCGCAAGCTGATCAAGGCGTACGCGGAGGCGCCGGCGAAGGTGCAGCCGGCCGTCGACAGCCGGCTGGAGCAGCTGACCGAGCGGGAGCTGGACGTGCTGCGCTGCCTCGGGCGCGGGCTGTCGAACGCGCAGATCGCGGAGGAGCTGTTCATCAGCGGCGCGACCGCGAAGACCCACGTGTCGCGCATCCTCACCAAGCTGGAGCTGCGCTCGCGCGTGCAGGCCGCGATCTACGCCCAGGAGAACGACCTGGTGTGACCGCTCACCAGCCCAGCGCGCCGCCGCCGGTGACGGGGATGGTCGCGCCGGTCACGTAGGTCGAGCCCGCGACCCAGCGCACCACCTCGGCGATCTCCTCCGGCCGGGCGAGGCGGCCCAGCGGCACCTGGTCGACCAGCGCCTGCCGCTGCCGGTCGGTCAGCACGGCCACCATGTCGGTGTCCACGGGACCGGGCGCGACGACGTTGATCCGCACCCCGCGCCGCCCGTACTCCAGCGCCACCGACCGCGCGAACCCCTCCAACGCCGCCTTGGCCGCCGCGTAGTTCGCCTGACCGGGGGAGCCGGCCCGCGCGGAGGCGGACGAGACGAGCACGATCGACCCGGTGCGCGCCTTGGCCATGGCGGGCAGGACCCGCTGCACGACGCGGAACGTGCCGAGCTGCGTGACCTCGATGATCTCGCGGTAGTGCTCCTCGGGCATGCGGGCGAGCAGCCCGTCCCGGGTGAGGCCCGCGTTCAGCACGACGACCTCCGGCGCGCCCTGGTGCTCGGTCACCTCGGCGACCGCGTCCGCGACCCGGCCCGCGTCGGGGTCGGCGAGGTCGAGCTTGACCGGGAGCACGCCGTCGACGGGCACGCCGGAACCGCGGTGCGTGCCCGCCACCCGGTCGCCGGCCCGCAGGAACTCCCGCGCCACCGCCGCCCCGATGCCCCGGCTCGCGCCCACGACGAGCACCGATCGTCCGGTCACACCGCCACCTCCGCCCACGCTCCCAGGTGTTGCGCTGATGCCGTGCCCCGCGGCCCGACCGCCGGTTCCGCCGCGGCCCCGGGTCGACCGCCACCACCACTCGTGGTCCCGGGTCGCCCGCTCATGCCGCCAGCTCCACCACGGCCTCGCCGCGCGCCACCGCGACGCCGTCGTCCCGGGTCGCCACGACCTGCACCTTCGCGCACGGCGTGCCGTCGACCACGGTCACCGACGTCACCTTCCCGGTGCACGTGACCCGCGCCCCGAGCGGCGTCGGCGCGGTGAACCGCGTCTTGAACGACCGCAGCGGCCCCGCCGCGGGCCACGCCGTGACCAGCCGGCCCAGGTGCGCCATGACGAGCATCCCGTGCGCCACGACCCCGTCCAGCCCGCCCCGCCGCGCCGCCGCGTCGTCCAGGTGCACCGGGTTGTCGTCACCCGACGCGGCCGCGAAGTCCCGGAGCCCTTCGGCGGTGATCGGGGGCACCTCGGCCGCCGGCAGCCGGTCCCCGACCGCGACCCCGTTCACGCGACCTCCTTGTCCTCGATCACGAGCACCTGGCGCAAATCCACCACGTGCTCGTCACCGCGGCGCACGACGCTGTCCTGCACGATGAACTCCAACCGCCCGTTCATCCTCCGGTAGACGTCGGCGACCACGCCCTCGAAGCGCAACTCCTCACCGGCGTGCACGTTCCGGTGATAGGTGAAGGACTGTTCGGCGTGCAGCACGCGCAACGGGTCGAGCCCCATGTCGAGCAACAATTTCTCGCCGCGCGCCTCGAGTTCCAACCCGAACAGCATCGTCGGCGGCAGCACCACGTCCGGAAAACCGGCCGCGCGTGCCGCGTCGACGTCCACGTGCACGGCCCGGTTCTCGCCGATGGCCCGCGCGAATGCGATCACCCGTTCCCGCGGCACCCGCAGCACGACCGGGTCGAGCTTTTTTCCCACGAACTCCGGATCCACCACCGGGAAACCGTACCCACGCGCGCCGCGGCCCGGCGAGGGCGCGCGGGAAAACCGCAGCGGTTTCCCGAAATCTATATTTCCGCTGTATTCCGGTCGACCCGCTCAGGCGCCGGACGCCACGGGCATCAGGTAGACCAACGCGTCGTCCACGCCGTCCAGGCACAGCACGTCGTGCGCCATGTCGTCGTAGAACCCGCCGAGCACGCCCAGCGCGAGCCCCGTCGAGGCGGCCACCAGGGCGAGGTTCTGCGCCAGGTGCCCGGCCTCGGTGAACGCCAACCGCAGGGCCCGCAGCCCGTACGCCTTCCGCAGCGCCCCTACCCGCACGTAGAGCGCCAGCAGCGCGGGCGTCGTGGTCGGGTCGACCCGGTCCGCGCCCCGGCCGAACCACATCGAGGTCGCCGCCACGTCCTCGGCCGGCGGCGCGGGCGCGACGTGCGCCAGCGTCCGCCGCGCTTCGTCCACTTCGTACACACCCGGCTCCAGCCCGGTCACCCGCCACGCCAGCACGCGCAACCGCGCGCTGTGCCGGGCGCCGGCGCTCGGGTACGGCCGGCGGCCGTCCGGCAGCGCGCCCTGCGCGGTCCACAGCAGGGTGGCGAGCTGCGCGGCGTCGAGCGGCCCGGCCAGCTCCGCGCCGCGCGCGGTGTGCCGGGTGGACAGCGCCTCGACCAACGAGCCGGACGGGGGCGCGACCTCCGGCAGCGGCACGTCCCGCCACCACGGCGGCGTCGGCGCGGGCGGGGTCGCGGCGGGCAGCGGTCCCTGGTCCGGCACGCCCGAGTGGAACCGGCTGGCCGCCAGGTAGCGCCGGTCCGGCGCGGTCGCGCCGTCCTCGTGGAACGGCACGGGCCCGTCCGGGTCCTCGGCCGTCATCGCGACCAGCCGGCACACCGTCCGCTCCGCCTCCGGGTCGAGGCCCAGCCGGTTGCACAGCATGTGGAGTTGCGACGCCCAGGCGTAGCGCGGCAGGTCCGCGCCGCGCACCTGCTCGGCCCAGTACGCCACCACGCCCGTGGCGTGCTCCTCCAACCGGTCCCAACGCGCGGCGAGCCGGGTCGCCCGTGCCGCGTGCAGCGTCCGGGCGGCGACGTGGGACCCGAGCGAGGGCGTGCCCACCGGTTCGCGCGCCTGACGCCAGCCCGTCGCCAGGGACCGCAGCCACGACGCCGCCCCGACCCGGTCGAGGCGCAACGCGCTCGTCGTGGCCATCACCAGCTCCACGGCGGCGGTGATCTTCGCGCCGGGCGTGCGGGCCGACCGCAGCACCGCGACCGCCACGTCCGTGCTGCGGCAGAACACCTCCTCCGCGAGCGGCAGGGCCTGCGGGCCGCCGTACCGCTCGACCTCGGGCTCGTACGGAACCTCCCGCACGTCGCCGTGCGGCAGCCGGTCGTCCTCGGCGGGGAAGGCCGCCGGGTCCGCGTCCAGCACGGGGTGGCCGGCCGCGGCGACCAGCTCGCGCAGCCGGTCGGCCAGGTCCACCCGGGCGTCGCGCAGCCGGACGCGCAGGTGCGGCCCGGTCCGCCAGTACCGCACGTAGAACCAGTCGGCGAGGCGTCCGGCCGCGCGGTGCGCGGTCAGCTCGGGGGCGAGGACGTCGGCGATGAACGCGTCCACGTGCCCGACCTCCCACGACAGCCGGACGTGCAGGCTGGTCCACGTCATCGCGCCTCCAAGGGGGTGAGGTCGTAGGCGAAACCCGCGCCGCGCGGCCGGCCGAGCAGGAGCAGGTACAGCAGGCTGTGCGACGCGGGCGCGCCGGCCAGGGCCTCCAGCGGGCCGTCGTGGGTGCTGCGCGCCGGGCGGCAGAACGCGCCCGCGTGCGCGGCGGCCGTGCACACGTGCTGGGCGGTCGCGCCGGCCGCGCGCAGCAGCGCCCGGTAGCCGTCCGGACCGTCGCCCGCCACCGCGGCCGCCGGGTCGCCGGTGGTCACCAGGGCGAGGTTCATCGAGGCGAGGTGGATCGTCCCGGGCGGGTGGCCGAACACGGCCTGGAGGCTCGGCACCGCCGGACCCGGCTCGACCAGCCGCAGGCCGCCGGTGACGGCGTACCAGCCGTCGGCGACGCCCTCGACGTTGCGCACGGCCAGCCGGTGCCGCAGGTCGTCGCGCACCGGCGACCCGGCCGGCGGGTGGTTGACGGCCCGCACCACGGCGTCGAGCGTGCCGCGGGGCAGCGGTCGCGGGTCGGCCGCGATGCCGCGCGGACCCGACCCCGAGCTGCGGCGCGCCAGCGGGGGCGGTTCGGCGGGGCCCGCGAACGCCAGCGAGACGGTCAACCCCTCGGCACGGGCGACGAGCCCGACCTGGGCCGCCCGCTCGACCAGCGCCGCGGCGACGTGCCCCACCTCCAGCTCGGTCAGCACGTCGCCGAACTCGCGGTAGCCGGGGGAGAGGCGGTCGCGGCGGCGGACCAGCTCGACGCGGACGGGACCGTCGAGCGCGGGCAGCCGGTCGCCGACCAGCGCCCGGCGCACGGGGTCCAGCGGCCACCGCCGCGCCCCGACCGCCAGCACGAGGTCCACGGTGGCGGCCGCCCGCGCGGACGGGTACGCCCGGTGGTCGTTGTACTGGTTCCACGGCTCCCAGCGCAGCGGTGTCGCCACGTCGACCAGCAGCCGCGCCACCGCCGCGCCGAACCGGCCGGGCAACGCCGTGAGCGGCACGCGCGGACCCTCCGCCGCCGGCGTGCGCGGCGACTCCCCGGGCTCCACCAGCCGTCCCGGCCCGTGGGTGTAGGCGGCGGCGAGCGCCGCCGCCGCCCCCGCGGTCACGGGGACGGGGTGCGCGGCGGGTGTCACCGGCTCGGTGGTGACGGGAACGGGGTGCGCGCCGGGTGGTGCGGTCTCGGTGACGGGAGCGGGTGGGGCGGCGGGTGCTGTGGTCGCGGGGACGGGTGGGGCGGCGGGCTCTGTGGTCGCGGGGACGGGTGGGGCGGCGGGTGCTGCGGTCGCGGGGACGGGTGGGGCGGCGGGCTCTGCGGTCGCGGGGACGGGTGAGGCGGCGGGTGCTGCGGGCTCTGCGGTCATGGCAACCGAGGGGGTGGCGGCGGGCGCCGCGGGTTCGGGGGTCACGGGAACGGGTGGGGCAGCGGCGGGCCGGCGAGGCGCAGCCGGGGCAGGCCCTGCGTGCGCCGGTTGGCCTCGCCGAACGTCATCGGCACGGTGCCCGGCACGATCACCTTGGCCGAGTGCAGGCCGAGCCGTTCGCGCACCACCGGGTCGCTCTGGTCGACCGCGATCACCTCCAGGTCCAGCCGCTCCCACGCGCGCACGTAGTGCTCCAGCAACGCGTCGAGGTCGTCGCGCGGCACGTCGGGGACGGCGAGGTCGTCCTCCGGGCCGGGCCGCAGGAAGTCGTACCGCGGCGCGGCCTCCGGCAGGCCGTTGACGTTGACGTGGTCGTCCATGGTGCGGATCCGGCGCGGGTCGCGCAGCAGCGCGCGCAGCCGGTCCGGGTCGAAGTCGCCGGGATCGGTGCGGTAGCGCTTCGCGCCCGCCTCCACGTCCATCACCACCTCGGCCGTCGCCGACCGCATCGCCGCGTCCGGGTCCAGGCCGGCCCCCGCGGCGAAGAACGCCTGCGGCAGACCGGGTCTCGTGGCGCGGGCGAGGGAGAGCACGGCCGGCACGCCCAGGTCGTTCGTGGCGTCGTACAGCTCCAGCCGGTAGCCGAGCTGGTCGAGCCGGTCCGCGAGGTGCGTGGCGACCTCGTCGCGCACGCGCAGCCGGGGGAGCGGGCGGCGGCCGTACCAGGCGGTCAGGAACGCGTCCCGCTCGGCGACCTCGAACAGCCCGTACAGCACCGCCTCGGTGAGGCTGTTGCCGGCGCCGCAGCCGTTGGACGTCTCGTCGACGAACCGGGGCCCGGTCGCCGGGCCCCAGTAGGCCACGTGCTCGGGCACCGCCACCGGCCGGCCCCGGGTGTAGGACCAGCCGTGCACCCACCGGGTCCGCACGTCCGGGCGGTACGGCACGACGTGCGGCGACTCGTGGTCGGGCAGCCCGAGGCGGGTCGGGTCGAGCGCGCGGTCGCCGAGTTCGGCGTAGGACGCCTCCAGCACGGTGGTCACGCGCCGCGGCGCCAGGCCGGCGTGCCGTTCGACCGCTTCGTACAGCGCGACCCGCTCGGCGTCGGCGTAGTCGGCGGTGCGGCCGAACCCGGCCTGACCGCCGCCCAGCTCGGCGCTCACGGCCGCCACGGTCAGGTCGCCGATGCGGTGCATCCCGCCGACCGGGCCGTGCCGCAGGTCGAACAGCTCCCGGCGCAGCGCGTCGCCCGCGGTGCGCGGGTTCGCGCCGCGCAGCGTGCCCGCCACCACCGGGACGGGTTCGCGGACCACCGTCGCGGCCTCCGCCGAGTCCTCCGGCAGCGGACCGCACGCGGGGCAGCCGCCGGGCCTGGGCCGGACCCGGTGCTCGCCCACCGTCGCGAGGTCGGTCCGCAACGCCAGGACGCGGTCCCGGTGCGCGTCCGGGTCGGCCAGCACGCGGTCCACCAGCAGCGCGAGCAACGGCCGGAGCGTGACCGACGCCAGCCCGCCCAGCCTCATCGCGGCGTCGCCGCGCGGCACGGACCCGCCGAGCGCGGCGAGCCGGGCGTCCTCGGCGCACGCCACGCACACCCCGCCCGACACCGGCCCGATCAGCACCAGCGCGCCGTCGAACCGCACCGGCAGCACCGCGCCGTCACCGCCGATGCCCGCCAGGTCGCCGATGGCGTAGTCCCGCAGTTCCACCACCCGCACGGTCATCGCGCCACCTCCGCCACCGCGAACGCCGCCAGCCCGGCCGCCTCCAGCACGGGACCGAGGGGCACGGCCTTCACCTCGACCGCGAGGGCGCGCAACGCGTCCTGCAACGCCCCCTCGCCGTCCCGCACCCCGTACGGCCAGTGCCAGTCCCGGTCGGTCCACGGCGCGGCCGCGCCGGCGGGTTCCGCGACCGGCGCGGCCCCGCAGAGCACGACCGGCCCGGCGACGCCGGCCTGGGCCTTCCCGGCCGCGGCGAGGGCGGCGAAGGCCACGGCGTCGGCCGGCTCCGCCTCGACCGCCCAGGACAGCTCCTCGCCGTCCGCCCGCACCACCGCCCGCACCACGCCGGGGGCGAGCCTGGTCACCTCCAGCTCGGCGGGCAGCGCGAACCGGAGCGTCACGGCCTTCCACCACCGGCGGGCGGTGGCGTTGCCGGCCCACTCGGTCTCCGCGACCGGCGTGCCCGCCCGGTGCCGGACGGCGGTGCGCAGGGCCAGGCCCGCCGCGTGCACTTCGTCCACGCCGAGGACCGCGCCGGCCGGCGCCAACCGGGTCGCCGCGCGGACCAGCGCGTCCAGCCGGGCGGAGTGCTCGGTCGCGCCGAAACCGACCACGTCACCGGACGCGGCCAGCTTGACCGGCAGCTGCGGCAGGTCGCCGGGCAGCGGCGTGGGCACCGGCCCCAGCTCCCGGTCGCCCAGCACCTCCAACGGCGTGCCGCCGCCCTCGCGCGGCCGGACCGCGGACAGCCACGGGTGGTACTCGGCGTGCAGCGGGTCGACCCGCGCCACGAGCACGGCCTGGTGCGGCGGCCCGGTCGGCGGCACGTCGCTCCACATGTCCACCACCTCGGTGGACGGGTCGGGCAGCCCGCCCACCGCGCACACGAGCCGGTGCGCGGCGGCCGAACCGACCAGCGCGGCCAGCACCTCCGGCGGCGTGCCGGGCGTGCCGGCCAGCCGGTCCGCCACCGCGGCCGCGTCGGCCTCCACGTCGGCGAGCGCGCCCGGCTCGACCACGAACCCGACGTCCGCCGCGCACCCGGCCGCGACCGCGTGCCCCTCGGCCGCCAGCACCAGGCCCGCGCCGGGCCGCACGGCGGCCACGTCGAGCCCCGCGGCGACCAGCGCCCGGTGGGCGGCGGCGGCCAACGCGCCCTCGCCGGTCACCGCCACGGTCGCCGACCGCAGCCGCCGCCACGCCGCCCGGGGGGACGGGGCCACGGAGTCCAGCCAGCCCGCGATGTCGTCGGGCGGCGCGTCCTCACCCCAGTCGACCGGCGACTCGACCAGCATGTCGTGCTCGCGGAGCTGGCCGATCAGCAGCTCCAGCGCCCGCGCCACGGCCGGTGACGCGGTCGCCGGCACCGCCAGCCGCTCGGGCGGCACGCCGTCGGCCAGCGGGCCCGCCAGGCGCTCCCAGATCGTCCAGAGGCCCTTGCCGCCGTCGAGGGTGAAGCTGGACCGCCAACCCCGCACGTGCAGACCGGTCGCGGTGGGCGTCGCGTGCACGACCGGCCGCAGCCGCAGCACCACCCCGCTCACCGCGACACCTTCGCCATCCGCGCGACGTGCGCGGGCCAGTCCAGCCCGGTGATCCGCTGCACCGCCCGCACCACCAGGCTCGCCGCGAGGTAGCGCTCGACCGGCGTCACGTCGCACACGGCCAGCAGCTGGTAGAGCATGTTCGTCCCGAAGCGGTAGACGGTGACCGGCCGTTGGTAGTCGGGGTGGTCGAAGTCGACCTCGCGCAGCCGGAGGTGGTACTCGCCGACCCGGTCGACGTGGTCGCGGTGCCAGCGCCGGATCGCCTGCTCCTCGCCCAGCCGGACGGCCCGCTCGCCGAGGTGCCCGGAGTATGCCGTGGGCAGCTCGCCCCGGTCGAACGCCTCCTCCACCACCGCGCGGGTGGCGTCGGTCCACGCGATCCAGGGCGTTCCCGTCGTCCCGGCGGCGACGCGCTCCACCATGTCCGCCGTCTGCTCCGCGTTGCGCTCCCAGACACCGTCGAACCGGGCGCGCAGCACGCCGTCGGGGTCGTCGTGCAGCAGGAAGCCCTCCAGGTGGGACAGGAACGAGTGGTAGCCGTTCACCAGGCCCGCCGGGAACCGGCTCGCGTGCGCGGTCATCGCGACCACGGCCAGCCGGACCCGGGACCGGCTCGTGCCGTCGACCGCCACCGCGTCGGCGATCGCGGGCACGCCGAGCCGCAGGCATCGGGACCGGAGGTCCACCAACGCGTCCGACCCGAGCAGCTCGCGGAGCGCCGTGAGGTCGGTCGGCTCCACAAGCACCGTGTTGTCCGGGTGGATCGGCTCGTACGGCGGCGGCACCAACTCGGCCGTACCGTACTGCTTCGACCGCGCCAGCAGCACTTCCGGTGAGACGTCCGATGTGGACGGACGCTCGGCCAGGTACGCGCGCAGGCGGGACGCGACGAGTTCGGCGGCGTCGTCCGGACCGTCCAGCCGCACCCGCACGTGCGGCCCGTGCAGCCAGTGCCGCTCCACGTGCCCGGTCGCGCCACCCGCCTCCGCCTCCGCCAGCGCGGGCAGCACGGCGTCGCGGAGCAGCGCCGCCTTCACCGGGTCGTGGTAGTAGCAGACGACGTCGGTCACGAAGCCCTCCAGTACGTTTCCGCGATCAGTTCGACCACCCGTCCTCCCTCGCCCGGCACGGGCAGCGCCTCGGTCAGCCGCACGCCGTCGGGGAACCGCGCCAGCAGGCGCGGCAGGCACCGCAGGTGCAGCGGGTCGCCCAGGTCGGCGTACTGCGGTTTGCCCACCGTCAGCGCGCGCAGGTAGGCGTCGGCCGACGCCGGTCCGCCGTCCGGGCCGACGAACACGTGCTCCGGCAGCCCGTGCCGGGCGCGCAACCGGGCCACGTCGAGCGCGGCCCGGTCCTCCGCGCCGACCTCCGGCGGCGCGGGGAAGTCCCAGGACCGGCGCGCCAGCACCACGTCGCCGTACGACAGCGATCCCCAGGCGGTCACGCCGCCGTCGGTCGTCACGGTCCGCAGCGGGTCGAGGTCCACCCAGCCGCAGCTGAGGTCGGAGTACAGCGGCACCTGCCGGTCCGGCAGCGCGAGCGGGATCAGGAAACCCAAGTACAGCACGTCGAGCGGGACGCCGCGGTGCGTCACCCGGACCTCGTCGGCGACCGGGTCGTGCCGCACCTCCACCTCGTCCGCGACCAGGTCGGCCCACCGCGCGTCCTCGCCGACCTCACGCGCGCCGAGCAGCGGGTGGAGGTTGGCGTTGAACCCGCGCACCGGGCGGAACTGCACCGGGTCCGCGGTGTGGCGGAGCACCTGCCGGGTCACCGCGTCCCGCGCGCCGGGCAGCAGGTCCAGGAACCGGCTGGTGAACTTGCCGAACCCGGCGTACACGCGGTTCACCACGAGCCGCCCGTCGGGGGCCGGCTGGGCGAAGACGGCGTACGAGCCGGGGCGGCGGGTCGCCCAGGCGGGCAGCAGGTCGGCGGCGGAGGCGAGGACGTCGTCGGTGACCACGCCGTCGAGGACCTGGCCGGCCAGCTTCCCGCGCAGCGCCAGGACGGCGTGGACGTCGGGGTCGTCCAGCTCGGCCGCGCGCAGGGAGTCCTGCCACGCCCGCGCGAGCGGCGCGGAGGAGTCGGCCGGGGTGGCGACCCCGCCCTCGCCGAAGCGCTCGACGAACCGGGTCCGGATCAGCCGGCGGAGCAGCACGTGCTGGTCGAACGCCACGAACAGCGGCGTGAGGCGGGTCAGCGCGGGCGCCGCGCCGGGCGGCACCGGCACGGGTTCGGGCAGGACGACGTCCTCGACCACCGGGACGACACCGGTCAGGTCCGCGCCGACCCGCTCGCCGAGTTCGCGCCAGCGGTCGGACAGCTCCGTCAGCAGCGCCGCCCGGGTGGGCGGGTCGGCGGTGGCGAACGCCGCGGTGGTGGCGGAGATGTCGGCCAGCCGGCGCGCGGCGTCCCGGGCGGGTTCCGGCCCCCGATCCGCCTGCCCGGGTGCGAGCAGCCAGGAGGCCAGCGCGGTCACCGCGTCGGGCTCCTGCGGGTGGATCGGGGACACCGGCACCAGCAGCCCCAGCTCGCGCGTCCTCGCCACGAACGCCCGCGCCGCGCGCGGCGGGTCCGCCACCGTCAGCTGCGCCGCCAGCGCCTCGGCGATCCGCTCCAACGCCACCCCGTCCGGCCCGGCCGCCCGCACGAGGTCCACCACGAACCGCAACGGCCGGGTCGCGGCGGCGTCCACCTCCTCCTCCCGCACCACGGCGGCACGTCCGATGCCCTCCGCCGGCACGTCGCGCCGGAACAGCAACCGCCCGTCGCGTTCCCGCAGACCCGGCGCGAGGCGGTGCGGCAGCCGCGGACCGAGGGCGTCGACCAGCCTGTCCACCAGCAGGCGGTGCGCCGCCGGGTGCGACACCGGCTCCGCCGCGGGCCACGGCCCGTCGCCCCACGTGCCCCAGCCGACGTGCGTGTACCAGGACAGCGGGCTCGTCTTCGCGGTCGCCCGCAACGCGTACCGCAGCACCGTGGGCTCGGCCTTGCGCGCCTTGCGGTCCGGCTCGCCGCCGCCGCGGGCGGTGCGGTCCAGGCCGTGCAGCAGGTCCGCGCCCGTCAGCACGCTCGCGCGGCGCAGCTCGTCGGCCGCGCACACCTCCGCGAGCCACGCCCGGGACTCCGCCAGCGCCCGCGGCCACGCGTCCAGCGCCGCCTCGACGGCCCGGTCCAGCTCGGCGTGCGCGGCCAGCCAGTCCGCGAGCGCCGGCACCCGCCGCGGGAGCGTGCCCAGGTCCGACGAGGGGCGCGGGGGACGGTCGTTGTGCACGTCGCGCCGCAGCGGCAGCACCACCCGCCGGTGGAACCCGGCCGAGTGGCCGTTCGCGCTGTCGTGCAACGCGTCGGCCAGACCGTCGGCCGCGGCCGCGATCCGCCGCCGGGCCGCGACGACCGCGGCCAGCGCGGCCCGGAACGGCGTGGGCGCCGGTCGGGGGTGCGCCAACGCGGCCACCCGGACCAGCGCGTACGGCGCGAGTTCGGTGGTGGTGCGGTCGGTGGCCATCCGGTGCTCCCGTCACGGTGTCGCGGCCGGGAGCGCCCGCGCGGGCGCTCCCGGTCCGGCTCGACTCAGCCCTGGCTCGGCAGCTCCGGCTGCTGACAGCAGCAGCACGAGGTGCTGCTGCACGAGCACGCCGCCGCCGAAGCGCCGGTCTCGGGCAGCGCGACGGCGTCGCGCATGGCGGTGACGGCGAGGTCACCGAGGTCGAGTTCCGAGTCGTCGAAGGTGAGGTCCATCGGTCACGTCCTTTCCGCTTGAGGTGCGTCCGGTAGTGGTGGTGATCGACCCGTCCGGGCTCGGCGCCGGAACCCTCCCCGCCGCGGGGGACCGCGTGCTCGTGGCCTTGCGGTTCCCCGAATCGGGATCGTGCCGGGCGACCGGCCGCCGCACCGCGGCGCGGGCGTCGAGGGGGCACGCTCCCACCTGCCGGTATACGTCCGGTATGTGGTGCGGACACCGATGTTTCCCCGCCTTCGGGCCGCCGTCGCGCGTCGGGGGCACGACCTACCGTGTGGGTGTCCGATCGGGTTCGGCAGGGGGAGATCCGGGTGTCCATCTGTTCGACCTCGCGCGTGCCGCGGGAGCTGGACGTCCGGCTGCTCGGCGGTCCGGCGGTGGGCGGCCCGAACGTGGCGCGCGTGGTGCCCGGCGGCGTGAAGACGCGGACGCTGCTGGCGGCCCTCGCGCTGGACGCGGGGTCGGCCGTGTCCACCGAACGCCTGATGGACTACCTGTGGGAACGCGAACCGCCGCGCAGCGCGGTCAAGAACCTCCAGCTCTACGCGTCCCGCCTGCGCCGCTGCCTCGACACCGCGAACCCCGGGCTCTCCCGCCTGCTCGTCCACGTCGGCCACGGCTACCGGCTCGACGTGCCCGCCGAGGCCGTGGACGTGCTGTGCGCGGGCGGGCTGCTCCGGTGCGGCGCGACCGCGTTGCGGGAGGGCGACCCGCGCCGGGCGGTCGTCGCGCTGACCGCCGCGCTGGCGGACTGGCCGGTGGACGGGCTGGCCGGGCTGGTGCCGTCCGGGCCGGCCACCGCCGTGGCGGCGCTGTGGCGCGAGCGGCGGCTGACCGCCGTCGAGCACCTGGCCACCGCGAAGATCGTGCTGGGCGCGCCGCGCGAGGCGGCCGACCTGCTGGCGCCGCACGCGTCGGCGCACGTCACCCGCGAGTCGTTGCAGGTGCTGCTGATGCGCGCGTTGGCCCGCTCGGGCGACCGGGTCGGCGCGATCGAGGTCTACCGCAGGCTGTGGCGCGTGCTCGACGCCGACCTCGGCATCAGGCCCGGCGGTGAGGCGCGGGCGGTGTTGGACGAGCTGTACAGCACCGCGTAGCTCAACGGCCCCCGGCGATCGCGCCCGTGATGGTGGCCTTGATCGCGAGGGCCGCGCCGGAGCGCGCCCACCGGCTGAAGTCGAACGGCCGCACGTCCAGGTCGATCAGGTCCGGGTCGTCCTCGTAGGTGTCCTCGATACCGTCGTGCACCAGGGGCGACGCCACCTCGTACAGCGGCAGGCCGTCGCCGGTCAGCAGCACCTTCTGCGGGTCGAAGGCGTTGGCGACGGTGCCGATGAGCACGCCGAGGGCGTAGCCCGCCTCGTCGAAGACCCGGCGGGCGAGCGGGTCGCCCGCGTGGACGCGCTCCAGCGCCTCGTCGTAGGTCGGCCGGCCCGCCAGCCGCCGCAGCATCACGTGGGTCATGAGGTAGCTGGAGATGCAGCCGCGACGGCCGCAGCCGCACAGCGGGCCCTTGCCGTCGACCAGCGTGTGGCTGAAGTGCGGCGGCAGGCCGTGCGCGCCGGCCAGCAGCCGCCCGTCCACGATCATCCCGGTGCCGACGCCCGCGCCGACGGTGATCACCGCCATCGACGTCAGGCCCGCGCCCGGACCGAACCAGTGCTCGGCGGCGGTGAGCGCCTGGACGTCGTTGTCGACCGCGGTCGGCACGCCCGTCAACCGGGTCACCTCGGCCTTGAGCGGCACGTCGGTCCAGCCCAGGAACTCGTGGCGGGCGACCAGGCCGTCCAGCACGATCCCGCCCACGGTCACGCCGATCGCCGTGAGGCCGGGGAACCGGGCCGCGACGTCCGCGATCTGGCCGGCCACCGCGTCGGGGTCGTGCGACCGCAGGGGCTCCTCCGCGGTCGCCAGCGGCGTGGCGGTCAGGTCGGTCAGGGTGGCGAAGAGGCGTTCGGCGGTCAGCTTCACGCCGAGGAACCGGTGGGCCGCGGCGCGCACGTGCAGCGTCTCGGAGGGTCGGCCGACCGTCGGGCGCGGCTTCGTGTCGCCCTCCACCAGCAGGCCCTCGGCGACCAACGTCCTGGTCACGCGGGTGAGGGTCGGGCGGGACAGCCGCAGCCGGTCGGCCAGCCCGGCGCGCGACCGGGGGCCGTGGATCAGCACCTCCAGCAGCACGTCCCGCGCCACCGGCGGCAGCGTCGGCCACGGCGCGGTGGCACGGGCGGTCGAGGTCACCGGTCGAACATAGCGGCCTGCGGGGACGCGGTGAACAGTGGCGGATCTTGACGCCACGTCGGCTCCTCTCGTAGCGTGGACGCTTAAGTTCCACTCGGAAACTAATCATGCCCATGTCGGTGGCGCCGGCCGACAGCCCGTCTGGGAGCGCTCCCGGAGCGATCCGGGCGGGTGGGCGTCACAGTCGTCGACTCAAAGGGGTGTCGAGGGATGAGGACAACGTTCGCCCTGCTCGGTGCCGCGCTGCTCGTCGTGGCGGGCATCGGGCCGACCGCGCAGCCGCAGGCCCGCGCCGCGACCGGGCTGCACGTCAGCGGGACGAAGATCGTCGAGGCCAACGGTCAGCCGTTCGTGATGCGGGGCGTCAACCACCCGCACGTCTGGTTCACCGGGCGCACCAGCTCGTTCGCCGACGTCAAGGCGCTGGGCGCGAACACGGTCCGCGTGGTGCTGGGCAGCGGCAAGCGGTGGGGACCGTCCACGGACACCGCCGCGGTGATCGGGTTGTGCAAGCAGAACCGGCTGATCTGCGTCCTGGAGGTGCACGACACCACCGGCTACGGCGAGGAGGGCGCGGCGGCGTCGCTGGACGAGGCGGTCGACTACTGGATCGGCCAGAAGGGCGCGCTGGTCGGCCAGGAGAACCACGTCGTGATCAACATCGGCAACGAGCCGATCGGCAACACCAACGCCGCGCAGTGGACCGACGCCACCGTGGACGCGATCGAGAAGATGCGGGCCAACGGGTTCCGGCACCTGCTGATGGTGGACGGGCCGAACTGGGGCCAGGACTGGCAGTACGTCATGCGGGACAACGCCCAGAAGGTCCTCGACGCCGACACGCAGCGCAACACCGTGCTGTCCATCCACATGTACTCGGTGTTCAACACCGCCTCCGGCATCGTGGACTACCTCGACCGCTTCCAGGCCAACAACTGGCCGCTGGTCATCGGCGAGTTCGGGTGGCGGTTCGCGGCGAACGAGGTCGACCACGAGACGATCCTGAGCGAGGCGCAGGAGCGCGGCCTGGGCTACCTGGCGTGGTCGTGGAGCGGCAACAGCGACCCGATCCTGGACATGGCCACCGACTTCGACCCGGCCCGGCTGACGACCTGGGGTCAGCGCATCTTCCACGGGGCCAACGGCATCAAGGCCACGGCCAAGGAAGCGAGCATCTACAGCGGCACCCAACCCACGAGCACCACGACCACCACCACGACCACGACGACCACCACCACGCCGGGTGGCGGGCCGGGCTGCACCGCCGCCTACCGGGTGACGAACCAGTGGCCGGGCGGCTTCCAGGGCGAGGTCCGCGTCACCGCCGGGTCGTCGGCCATCAGGGGCTGGACGGTCACCTGGACGTTCGCCGACGGGCAGGCCGTGACCAACGCCTGGAACGCGACCGTGACCATCAGCGGCTCGACCGTGACGGCGCGCAACGCGGGCTACAACGGCTCGCTCGCGGCCGGCACGAGCACCACGTTCGGCTTCACCGCCACGTCCCGCACGGCCAACGGCGCGCCGACCGCGTCCTGCACCGCGAGCTGACCGCCGACCGGGGCCGCCGGTGTCACTCGACCACGATCCGGATCGACTGCGCCCTCGGGTACTTCCGGCCCGGCAACGGCGTGGGCGACCCGGTGAACGACACCGGCGTCCCGGTCGGCAGCATGGCCAGCCCCACCGGCAGGTCGTCCCGCGACGCGAACCACGACCCGCCGCGCGTGTCCGTGATGAACCCGTGCTTCTGCCCGGCCCGCCACCCGGTCACCGTCCCCAGCCGGCGGCCGCGCGGCGTGCCGACCGGGGACGCCGCGACCCCGCCGGACCGCACGAACGGGCTCCGCAGCGGGTAGTCGGCACGGTCGGCGGGCGCGAACAGCTCGTCGAACGAGGGCGTCCGCGTCGCCGCCGCGCGCAACGGCGCGGCGGTGCGCGGCGTCCAGGCGGGCGGCGGCGTGCCGGACGGGAGCCGGACGTCGACCACCGGCACGATCACGCCCACCCCGCGCGCGGCGAGCCGCGCGGCCAGCGGGGTGAAGTCGGCGTCGCCGGTGACCAGCACCACCCAGTCCAGGGGCGCGGTGGTGGCGCGCTCCCACGCTTCGAGCGCGAAGTGGACGTCGACGCCCTTCTCCTTGCCGCCGTGCAGCGGGAGGTCGTGCCGGGTGATGCCGGCGGCGGCCAGCGCGGCGTCGAACGACGCGGCCGGCGTGTCGATGCGGCCGCGCACGTAGTGCGCCTCGTGCAGCACGCACTCGTCGAGGGGCCGCCCGGTCACGGTGTGGACGTACCAGCGCACCGCGTCGTGGAAGCCGTCCAACGCGACGCGAGCCGCCCGCGGGTGGGCGGTGGCGTGGAAATCGCTCAGGTAGGCGAACCACGTCCCGTCGTAGAACACACCGATGCGCACGAGCTCCCCTGCTGGTTTCGGGCCGTCAGCGAAGGGATACACCACTGCGGTGACCACACCCGAACCCGACCCCGTCACCGCGTCCTCGATGGAGGACGAGCCGGACTTCGCCGCCGAGCACTCCCGGCCGACGTTCGCCGACGAGCAGCGGGGCTCGGCCAACACCGCGCCGGACGAGTCGACGCCCGAGGGCGAGGCCGGCGCGGGCGGCATGGACCCGAACTGAGCACCCGCCCGGTCGGCGCGCCTTCGCCGCCGGGAGGGAACCCGGGCGTTCGAGCGGTCGGTGGCCGGCCCGTTGTCGTCGTTCGCGCGGCGGTGCCGACCAGCGGTCGGGCCGGACGACGGGCCGACGCGTTCACCCTGATGTCGTCGTTGGCCCGGCGGCTCGAACCAGTGGTCGGTTCGGCCGAGGCGTCCGAGCCGCCGGCGGGTCCGCTCGCGGTCAACTCGCGGTCGTCGCCGGGTCGGTGGCCTGAGCCGCCAGCCGGCGGCGGTGGAAGCGGGCGATCGCGGCGATCCCGGTCAGCGACACGACGGCGCTCGAGACCAGCACGACCAGCGTGCCGCCGGCCGCGCCCGGCGTCTCGTCCAGCAGCACCATCCCGATCCACGCCGCGACGATCGGGTTCAGCACGGTCTGGCCCGCCACCACCAGGTCCGCCGGCCCGCTCGCGTACCCCAGCTGGATGAGCGACGCGCCGACCACGAACGCCACCGCCAGCCCGGCGAACGGCACCCACGGCACCTCCGGCAGCGACGTCGTCACGTCCCGCACCAGCACCGCCACCAACCCGTACGCCGCCCCGGCGCCGGCCGCCAGCGCGAGCGCCCGGGACGTCCCGCTCCGGAACGCCCCGACCAGCACGAACCCGCACACCACGGCGGCGACCACCTGGATCGCCCGCAACGCCGCCGCCGGCTCCACGTCCGTGGTCACCGCCGACCGGGCCGCGACCGCGACGAACGTCGCCACCCCGCCCGTCGCCGCCACCACGGCCACCCCGAACCCCGGCGTCACGCGCCGGACGCCGAGGGCCGCGACCACCGGCAACGACAGCACGGCCAGCGGTGCGACGACCGTGACCGGCGCCAGGGCCAGCGCGAGGACCTGCAGGACCGCCGCGACGAACAGCACCGAGAACCCGAGCAGCCACCTCCGGTTGGACGCCAACCGGGTGAACCGGCGCACGGTGAGGTCGCCGACGTCCCGCACCCCGGCGTGCTGCAACGCGGCGCCGAGCGCGCTCAGCACCGCGCCCGTCACCGCGCACAGGATCGCGATCGCCACCTGACCAGGGTAGGTGCCGTCCCCGCTCCACGAGGTGACGCTCGGGTGTCACTGCGTGACCGCCGGCCACGAACGGCCGCTATCCCGCCACGCCGGTGACGTCTACCGTCGCGGTTCTGGAGGGAGAAGACCATGACCTTCGCTGACGTCGTGCGCCGGGCGGGGGCGGCCGTGCTCGCGGTCGGTCTCGCGCTCACCGCGGCCGGTCCGGTGTCGGCGACGCCGGACCGCGTCGCGCCGGACCTCGCCCGCGAGCGGCTGGACCGCGCCGCCGCGACCCGGCCCGCCGCGGTCACCGGCTGGTACCTCGACCCGGCGACGAACGCGCTGGTCGTGACGGTGCACGGAGCCGCCGATGGGGTCGCGCGGTGGGCGGACCGGGTCGGCGCCGGGCCGGTCTCGGTCGACCACGTCGCCGAAGCGCCCCGCCCGGTGTGGGACCTCGTCTCCGGCCAGGCGCTCTACAGCGGTG
Source organism: Actinosynnema sp. NPDC004786 (assembly GCF_053601135.1). Taxonomy (NCBI): domain Bacteria; kingdom Bacillati; phylum Actinomycetota; class Actinomycetes; order Pseudonocardiales; family Pseudonocardiaceae; genus Actinosynnema; species Actinosynnema sp. NPDC004786. The sequence goes on along the minus strand of NZ_JBSGBG010000008.1, from coordinate 64,058 downwards.
CCACCCGGTGCACGCTGGGGTTCAACGCCCGCATCGGCACCACGCGGTACGTCCTGTCCGCCGGGCACTGCGTCGGCGCGGGCAGCTCGTGGTCCGGCGTCGGCGGCCCCGTCGGCACGTCGGCCGGCTCGTCGTTCCCGGGCAACGACTACGGCCTGATCCGGGTGACGTCCTCCGCCGCCGCGTCCACCCCGCTGGTGGACCGCCACGACGCCGGACCCGACGTCACGATCGTCGGCTTCGGCACTCCGGCGGTCGGCTCGTCGGTGTGCTACTCGAGCCCGGTCGGGGGCTGGCGGTGCGGCGGCGTCGCCGGTCTCAACCAGACCGTGTGCTACGCGCAGGGCTGTGTCAGCCAACTCGTCCGGGTGAACGTGTGCGTCGAGCCGGGCGCTTCCGGCGCGCCGGTGGTCACGGACCCGGGTTCGGGGACCACCGTCCGGGCGCTGGGCGTGGTCTCGGGCGGGTCGGGCAACTGCACCACGGGCGGGACGATGTACTACCAGCCGATCGCCGAACCGATCTCGGCGTACGGGCTGACGCTCTACACCGGCTGACGAGTCGTTCGGCGACCCGACCACCGGGGTGTCGTCAAGCCGCAGCCGGGGCGGGAGCGGTGTCCGGGGGCGCCGCCGCCCGTTCGGCCGGCGGCGCCCCCGGAGCCGTCGTCACGGGCTGGTGCAGCTCACCTCGCCCGGCGCGGTGGCGTTCGGCGCGTTGGCCACGAACCCGAACGTCGTGGACGCGCCGCCGCCCAGCGAGCCGTTGTACGGGGCGTTGCGGACCGCCACCGCCCCGCTCGTGCCGGTGTTCACGCCGCCCCAGAGGTTGCTGACGGTGTGGCCCGACGGCAGGGTCATCCGGACCGTCCAGCCGTTGACCGCGGCGGTGCCGGTGTTCGCGACCTTCACCTCGGCCTGGTAGCCGCCGCCCCAGCTGTTCACCACGCGGTACGTCGCGGAGCAGGCCGCGCCGCCGGGCTGAGTGGTCGTGGTGGTGGTGGTTGTGGTCGTGGTCGTCGTCGTGGTGGTGGTCGTGGTCCCGGGATCGCCGACGCTGCCGGGCACGGACAGCAGCGCGTTGTACCAGGCGGTGGCCATCTTCGAGTAGCCGCCCGCGTTGGGGTGCACGCCGTCGGCGAGGTCGGACGTCGTCAGCGCCCGGTACATGTCCACCAGGTGCACGCGCTTGCCCGCGTTGACCTTGCTCTGCACCATCGCGGGGATCGTCGCGTTGAACGACCGGACGGCCGAGTCGAACGACGACAGCGGCGTGATCGTGGCGACGAACAGGTCCGCGTTCGGCGCGAGGGTGGTGATCCGGTCGACCAGGTTCGACAGCCGTTGCGGCGCGCCGGCCGGGTCGTTGCCGTACATGTCGTTCGTGCCGATGTGCAGCAGGATGGTGCGCGGGGTGTAGGTGTTCAGCCAGGTAGTGACGTTGTTGTGGATCTGGGCGATGGTCCAGCCCGAGTGGCCCTCGTGGTTGCGGTCGCCGAGGCTGCTCGGGCCGTTGGCCATGGACCCGACGAAGTCGACCGTGTGGCCGCCCGCGACGAGCTTCTGCCACAGGTCGATGCGGTAGCCGCCGGGCACGTTGAAGCCGTCGGTGATCGAGTCGCCGAGCGGCATGACCTTCACGCCGCTGTCGGCCTGCGCCGTGCCGACCGCGAACACCGTGGCGGCGACCAGCGCCAGCGCGGCGACCGCGCCGGCGAGCGTGTGCTTTCGTGTCATCTGACCGGACCTTTCGGGAGGTGGGCGTGGTGCGCCGGCCGCCGCCCGCACGAGCCCGGCGGCCGCCAGTGCCTCGCACGACGCCACACCCCTTGAGCCCCGACGGGCGCTCCGCCCGCGCCACCGCAGGCAGGAGCCGCCCTCGCGCCCGACGTCGGTGTCCGGCACTGAAACGTTCAGGAGTGTGTGCCGGAACGTTTCCCTTGGCAAGGCAATCGAGACGCGCCGCGCCCCGGTCACGGTCCGTCGCATGCCGCCGTTCGCCGGTGCGGCTCCCGGCCGCCGGCGGGCTCCGCCCCCGCCCTCACCCCGTCGCTCCCGCTCGCGCTGAACTGCGCGATCGACCCGTTCGACGGCCGGCGTGCCCGCCCCCGCGACGGGGGTCCGCCGGCCGCGGGGGCTGCGCTGTTCGGGCTATCCCGCCGGCCGGCTGGGCGGTCCGGGACCCGGCGTCTCGTTTCGGCGTTTCAGCACAATGGAGGAGGTGGCGCGGTCCCCGTCCGGGGTTCGGCCCGGTCCGATGTGGACGCGGACGTCACGGTCGCGGCACGTCGTCGCGGATGGTCCGGTAGCGGCCGTCGTGGTAGAGCAGGGGAGCGGTGCCCTCGCGCAGGTCGCCCGCGGTGACCAGGGCGAGCACGAGGTGGTGGTCGCCCACCGGGATGAGCGTGCGGACCTCGGCCCGCAGCCAGCCCGCCGTGCCGTCGAGGACGGGCTCGCCGCCGTCGAGGCGGCTCCACCGCGTCGGCGCGGCGAACCGGTCGATGCCGCTGGTGGCGAAGCGCCGCGCCACCTCCTCCTGGTGCGCGCCCAGGAAGTTCACGACGATGCTGCGCGCGTCGCGCACGTGCGGCCAGCTCGAAGAACCGGTGGACACGCCGAACGAGATCAGCGGCGGCTCGGCGCACACGGAGGTCAGGGACGTCGCGGTGAACCCGGCCGGGTTGCGCCCGTCGTCGGCGGTGATCACCACCACGCCCGCCGGGTGGCGGCGGAACGCCCGGCGCAGGGTGTCGCCCGACAGCGTGGCCGTCATCGGCCGGCCCCGGCGGTGCGCTCGGTCCGGGGAACCGATCCTTCCAGCATTGCGGCCATGAGTCCTTCCTCCGGGCGTGCGAGATCAGACGTGCGAAGTCGGGGGTTTCCCCAGTGCGACGACCACGGGGTTGTCGCGCCGGTCGTCGGGGGTCGATTTCGTGGATGTGGGCGAACAGGTCGGCACCGAGGACGGGCGTGGATTTCGCGCGTCATCCCCCTTCCCCGGCGCGAGGCCGCCGGCGGTCCGATGTGGACTGTTAGGCGACCGACGCGCAGCGCGCGCTCACCTGCCGACGGTGGTCGACGTGGCGGCGCGGGCGGGGCGCGGGAACGTGGGGCACGAGATCGATGCTGGCATTCGCGTCCCGGTCCGGCCAAGGAGGCTCACGATGTGGGAAGGGCTTGTCACGCGCCCGTGACCGGAGGTGTCCGGGCGGTCGACGGGAAGCCGGGCGGCGTGCCGGCCGGTGGACCACATGCCCGTGACGCGGCGTGCCGGCCGGTGGACGGGAAGCCCGTGAGGCGGTGCGCCGGGCGGTGGACGGGAAGCCCGTGACGCGGTGCGCTGCGCGGTGGGTCGGGACTTGGCCCGGGCCTGTGGCGCGGCGTGCTGGGCCCGCGAGGTCCTGCCGGGGTGCGATGGCCGCTGAACGCCACCGGACCTCCCGACCGGGCGATCCGACCCGGTCGGGAGGTCCGGTCCTGGCGACCGCGCTGTGGACGGGCGCGCGCCCGCAGCGCGGAACCGGGCCGTCGGGGTGGCCCGGCCGGCAGACGACGGCGATCGCCGCGCTGCTGGACCTACCCGACCCGGAGGAGGGTTCGCCCCCGGGCGGGAGCTCGACGTGGTGGTAGGACACCGTGGCGTGGTGGATCGGCTCGTCCGGGCACAGGTCCTCGGCCGAGGACCGGACCGTGTCGTGCCCCGGCTCGGTGTGACCGCGGCCGAGGGCGGTCGGGTGCCGGCCGTGCCACGGCCGCCAGGACGAGGGAGGTGGCATACCTTGGTCGGGGACGTCTGATCGACATCGTGCGGCGGTGCCTCCCTCGACGGGGGAACGAGTGGGCACGACCCACCGTGGCCGCCGTGTCTGGACGCCCACTGGACGGGTTCTGGACACCACCGGATCGGAGTGCGCATGGCGTCGAACGACCGCATCGAGCCCTCCGGCGAGGTGTGGGAGGCCGACTGGGTGCGGCCGCGGTTGCGCCGGTTCGGGTCCGCGGTGGCCGCGGTCGTGCCGGACGGCTTCCCCGCCTACGCCCGGGTCCTGCACCCCGCGGTCGCGCCGGACGGCCGGTTCGCGCGCTGGGCGGAGGTCGCCGCCCGGACCGGCCGCCGCGTGCACCCGTTGGCGCAGTTCGCCGCCGTCGCCCGCCCGGCCGGCGGCGGGGCCGCCTGGCCCGGCCGGGAACCGGAGACCGGCGCCCTGCCCGCGGACGCGTTCCGCGAGCTGTGCGCGGTGCTCGCCCGGCACACCGACGCGGCCGACCGGTGCCGGTTCTGCCTCTGGGAGGGCTACGGCCGGCTCTACCCGGCGACCCCTCGCCGCGGGCCGCGGGTCCGCCTGCCCGGCCGCGACCACCTGCTGTTCACCGGCCCGCTGGCGGCCGCCGCCGGACCCGGGTGGTGGCTGCCCCACGACGGCGGGGCGCACCAGACGCCGAACCTGTTCTGGCCGGCCGACCGCGCCTGGTGCGTCGCCTCGGAGATCGACCTGCACTGCACGTTCGTGGGCGGTTCCGCCGCCCTGGTCGAGGAGGTCCTGGCCGCGCCCGGCCTGGAGGCGTGGCCCGTGCGCCCCGGCGACCCCGTCGCCCACGACAGCGATCACGTCAACACCCCTTGAGCCGCCGGGCGAATCGTCTGGATGGGCGGTGGAACGGCCCCGGACCCCGTGCCAGCATGGGACGGCGGGGCCGTCCCGCCGCGGTGATCGGCGTGATGGGGGTCGTGGGTGCTGGCCGTGCGGGTGCTCGGTCCCCTCGGGGCCTGGCGCGACGGCACGGCGGTGGCGCTCGGCCCGGCCGGTCGCAAGGCCGTGTTCGGCCTGCTCACCCTCGCCGACGGCAAACCGGTCACCCGCGCCGAGCTGGTCGACGCCCTGTGGGGCGAACGGCCGCCGCCCAGCGCCACCAACGTGATCCACACCCACGTCAAGCACCTGCGCCGGCAGCTCGAACCCGGCCGCGGCGCCCGTTCGCCGAGCGCGACCCTGCCCACCGTCGGCGACGGGTACGCGTTGAGCCTGCCCCGCGACGGGGTGGACGTGGTCCGGTTCCGCTCGCTGGTGGCCCGCGCCGACGCCGTGCTGCGCGGCGACGAGCCGCGGCACGCCGCGGACCTGCTCGGCCGGGCCCTGCGGCTGTGGCACGGACCGCCGCTGGCGGACGTGCCGTTGCTCGCCGGCCACCCGGCCGTGGTGACGTTGGCGGGCGAGCACCGCGCCGCGCTCGCCCGGTACGCCGAGGTCATGATCGCGACCGGCGCGGCCCGCGACGTGCTGCCGCTGCTCGTGGAGGACGTCGCCGACCACCAGCTGGACGAGTCGGCGCACGCGTTGCTGGTGCGGGCGTACACCGCGGCCGGGCAGCGCGACCGGGCGTTCGCCACCTACGACTCGGTGCGCCGCCGGCTCACCGAGGAACTCGGCGTGGGGCCGGGACCGGAGCTGACCGCCGCCTACCTCGACGCGCTGGACGAGACGCCCGTCGACCACGCGGCCCCACCTCCGCCCGCGCCGCCCGCCGTGAACCAGCTGCCCGGTGACGTGGTCGCGTTCACCGGTCGCGGGGCGGAACTGGCCGAACTGGACCGGGTGCCGGCGTCCGGGCGGACCGGGGTGCCGATCGTGGTCGTGTGCGGCACGGCGGGCGTGGGCAAGACGGCGCTCGCGCTGCACTGGGCGCACCGCGCCCGGTGGGACTACCCGCACGGGCAGCTCTACGTCGACCTGCGCGGCTACGACCCGCGGTCGCCGCTCACGCCGGCCGACGCGTTGGGCCGGCTGCTCGACGGGCTCGGCGTCACGGGCCCCGACGTCCCGCTCGACGCCGACCGCCGGGCCGCCCGGTACCGCGCCGAACTCGCCGACCGGCGCGTGCTGGTCGTGCTCGACAACGCCTCGTCGGTCGACCAGGTGCGCCCGCTGCTGCCGGGCACGCCGGGCTGCCTGGTCGTGGTCACCAGCCGCAACAGCCTGGCGGGGCTCGTCGCGCTGCACGGCGCGCACCGGCTCGACCTGGCCCCGCTGCCCGCGACGGACTCCCTGGCGCTGCTGCGCGCGCTGGTCGGCGACCGGGTGGGGCGGGAACCCGCGGCCGCCGCGGCCCTGGTCGAGCAGTGCGGCCGGCTGCCGCTCGTGCTGCGCGTCGCCGCGGAGCTGGCCGCGTCCCGGCCGGGGACCACGCTGGCGGAGCTGGCCGACGAGCTGGCCGACCGCCGCCGGCGGCTGCGCGTGCTGGACGTCGGCGACGACGCCCGGGCCGCCGTGCGGACCGTCTTCTCGTGGTCCTACCTGCAGTTGCGGCCGGAGGTCGCGCGGGCGTTCCGGCGGCTGGGCACGCACCCCGGCCCGGACGTCGAGCCGTACGCGCTCGCCGCGCTCACCGGGACGGACCCCGACGACGCCCGCCTGGCCCTGGACGTGTTGGCGCGCAACCACCTGGTGCAGCCCGCGCGCGGCGGCCGGTTCGCCGTGCACGACCTGCTGCGCGCCTACGCCGAGGAGTTGGCGGTCGAGCACGACCCGGCGGCGGAGCGGTCCGCCGCCGTGGAACGCCTGCTGGCGCACCACCTCGCCACCGCGTCGGCGGCGATGGACCTGCTCTACCCGGTCGACCGCCCGCACCGGCCCGTCATCGACCCGCCGCCGACGCAGCCGCCGCCGTTCACCACCGCCGACGACGCGCGTGCCTGGCTCAACGCGGAACGGCCCACGCTCGTCGCCCTGTGCCGCTTCGCCGAGCGCGACGGACGGCCGCGCTACGCCGTGGACCTGTCCCGCACCCTGTTCCGCCACCTGGAGAGCGGGCACTACGCGGACGCGTCGGGCATCCACGAGAGCGCGTTGCGCGCCGCCCGGCGGTCCGGCGACGACGCCCTGATCGCCGCGTCGCTGACCAACCTCGGCGCCCTGCGCCGGCTCCTCGGCGACTACGGCGACGCGGCCGGGCACCTGCACGAGGCGGTCGAGCTGCACCGGCGCACCGGCGACGGGTACGGCATGGCGCGGGCGTTGTCGAACCTCGGGATCGTGGAGGAGCGGCTGGGGGAGTACGAGGCGGCCGCGGCCCGGCAGCGGGAAGCGCTGGCCGTGCACCGGCGGTTGGGTTACGAGTACGGGGAGGCGGCGGTGCTGCTCAACCTCGGCAACGTCTACAACCGCCCCGGTCACCACCGGCTCGCCGCGGAGCACATGGAGAGCGCGCTGGACCTGTTCGCCCGCCTGGACGACACCGTCGGCCAGGCCAGCGCGTTGTCCAACCTCGGCGACGTGTGCGCGTCGCTGCGGCGCTACCCCGACGCGGCCCGCCACCTCGACCGCGCCCGGGAGCTGTTCCAGCGCCTCAACCACCGCTACGGCGTGGCGGTGACCATGTGCAACCTGGGCAACGTGCACCTCAGGCTGGGCGACTGGGCGCAGGCCCACGGGTGCTACGCGTCGGCCCTGGACACGTTCCGGGACATCGGCCACCGCTACGGGGAGGCGAGCGCCCTCAACGGCGTGGCCGAGGCGCTGCGCGCGGCCGGGCGGATCGGGGAGGCCCGCGACGCGCACGCCGGCGCGCTGCGGATCGCCACCGAGACCGGCGACCACGACGAGCAGGACCGCGCCCGGAAGGGCCTGGCCGACACCTCCGCGCAGGCGTGAATCCCGCGCGACAGACGTGGTTGTCGAACACGTGGACCGTCCCGGACGACGCCACCGCCACACAGCGCCGGCCGGCAGGGCGGCGCTCGCGATCGTCGATTGGTGCTCCAGCCGTGATTCGTGATCAGTAGCTGATCGGCCTCAGACCGGCCCGGGCGCGACATCGTGCACGACGAAGGTGGCGAACCCGAGTTCACGCCGCAAGCCGCCGAGCCAGGTGTCACGGTGCTCGCGGGCGGCGGTGAGCGCCTGGTCGCGGTCCTCGACGGTCGGGGCCGACCGCACGGCCCAGTCGACGAGCGAGCCGGTCCAGCTGAACTCGTAGTCGTCCCATTCGGTCAGTGTGCTGACATGCCCGAAGGACGGCTCGAGGCCGTGCCGGCGGAAAGCCTGCACCAGGCCGGCGAGGTCGGGGACGGAGTCGGCCGGGAGTCCGAGCGCGGCGAGCGCTGCCGCGGACGGGGTCACTTCCCAGATCATCTCGCCGATCAGCGCCTGACCGCCGGGGCGCAGGTGCTGCCGGACGGCGACCAGCATGTCCTCCAACCCGCCGAAGGCGTGCCGGGCGCCGACGCAGAGCACCACGTCGAAGAGCCCGTCGTTCCAGGTGGCGGCGTCGGCCTCGATCCACCGCACCCGGTCCGTCAGCCCGCGTTCGCCGGCGCGCCGGGCGGCCGAGGCCGGCAGCATGTGGTCGATCCCGACGCCTGTCGTCGCGGGATGGTCCAGCAGCACCTGCTGCAGCCACTCGCCCTCACCGCAGCCGAGGTCGACCGCGCGGGAGCCGACGGCGGGGCTCAACCACCCGACCAACTCGCGCACCCGGTCGGGCGCGACCGGTGCCGCGATGGGGTGGCGCAGGTGCGCGATGTCGAAGATCTCCGATCGGTCCACCGAGGCAATGTAATGCCGGTACTCGGGTAATGGATCGCGATTTCCACCGGCCTTGACCGGATCGTCGCCGGTAGTGGGCCTGTCGGGAACACCCCGACCTGGGCGTTCTCGATCCGGCCCGCGGTCCCGGTGTACTGCCTTTGCACACCGACGGTGTGCACGCCCTTCTTCACGTCACCGGTCTCGTCCACGACCAGGATCCCGTCGGCGGTGCCCAAGCGAGATACGTGCATTGTGGTGCGCGATCATCAGGGGCTTGCGCCGGGCGCGGCCGCCTCGCAAGACTGCATCCTTCGCGCACGGTTGGGGGAATCCATGCGGACGTTGCTCGTCACCGCGGTGGCCGCGAGCCTGCTGGTGGTCGCGCCGCCGGCCGAGGCGGCCACGATCGCCTGGCAGCCGTGCCCCGACCAGCCCGCGGCCGAGTGCGGCACGGTCTCCGTGCCGCTGGACTGGGCGGACCCGCGCGGCCCGCGCGTCGACCTGGCGGTGTCGCGGGTCCGCGCCGGCGACCCGGCGCGCCGGATCGGCGTGGTGGTCGTCGACGCGGGCGGTCCCGGCGGCTCCGGCGCGGAGTTCGCCCGCGCGCCGTACCTGAGCGCCGAGGTGCGGGCCCGCTACGACGTCGTCGGCTTCGACCAGTTGGGCACCAACAACAGCTCGGCGATCCGCTGCTCGGCGGACCTGATGGCGCGCAACCCCGGCGACGACCCGGCGGACGAGGCCGCGTTCGCCGCGCTGGCCCGGCACAACGTCGCGGTGCGGGACGACTGCCGCGCCCGCCACCCGGTGTTCGACCACGTCGACACGGCGCGCTCGGCCCGCGACCTGGACGCGGTGCGCCGGGCGCTGGGCGAGCGGCGCATCAGCTTCTACGGCATCTCCTACGGCACGCTGCTCGGACAGCAGTACGCGGAGCGGTTCGGCCCGCGGGTGCGCGCCATGGTGCTGGACGGCGTGATCGACCACAGCGTCGACCTGCGCCGGTTCGTGCTGGACCGGGCGCGGGCCGTGGAGGAGGCGTTCGACGCGTTCACCGCGTGGTGCGCGCAGGACACCGCGTGCGCCCTGCACGGCCGGGACGTCCGCGCGGCCTGGGAGCGGGCCCTCGCCGCCGCGGACGGGATCGGGCTCGGTCGGGACGACCTGATCCACTGGGCGTACTCGGAGCTGCGCGGCGGTGCGTACGAGAGCCTGGCGTCGCTCATCGCCGACGTCGGCGGCGGCGCGCGGGTGCTCGACTTCGAACCGAACTACGACTCGCTGCGCTACGCCGTGGTGTGCCAGGACTTCGCGTTGCGGTTCCGGGACTTCGAAGAGTACCGGGCGCTGCGCCGGGCCGAGCTGCGGGCCGCGCCCACGTTGCGCGGCACGGTCATCGGCCACCAGGAAGCCGCGACGTGCATCGGCTACACCGATCGGCCGAGCAACCCGCCGCACCGCCTCGACGTGGCCGACGCGCCGCCGCTGCTCCTGCTGACCAGCCGCTACGACGTGGCCACGCCGTACGCGTGGGCGCGCAACGTGCAGCGGCAGGCCAAGGGCTCGCGGCTGGTCACGTTCGACGGGCCGGGCCACGGGGTCTACCACGCCAACGACTGCACGCGTGCCGCCGCCGACGCTTACCTGCTCGGCGCCGCGCCGGCGCGCGACACCACCTGCTGACGGGCGTCAGCCCTCGACGTCGTAGGCGCGGTCCAGGATCGACGTGGTCACGGCGACGCACCGGTGCCGCCCCGGCAGGGCCTCCTCCACCGCCTCGTCGTCCAGCGGCTGCCGGTCGTGGACCGGGAACGGGGTGGTGACCGGACAGGCGCGGGGTTCGGCCTCCTCGCCGGGCGGCGGCTGCCCGGCTCCGAGCCGGCGCCGGGACACCCATGAGGTCGCGCGGTGCTCCCAGGCCACCGGCTCCCGCAGGGGGTGACGCGGTCCGACCGCGGGGTGACGACGATGCCGCCGACGTCACACCGCGGTCGGACCTCCCTCGCCCGGCGGGCGTCCCCGCCCGGCTCGGCCCTCCTCCCTCAGGACCCGGCCCGGGACGCGGCGGGCGCCGGCGGGACCGCTCCGGCGCGGTCCATGTCGTCGGGCAGCGACGCGCGGTAGATCGGCAGCGCGGCGGCCGTGGTCACGATCGCCACCGCGACGAGGATCGCGAACAGCTCCGGCGTCACCAGCCCGTAGGCGAGCCCGATGTTGATGAAGATCAGGATCATCAACCCGCGCGCGTTCATCAGCCCGCCGACCGCCGACGCGTAACGCCACGGGAAGCCCTGCGCCCGCACCACCAGGGCGCAGCCGAGGTACTTGCCCGCGAACGCGGCCACCATGACCACCGCGAGGGGCCACCACAGCCCGCCGCCCGCGCCGAAGCCGGACACCTGGGTGTTGAGCCCGCTGAACGCGAAGAACACCGGCAGCAGCAGGATCGAGTTCAGGTCCGTGAGCCGGGTCTCCAACTCCCGGCGCACGACCGCCGACTTCGGCATCGCCAGGCCGGTGATGAACCCGCCGAACACCGAGAACACGCCGATGTAGTCGGTGAACCACCCCGCCAGCAGCACCGCCAGCAGGATCACCGCCATCACGTCGCGGCCGACCCGGCCCTCGCGCTCCACCCGCGCGCCGAGCCGGGCGAACAGCGCGCGCCCCACCGTGAGCATCAGCGCCGCGAACACCGCCGCGCCGAGGACGGTGACCAGCGCGTCGGCCGGGCTGCCCGACGCGCCCACCGCGATGATCAGGGCGAGGATCACCCAGGCCGCCGCGTCGTCGATCGCGGCGGCGACCAGGGTCAGGCCGCCGATCGGCGTGTTGGTGATGCCGCGCTCCTGGAGGATCCGCGCCAGCATGGGGAACGCGGTGATCGACAGCGCGCCGCCCACGAACAGCATGAACACCCACACGCTCGACCCCTCGACGCTGAGCGAGCCGAAGAACAGCGCCGCCACCCCCGCGCCGAGCAGGAACGTCGGCACGATCCCGGACACGGCGAGCAGCGCCGCGCGCCGGACGTTCCCGCTCCCGCCGGGACCGTGGTCGAGCGACGACCCGACCAGGAACATGTAGAACGTCAGGCCGATCGTGCTGAGCACGTACAGGGTGTCCTTGACGTCGGCCGGGAACAGCTGGGCCTGCACGCCGGGCGCGACCGCGCCGAACAGGGCCGGGCCGAGCAGCACGCCGGCCACCATCTCGCCGACCACCCTGGGCTGCCTGACCAGCATGGCCAGCCTCCCGCACACGGTCGTCGCGGCGAGCACGACGGCCAGCGCGGCGAACACCCGCAACGCGAACTCGATCTGGTTCACTCGGTCCTCTCCTCCGGGGAAGGCGGGTCGCGCCGCACCGGACGACCCTCGGTGTCGTGCGCGTCGAAGTAGCGGCCGGCCAGGCGCAAGCGGTGGGCGTGCAGGACCATGACCGTGCCGAGCACGAGCTGGACCACGCTGCGCCAGACGTCCTCCCACCGGTCGCGCACGCGCAGGAACGCCCCGATCGCGGCCAGGCGGCGCGGCGGCAGCGGCTCGTCGACGCGGACCAGCAGGCACGGTCCCCGGCTGGGCAGCGACCGGGTGTGGCCGACCGTGGAGTGCAGCGTGACGCGGCGCAGCACCTCGCGGGTCGCCGCCCGCAGGGCGAGCGGGGACAGCCGCCACGCCGGGCACGGCCGGTTCGCGGCGACGCCGAACGGGATGTGGTGCGCCGCGCGGGCCGCCACGCCGTCCCAGCGGTCCGGGTCGAACACCTCCGGCCGCGGGTAGCCGGTCGCGTGGTAGTCGGGGTAGCTGAAGCACAGCACCGACCCCGCGGGCAGCGTGGTGCGCCCGTCCAGCTCGATCTCCGCGGTCGTGATGCGGTGCGCGATGCCGAACAGCGGGTACAGCCGCAGGGTCTCGTCCAGCACGTGGGCGAAGTAGCGGTCGTCGGCCGGGTCGTCCCGGAGCCGGGCCGCCACCTGCGGGTGCCGGGCCAGGGCGAGCAGCAGGTGCGCCATCGCCTCGGACATCTGCACCACGGCGGTGTTGAAGAACGTGCCCTGGAGGTAGTGCACGCGTTCGGCGGGCGACAGGCTCTCCGGCAGCGGCCGCCGCACGTCGCCGGCCGCGACGCGCCGGGCGAGGTACCGGGTCAGCCGCGCCCGCCGCGCGGGGTGGCGCAGGCCGGTGCACTTCAGCGAGGTCACCACGTCGTCGGCGTGGCCCACGATCAGGTCACGCGCCTCGCGGGAGCACGGCTCGCCGAACACCAGCTCGTGGAAGTACTCCGCCCACACCGGCATCATCAGGTCGCGCAGCCGGACCAGCGCCGCCCGCCCGGTGACCACCTCGTCCAGCACCCGCGCGGCGCAGCGGGCCGCGGCCGCCGAGAGCGCGTCGCCCGGCCCGGACAGCAGCAGGCGCGTCGTGCGCGCGACGTCGTCGTAGCGCGGCCCGGCCTCCAGGTGCTCCTGGTGCACCTCCGGGCCGGGGGAGAGCCAGTACCAGAACAGGTCCGACAGGCCCGCGCCCCGGCTGCGCCCGTTCGCGGCCGGGTGGGCGTAGACCTCCTCGAACCGGTCCGGCCCGACCACCGCGTTCGGGAACGTGACGGCGTTGTCCCCGTTGACCTTCTCGAACACCTTGGCGCGCAGCGCCACGACCCGCGCGGGCAGCCAGCGCGGCGCGGTCAGCACCGCCGCGGCGGCGAGCACCCCGGTCACCCACACCGCGCCGTCACCCCCGTGCCGCGGGTGACCACCAGGTCGCGGGTGAGGTCGCCGACGTCGCGCCCGCCGCACAGGGCGAGGGCGTGGTCGAACTCGTCGCGCAGCACGTCGAGCACGCGGGCGACCCCGGCCTCGCCGGCCGCCGCCAGGCCCCACAGCACCGGCCTGCCGACGCCGACGGCCGCCGCGCCCAGCGCCAGCGCCACCGCGACGTCGCCGCCGCCGCGGACACCGCCGTCCAGCAGCACCGGCACCCGACCCGCCACCGCGTCGACCACCGCCGGCAACGCCTCGACCGCCGCCGGCGCCAGGTCGGACTGCCGGCCGCCGTGGTTGGACACCACCACCCCGGCCACCCCGTGCTCGACCGCCAGCACCGCGTCGGCCGGGTGCAGCACGCCCTTGAGCCACAGGGGGAGCGAGGTCAGCCCGCGCAGCCGGTCCAGGTGCGCCCACGACAGCGCGGGCGACATCTCGATGTCCCGCACCCCGCCGGGCGGGCACCCGGGCAGGTCGCGCATGTTCTCCGCGGCGAGGCCCTCGGGCAAATCGTGGAAGCCGTGCTCGGCGTCGCGGCGGTGCCGGCCGAACACCGGCGAGTCGACCGTCACCACCAGGGCCGTGCAGCCCGCGCGTTCCGCCCGCCGCACCAGCGCCTCGGTGACGGCCTCGTCGGGCTGGAGGTAGAGCTGGAACCACACCGCGGCGTCCGACGCCACCTCCCGCGCCGCCCGCACCACGTCGCCGATGGCCACCGTCGACGCCATGCCGGACACGAGCACCGTGCCCGCCGCCGCGGCCGCCCGCGCCGTCGCCCGCTCGCCCTCGGGGTGGGCCAGCCGGTGGAACGCGGTCGGCGCGACCAGCACCGGCGCGGCCAACCGCCCGCCGGGCAGCTCCACGCCCAGGCCGCGGGTCACCCGGCCGCGCAGCACCCGCGGCAGCAGGGCCAACCGGCCGAACGCCGCCTCGTTCTCGCCGAGCACGACCTCGTCGCCGACCCCGCCCGCGTAGTAGTCGTAGTGCACCGGGTCGAGCACCGCACGCGCCTTCCCGTGCAGTTCGGCGAGGCCACCGCTCACGCCGACCCCACCCCGGTCCGGGCGAGCCGGTCGCGCACGAACGCCCGCAGCGGCGCGCGGTGCACCGCCTCGCTGTCCCACTCGTTCTCCAGGTTCTCGGTCACGTGGTGCTCGCCCACGACCCGGCCGGCGCGGAAGTGCCGCACCACCGGGTGCAGGTAGCGGCCGTCGAGCCCGCTGGTGTCCTCCTGGGACGGGCGGCGCGTGCCGATGTCGAACGGGTTGATCTTGTCGTGGTCCGCGCCGTACTCCAGCGTGACCGCGAGGTAGGACTCGACCTCGCCGAAGTCGCCCCGCGCGACGGCCTCGTGCAGGTGCGCCAGCGGCACCTCCTCGACGTAGCGCGGCGCGCCGTCCGGCCCGACCAGCACGGCGTCGGCCATGAACCCGAACAGCTGCCACAGCGCCGACGTGCGGTTCACCCGCTCGATGACGGCGTCGACCACGGCCTCGGGGGTGGCCGCCAGGTCGCGGCTCGGCCAGGGCACACCGTGGTAGCGGTGCTCCAGGACGTGGTGCAGCGCCCGCACCCCGTACCGGAAGCCGTGGATGAACCCGCTGGTGGACTTCTTGAAGTCCCTGGCCTGCGTGATCGTGCCGGCGAAGAACAGGTCGGGCACGTTCACCGACTCCCACGCGGCGGTCTGGTCGGGGAACCGGTCGTTGATCGTCAGCCGCGGCCGGCACTCGGGGGCGAAGATCGACGCGTCGAACCGGAACCCGGTCGCGACGATCACCCGGTCGTAGCGGATCTCCTTCACCACCTCCGCGACCCGCGCGAAGCTGATCCGCGCCAGGTAGCCGTCGCCGTCGCGCCGGATGCCCAGCACGTGCCCGTCCAGCAGCGCGTTCTGCGACTTGAGCTGGTAGGTGTCGAGGAAGTTGTTGTTCACCGCGCGCAGGTGGCCGACGAAGTGCGTCTGCCACGCCAGCTTCAGCGAGTTCGGGCCGGCCAGGTGGATGACGGCCGCCGTCTCGATGAGGTTGTCGGCCGTCTCGAACGCCGAGTTGCCCCGCCCGATGATCAGCACCCGCTGCCCGGTGAACCCCGCGGGGTCCACCGGCACGTCGAAGTACCGCTCGGCCAGCTCCACGCCGTCGATCGGCGGCACGTACGGCTTGGACACGCCGGTGGCCACGATCAGCCGCTTCGCCCGGTACGTGACGCCGTCCCGGTCGGTGACCGCGAAGTCGTCCGGCCTGGCCACCGAGACCACCTCGGTCCCGTACCGGATCGGCAGGTCGTGCTTCGCGGCGAAGTCGGCCAGGTAGCGCAGCATCACCTCGGCGTCGGGGAAGTAGCGCGGCGTGTACGCGGTGAACAGCAGCGACGGGTCGTCGGACAGCAGCGAGTTCCAGTCGGTGCGCAGGTTCAGCTCGGGGTCGTCCCAGCCGGTGATCGGCTTGTTGATGGAGATCAGCGTGCGGTGCCGGGGGAAGCGGGTGAAGAACGCGCCGGGCGCGTCACCGGCCTCCAGCACCAGGTGGTCCCGCCCCGCGCGGGACAGCAGGTAGGACGCCTGCAACCCCGCCGGGCCGGCGCCGATGACGAGACACTCCGTGGAAACCTCGCTGGACACACTCTCTCCTCACGTCTCAGGGGGTCAGCAGGCGCTTGTCCGGCTTGCCGCTCGGCGCGAGCGGCGGCTCCGCGATCGCGGTCACCCGCACCGGCGCGCACGCCGCGCCCAACCGCTCGGTCACCAGCGCGCGCAGCGCGGCGAGGTCGGGCGCACGGCCGCCGGCCGGCACCACGAACGCGTGCACCGCCTCGCCGGTGTCGTCGTCCGGCACGGCGACGACGTACGCCTCGGCGACGTCCGGGTGCTCGGCGATGACCCGTTCGATGGGGCCCGCGTAGTGCAGGTTCGCGTTGACGATCACCACGTCCCTGGTCCGGCCGGTCAGGCGCAGGCAGCCGTCGGCGTCGAGGTGGCCCAGGTCGCGGGTGCGCACCCAGCCGTCCGCCGTGAACACCTCGGCCGACCGCGCCGGATCGCCCCAGTACGACCCGGCCTGGGCCGGGGTGCGGACGAACAGCTCGCCGTCCACGCCCACCGGGACCGGCGCGCCGGCCGGGTCGCGGACCTCCACGTCCACCGCCGCCGGCGGGACGCCCACCGAACCGGGCGGGTCGGCGGGGGTGGCCATCGCGACCATGCCCGTCTCGCTCTGGCCGTAGCCGTGGAACACCACCGGTCCGAGCACGTCCAACGCCTCCCGGTGCCGGTCGGCCGTCAGCGGCGACCCGGACACCATCAGCGCGCGCAGGCTCGACAGGTCGACCGGCGCGCGGCGCTGCGCCGCGACCAGCTTGGCCAGCCGCGGCACGGTGATCACGCAGCCGGAGGCGCGGTGGCGGGTGATCGCGTCGGGCAGCGCGGGCGGGTCGGCGGCGACCAGCGTGCCGCCGGCCGCCAGGGTCAGCACCGCGTACTCGAACATCACCTGGCTCGCCAGCGTCCCGAACACCAGGTAGCGGTCGAGCCGGGACGCCAGCTCGCGGATCGCGGGCGGCCAGGCCGCCGGTCGGGCGGTCCACGCGGCGGTCATCGCGGCGTAGGTCTGCGCGCACGCCTTGGGCGTGCCCGTGCTGCCGCTGGTGTGGATCAACCGGGCGACGTCCCCGGGCCTGCCCGCGAGCCGCACCGGGCGCGGTCGCGACCGGCTCAGCGCGTCCACGGTGAGCGTGCGGCGCCCGTGCCGCCCGGCCGAGTCGGTGACCACCGCGGCGATGTCGAGGCCGAGGACGTGCCGCACCTGCGCGTCGGTCAACCCCGGTCGCAGGCCCACCACCCGAGCGCCGACCACGTGGGCGGCGAGGATCGTGGCGAACGCCTCGGGCGTGACGCCGAGCAGGAGCGCGACGCCGTCACCCGGGCCGAGCCCTTCACCGCGCAACCCGGACGCGATCCGCGCGACGAGGTCGAGCAGCCGCGCGCCCGTCACCACGCGGTCGCCGTGTTCGAACACCGGCCGGTCCGCGGCGGCGTCGAGCGCGTCGAGCACCGCACGCGGGAACGGCTCGGCGTCACCCGCCGGCAAGGCATTCCTTCACGAACACCGCGAGCGGCTGCTGGTGCACCGCCAGCAGGTCCCACTGGTTCTCCAGGTTCTCCGCCAGGTGGTGCGTCGCGGTGAGCGCGCCGTCGCGGTAGTACCGCACCACGGGGTGCAGGTAGCCGGCGTCGTGGGCGTTGGCCGCGTCGTTCTCCGCCACGCGGGGGACCGAGATGTCGAACGGGTCCACGGTGTCGTGGTCGGGTCCGTACTCCAACGTCGCGACGAACCGGTGCTCGGCCGGGCCCAGCCCGCCGTCGGCGAGGTAGGCCACCGGCACCTCCTCCTCGTACCGGGCGCTCCCGCCGGAGACCGTCACCACGTCGCCCATGACCGCGAACTGCTGCCACAGCGCCGACGACCGGTTCACCCTGGCCACGATCGCCTCGCCGATCGCCTCCGGCGACGGCGCGAGGTCCGTCGCGGGCCACGGCACGCCGTGGTGGCGGGCGGAGAGGATGCGGTGCAGGGCGCGGGCGCCGTAGCGGAAGCCGTGGATGAACCCGCTGGTGGACTTCTTGAAGTCCCGCTGCTGCGTCACCGTGCCCGCGAAGTACAGGCCCGGCACCGTGGTCGACTCGAACGCGGACGTCTGCTCGGGGAACCGGTCGTCGATCACCAGGGCCGGCCGGCAGCCCTCGTCGAACACCGAGGCGTCGAACCGGAACCCGGTGCACGCGATGATCCGGTCGTACTCCAGTTCCCGCAGCGACTCCACCGTGCGCGCGTACCGGAACAGGATGCGGAACCCGCCCCCGGGCCGCGGCTCGATGCGCTCGATCGTGCCGTCGAGGACGGCGTTCTCCGACTTGAGCTGGTAGGTGTCGAGGAAGTTGTTGTTCACCGCGCGCAGGTGGCCGACGTAGTGCGTCTGCCAGGCCAGCCGCACCGAGTGCGGGCCCGCCAGGTGGATGACGGCGGCGTGCTCCACGAGCGCGTCGGCGGTCTCGAAGCCGGAGTTGCCCTTGCCGATCACCAGCACCCGTTGGCCGGTGAACGACTCCGGGTCGGTGTCGAAGGTGTCGTAACGCTCGACGTGCCCGATGCCGGGGATCGGCGGCACGTGCAGCTGCGAGACGCCGGTGGCCATGACCACCCGTGCGGCTCGCCACGTGCGGCCGTCGCGGGCGAGCACCGTGAACCCGTCGTCGTCGCGGGAGATCCGCACGACCTCGGTGTCGTAGTGCGCCCGGACGCCGGTGGCCGCGGCGAAGTCGGCCAGGTAGCGGACCAGGTCGTCGGCGGCCGGGAAGTACCGGCCCGTGTAGCGGGTGAACAGCAGTTCCGGGTCGTCGGACAGCAGGGAGTTCCAGTCCATGCGCATCCGCTTCTCCGGGTCCGAGGTCCCGGTGTGCACCTTGTTGATCGAGATGAGCGTGCGGTGCCGGGGGTAGCGGGTGAAGAACGCGCCCGGGGCGCTGCCGCGTTCGAGGACGGCGTAGTCGCGGCCGTCGCGTTCGAGCAGGGAGGCGAGCTGCAACCCGGCCGGTCCCGCGCCGATGATCAGGTAGTCGTGCGCCATGGGCCAGGAAGCTACTGACGCGATCTCAGAACTCTCTGAGATCGCCCGCCTACCGTCCGTGCCGTGACCGATGAGCCTGTCGACCTCGCCGCGCCACTGCGCCCCGCCGACCTCCACCGTGCGGCATCACCGCTCGCGGTGCTCGTCGGCCCCGCCGTCCGGGACCGCGTCGACCGCGGCCGCGAGTACCTGCGCACCGTGCTCGCCGACGACGACCGCCCCGTCTACGGCGCGAAGACCGGGTTCGGCGCGCTGGTGGGGTTCGCCGGCCGCGCGGACGAAGCCGACCAGTGCGACAACACCCTGGCCCACCTCGGCGCGGGCCAGGGACCCGACCTCCCGGCCGACGTCGTGCGGGCCGCGCTGCTCGTGCGGGCGTGGTCGCTCGCCCAAGGGGTGTCGG
This sequence comes from Actinosynnema sp. NPDC004786, assembly GCF_053601135.1. Classification (NCBI taxonomy): domain Bacteria; kingdom Bacillati; phylum Actinomycetota; class Actinomycetes; order Pseudonocardiales; family Pseudonocardiaceae; genus Actinosynnema; species Actinosynnema sp. NPDC004786. The sequence goes on along the minus strand of NZ_JBSGBG010000008.1, from coordinate 44,741 downwards.
GGGTGTCCGGGCACGTGGTGGACGGCCTCGCCGCGATGTTCGGCACCACGTTCGTCCCGGCGGTGCCCCGGTACGGCTCGGTCGGGGCGAGCGGCGACCTCATCCCGCTGGCCTACGCGACCCAGGCGCTGCGCGGCCGGGGGCACGCCTACGTCGACGGCGAGCGGCTGCCCGCGGGCGAAGCCCTGCGCCGGACCGGTCTGAGCCCGCTGGCGTTGGACGGCCGTGACGCGTTGGCGCTCGTCAACGGCACGTCCGTGACGACCGCCGCGACCGCCCTGGCGCTCGACCGGGTGCGTGCCGCGCACCGGGCCGTGCAGGACCTCACCTGCCTGCTGGTCGACGTGCTGGGGGCCGACCCGGGCTTCCTCGACCCGCGCCTGATCTCGGCGTACGGCCACCCGGGCGCGGTCACGGTCGCGGAGCGGATGCGCGGGGTTCTGGCGGGCACGGTGCCCAGCGGCGCGCGGGCGCTCCAGGAGCCGTACAGCATCCGCTGCTCGCCGCAGCTGCTCGGCGCGGCCGAGGACGCCTTGCGCTACGTGGACGGCGTCGTCGCCGCGGACCTGGCCGGGGTCAGCGACAACCCGCTGTTCTTCCCCGGTGACGACCTGGTCGCGCACGGCGGCAACTTCTTCGGCCAACCGGCCGCGTTCGCCGCCGACGTGCTCGCCATGGTGACCGCGTCGTTGGGCAACCTCGCGGAGCGGCAACTGGACCTGCTGGTCGACCCGGGCCGCAACACCGGCCTGCCGCCCATGCTGGCGGCCGGGCCGGGGCAGCAGCACGGGCTGCAGGGGGTGCAGTTGGCGACGACCGCGTTCGTGGCCGAGATCCGCCGCAACGCGCTGCCGGCCAGCACCCAGAGCCTGCCGACGAACCTGCACAACCAGGACGTCGTGCCGTTCGGGACGCAGGCCGCGCTGCGGGCGCACGACCTCGCCGGGCTGCTGGAGCTGCTGTGCGGCTCGCTGGCGCTCGGCCTGCGCCAAGCGGCCCACGTCGGCGCGCGCCGACCCACCGCACCCCGCTGCGCCGCCCTGCTCGACACGCTGGCGGACGCGATCGCCCCCATCGACCCCGACCGCCCACTGGACGCCGACGTCCGCCTGGCCGCCACCCTGGTCACCGCCGGCTAGGACCGCCCGCCTCGCCCCTGCCCCTGCCCGCTGCCGCACCGCCGCCGGCCGACTCGACCGCCGCACCCGCCCACCCCGCCCCGCCCACCACCCGTCGCTCGACCACCGCCCCGCCGCGCCCCGCCGCCACCGCGCCCCGCCGCCCCTATCGTCACCGGCCGTCGCTCGGCGCGAACCGTGCCCCGGTCGTCGCGTCGTTCAGCGGGAGCCGGTGCTCAGTTCGCGCGCCGCGCCCACCCCGGCGCCGGCGGCCGCCGGCAGGCGCAGCGTGAACCGCGCCCCCTCTCCCGGGTGGCCGACCGCCTCCACCGTGCCCCCGTGCCGCGTCACCACCTCCCGCACCAGCGCGAGCCCCAGCCCGAACTGCCGCTCCGCCCCGCCCTGCCCCCGGTGGAAGCGGTCGAAGAGGCGGTCCGCCTCGACCGGGTCGAAGCCCGAACCCGTGTCGGTCACGGTCAGCTCGACCGACCCGTCACGCCCCCGCCCCACCCGCACGTCGATCCGCCCGCCGGCCGGGGTGTGGCGCACCGCGTTCGACACCAACTCCGCCACCGCCCGCCGCAACGCCGTCTCCACGCCGCTCACCACCAACGGCCCGGCGGCCCGGTGCGCGGTCAGCGCGATCCGCCGCTCACCGGCCCGCTCGCCCTCCGCCTCCACCGCGGCCTCCGCCACCGCGCCGAGGTCCACCACCCGGCCGTCGAACCCCTCGGACTGCTCGGTCAACCGCGCCGACAGCAGCAGGTCGTCCACCACGTCCCCGAGCACGCGGATCGAGCTGGCCAGCTTGTCCAGCCCGGCGCGGTGGTCGTCCGGCAGGTCGGCGTCCGCCGCCAGCCGCGCCAGCAGCTGCACCCGGGTGTACGCCCGCGCGATCGGCGTGCGCAGCTCGTGGCTCGCGTCCGTGACGAACCGCCGTTGCCTGGCCAGCGCCTCGGCCAGCGGCGCGACCGTGCCCCGGCCCACGGTCAGCCCGGTCACCGCCGCCGCCAGCAGCCCGCAGACCTCCGCGATCGCCAACGCCAGCAACAGGTGCCGCCGGTCGGCCAACTGGTAGCGCTTGTCGAACACCGCCTGCACGGTCGTGCCGTCATCACCCGGTTGGGTGCGCACCAGGTACTCCGTGCCGTTGCGCTCCAGGGCGCGCTCGATCGGCCGGCCGGACTCCCGCACCGCGTCGAGGTCCTCCCGCAGCGGGAACCCCGGCGGCACGGCCAGCAGCCCGTCGTCGAGCACCCCGTCGGCCAGCACGAACAACCACGTGCAGCCGGGCGGCGTGGACGGCGCGGCGTACCGGGCGTTGTACCGCAGCTCGCGCGTCACCTGCTTCTCCTGCGCGTGCGCCATCACGGCGTAGGCGATGCCGCCCACGAACGCGACCAGCACCGTGATCGCCAGCGCCACCAGCACGCTGATCCGCAGGCGCGACCGCCGGATCACCGCGCGCTCCGCCTCGGCCCACGAACGACTCACAACGCCCCCAACCGGTACCCGAGCCCGTGCACCGTGTGCACCACCGAACGGTCGATCTTGCTCCGCAGGTAGTACACGTAAGTGTCCACAATGGATGATGACGGTGCGTCCTGGAACACCGTCCTGCGCAACGACGCGCGCGTGTGCACCTTGCCCGGGTCGGCGGCGAGCACCCGGAGCAGCGCGAACTCCCGCGCGGTGAGCGGCACCCGCGCGCCGTCGGGCAGCACGACCTCCCGCTGCCCGAGGTCGAGGTGCCCCGCGCCGATCCGCAGCACGTCGACCAGCTCCAACGCCCGGCGGCACAGCGCGCGCAGCCGCGCGCTCAGCTCGTCCAGGTCGAACGGTTTCACCAGGTAGTCGTCGGCCCCGGCGTCGAGGCCGTCGATCCGGTCGTGCACGGTGCCCAGCGCGGTGAGCATCAACGCCCGCGCCCGCACCGACCTCGATCGCAGCCGCACCAGCAGTTCCAGCCCGTCGAGCGCGGGCAACCCGCGGTCGATGACCACGACGTCGTACGGACGGGTGAGCGCCAGGTGCAGCCCGCGGTGCCCGTCCAGGGCGACGTCCACGGCGTAGCCCTCGCCCTCCAACGCGTCGGAGAGCAACTCGACCAGCTCCCGGTCGTCCTCGACCAGGAGCAGCCGGAAGGGGTCGGCGGGCCGGGATCGCGAAGTGCCCTGCACGCCTTCAGAATCCCACTTCCGGGTGTTCGGTCAACGTGATGCGCCCACCGACCATCGGAGTTCCGCCGACCGGCCGCTTTCCACCACTGTGGACGTTGCAGTGCCCGAAAGAGTTGCGCCGGCCCCGACGATGCCCGCCCGGGGTGGTGACTCCTCGTCATCACTCAACCGTGGCCGCTTGTCACGCTTCGACACCCGTCCGCGTGGGGTCGCCTCGATTACCTTCGGAACCCGGGCGGGGCGTCGGGCGAGTGCGCGGAGGTGCGGGAATGCGTCCACGGCTGCGTGCCGATGTCCGGTACGCGAGGAGCCCGGACGGGGTGTACGTGCGCGGCTCCGCCGGCGCCTGCACGCTGACCGGCGCCACGAGCTACGAGTGGCTGGACCGGCTGGCCCCGTTCCTCACCGGCGAGCACGCGCTGAGCGACCTGGTCGACCCGCTGTCGGCCGACCAGCGGGCGGCGGTCGAGCACCTGGTCCGCGTGCTGCACGAGCAGCACCTGCTGGTGGACGCGGTGGACGACGAGCCGCACGCGCTCACCGAGGAGGAGCTGCGGGTCTACGAGCCGGAGATCGCGTTCCTCCGGTACGCGACGGACTCGGCCGAGCACCGGTTCGAGCGGTTGCGGTCGGCCCGCGTCACCCTCCGCGGCGGCGGGCCGGTGCTGGCCGCGCTGCTCGCGGCGGGGCTGCGGTCGGGGTGGCGGCGGGTGTCGGTCCGGACGGACGACGACGTGACCGCCCTGCGCGCGGTCGCCCGGGCCGCGACCCGCGACGACGCGCAGCGCGTCGACTTCGACCGGGAAGCCGGGACCGACCTGCTGCTGTGCGTGTCGGACCGCCGTGACGCGCTCGTGGCGGCCGCCCGGGACGGCGCGCGGTGGGACGTGCCGCTCGGGCAGGTGCTGGTGGGCGGCGACGAGGCGTGGGTGACGGCGGTCGGCCCGCCGGACCGGGTCCGCGCCCCGTCCTGCTGGCGCCGGCTCGGTGCCTGGCGTGACCCCGGCCCGGACGAGGGGCTGCTGACCGGCCCGGTGCCGGGCGTGATCGCCGCGCACGTGGCGCTGGCGGCGTTCCGGCACCTGACCGGCTGGGCCGCCGAGGACGAGGAGCCGGTGCTGACGCGGATCGACCTGCGCGACCTGACCTCGCGCGCGCACCGGCCCCGGCCGTACGCCGTGACGGGGCGCGCGGGGCCGGACGCGGCGGCCGACGGGTTCCACGACCGGCTCCGGTGGTTCGTCGACGACCGGGTCGGCGTGCTGGGCCGGTTGGACGAGGACGACCTGCCCCAGGTGCCGCTGGCGGTGTGCCGCGCCTCGGTGTCCGACCCGGCGTCGGCGCTGCCCGCCTGGGCCCCGGCCCCGGAGGTCGCGGGGTGGGGCGGCGACCGGGAGCAGGCCCGGTGGCGGGCCGCGCTGGCCGGCCTGGCGACCTACGCGAGCCTGGTCGACGCGCGGGGCGGGGAGCGGCCGGACCTGCTGACCGGCGGCACGTCCGCGGTCGCGCCGGTCGCGCTCCGGGTGCCGTACCGGGCACCGGTCGGCGTGGCGGCCGGTCGGACGTGGGCCGACGCCGTCACCGCCGGGCTCCGGGCGCACTGCGAGGCGCTGGTCGCCGCGCGGGTGGGGGAGGGGCGGCCGTGCGACCTGCCCACGGCGGTGCGGGTCGTGGGCGACGAGCGGGCCTCGGACCTGTGGCGACTGCTGCGGGCCGCCGCCGTGACCGTGCACGCGGTCGACCTGGGCGGGGTGCTCGGCGTGCCCGCGTTCGCGCTCCGGTTGGCCGGCACGACGATCACCTCGTGCGCCACCACGGCCGCCGAGGCGTTGCGGGACGCGCTCGAACGGGCCGTGCTGCACTGGCAGTGCGACCTGTCGGACGACGTGGCGGTGACCCGGTGGGCCGAGGGCGAGACGGACGCGCCACCCTCCGCCGACCCCCGCTGCCACGCGCTCGCCGCCGCCCTGCGCCGGGCCGGCCGGCTCCTCCTCGCCGTGCCGCTGGTGGCGGACGACGCGGTGCGCGACCTGGTGCCCTGCCTGGTGCGAGTGGTGGCCGATGAGCGCTGACCTGCGGACGAACGCCACCGCACCCGCCACCGCACGCCCGGACGCCACGCGTACCACCACCCGACCACCCACCACCGAACCCGACACCCCGCTCGCCGCCGCCCAACCCGACGCACGGCCCACCACCTCGCCCGCCGCCGCGACACCCACCGCCGCCCCTGCCTCCGGGCCACCCACCGCCGCGCAACCCGCCGCCGCGCAACCCGCCGCCGCGCCGCCTGCCGCTGCACCGCCCGCCGCTGCACTGCCCGCTGCCGCGCCGCCTGCCGTCGGCCCACCCGCCGCCACGCGGCCGGCCCACCCGCCTGCCCCCGGCCCACCTGCCGCCCTGCTCGCCGCCGCATCGCCCGCCGGCCCTCCCACCCCCGGCCCGCCCGCCGACCCACCTGCCGTCCCCCGACCTGGCCCACCGCCTGCCGCCGCCCAACCCGCCACCGTGCACGTGCGCGTGTCCGGCCCGCCGCTGCTCCACGCGACCCTGGCCGCATTCCGCCACGGCGACCCGGAGCCCACCGCGCCGTGGCTGCCGGTCCACGTGGACGGCCCGGTCGTGCTGATCGGCCCCGTGGTCCTGCCCGCCACCCCCGGCTGCGACACCTGCGCACGGCGGCGGCGCGACCACAACCGCGCCGACCGGCTCGGCCTGGCCGCGTGGCGCGCCGAGTTCGGCGACGACCCGCCGACCCCTCTCGTCACGACGGTGTCCGCGCACGCCATCGCCGACGTCGTGGCCGACGAACTGCACCGCCTCACCCGCCCCGGCGGCCGGCCCCGCACCCGGAACGCGGTGCTGCGGTGGTCGCCGCACACCGGCCTGCTCACCCGGCACGCGTTCCTGCCGGATCCGCTGTGCCCCCGGTGCGCCGACCTGCCGGACGACACCGCACAGGCCGCCCGGCTCCACCGCCGGCCACTGCCCAAACCGGACCCCGGCACGTTCCGGACCGCATCCCTGAACGGCCGGTGGACCGAGCTGGAGCGCTCCTATGTGGACCCGGAGACCGGCCTGATCGGCACGTGCGCCAACGGGTCGCCGCACGGCATCCCCACGGCGACCGCCCGCCTCGGCCCACCGCACCTGGAGTCCGCGACCAGGCACGGCTACGGGCGGGCGGCCGATTTCCGCACCGCCCGCCTGACCGCGATCACCGAAGCCCTGGAGCGGTACGGCAACCCGCACCCGCGCGGCCGCCGCACCGCGGTCCTGGCGTCCTACGACCAGGTCGCGGACCGGGCGATCGACCCGCGCGACCTCGGCCTCTACCCGGACGACTGGTACGACCGACCGGGATTCCCGTTCGCCCGCTTCAACCCCGGCGCGGAACTGGCCTGGGTCTGGGCCCACTCGTTCCGGCGCGCGGAACCGGTGCTCGTGCCGCGGAGCCACGCCTACTACGGCCGCCGGCCCGGCGCACCCGACCGCCGCCTGGCCTACGAGTGCTCCAACGGGTGCGCGCTGGGCGGTTCGCCGGAGGAGGCGATCCTCCACGGCCTGTTGGAGATCGCCGAGCGCGACGCGTTCCTGATGACCTGGTACGCCCGGCTGCCGGCGCCCCGGCTCGACCTCGGCTCGGCCCGCGACCGGCGCATCCCGGTGCTCGCCGAGTTCGTCCGCCAACGCCTGGGCTACGCCGTGACGGCCTACTCCACCACGCTGGAACAGCGGGTGCCCGCCGTGCTGGTGCTCGCGGTCGACGCGGAACGGCGGCCGGGCGTGCCCCGGCACGGGTGCGGCGCCGCCGCCCACCCGGACCCGGAACGCGCGCTGCACGCCGCCCTGATCGACGCCGCGGCCGGCGTCGGCCGCCGGATGGCCGGGTTCGACCTCGACCGCGCGGCCCGCCTGCTCGCCGATCCCGACGAGGTCCGGGAGATGCCCGACCACGCCCTGCTCCACGGCCACCCGGGCACCGCGCCGCGACTGTCCTTCCTTGACCACGACCGGCCGCCGATGCCGTTGGCCGACCTCGCCGCGCACGCCGCCTGGCCGCGCCACCACGACCTCGGCGACGACCTGGCCGAGCTGGTCCGCCGCTACCTCGACACCGGGCTCGACGTGCTCGCGGTCGACACCACGACACCGGAGCACCGGGCGTGCGGTTTCGCGTCCGCCAAGGTGATCGTGCCGGGCACGCTGCCGATGACGTTCGGCCACGGGTTCCGCCGCACCCACGGCATCCCCCGCCTGGCCTCGGTGCCGCGCCTGCTGGGCCACCGCGCGACGGACCTGCCGCCGGAGGACGTCAACCCGCACCCCCACCCGTTCCCCTGACCTGCCCGGAGGCGTCGTGTCCGGTTCCCGACTGATCGCACCGGGGTCGCAACCCGCCTTCGCGCCGGGCGAGGCGACCCGCCGCTACCTCGACGCCCTCGCCGCACGCGGCCGGGTGGACGTCGACTGGCGCGTCGCGCCGCCCACCTACAAGCGCTACCGGTCCACCGGACGGGTCGTGCTGCCGTGGCGGGACCCGTCGCCGCCCGGCGACCTGCTGCGCGGCCTGCTCGGCGTGACGAGGGCCGAGTGGTCCGCCGGCGGCACGCCGAGGGTGGTGCTCAAGCGGCCCGCGCCCTCGGGCGGCGGGCTGTACCCGATCGAGGCGTACGTCGCGCTCGCCGAACCCGCCGGGCTCTACCACTACGACGCCGCGCACCACGCCCTCGACCTCGTCCGCCCGGGCGACCACCGGCCGCTGCTGCGGGCGGCGCTGACCCGACCGCCGGAGGACCTGCCGGACGTCGTGGTGGTGCTCACCGCCGTGTTCTGGCGCAACGGGTTCAAGTACGGGGAGTTCGCGTACCGGTTGCAGTGCCAGGAGATCGGCGTGCTCGGGGCGCAGGCGTTGGCCCTGGGCCGGGTGCTCGGCCTCGACACCGCGGTGCACCTGCGGTTCGACGACGCGGCGTGCCAGTGGTTGCTCGGGTTGGACCCGACGCGCGAAGGCGTTCTCGCCGCGTTCACGTGCGCGTCCGGCGCGGCGGTCTCGTCCGGCGCACCGCCGCGCCGGCCCGTGACCGGCGAGGAGGACCCGCCGCCGAGCGTGGTCGACCGGTTGCCGCTCCTGACCGCGCTCCACGCGGCCTGCGCCGCGCCGCAGCCCGGTCTGCTGCCCGAGCCCCCGCCCGAACCCCCCGGCCCGGTCGTGCCGCTGCCCGCGCCCGACGCCGTGCGCGTGGCCGACGGGCTGCGCGGGAGGGCGTCGCCGGTGGCCGGTTTCCTGCCCCGCCCCATCACGGCGGGGGCGTTGGCGGCGATCCTGGCGCACGCCGCCGCCGGTTATCCGGGCGACCTGCCGGGTTGCCACGAGGCCCCGGTGACGGTGACGCCCCACGTGCTCGTCCAGCGGGTCACGGGCGTCCCCGCGGGCGCGTACCGGTACGACCGCCGACGCCACGCGCTCGTCGCGGCCGGTGGCACGGGCGACGCCCGGACCACCGCGCTGCGGACCAACACGCGGTGGGCGTTGCCGGAAGCGGCGGCCGCGGTGGTGCCCGTGGGCGACCAGGCGACCGGCGGCACCACGTTCGGCGACCGCTGGTACCGGCTCCAGCAGGCCGAGGCGGGCCTGGTCGTGCACCGCGCGACGCTCGCCGCGTCCGCGCTCGGCCTGGCCGCGCGCATCCACTCCGACGGCACGAACCCGGCCACCGACGCGGCGCTCGGCGTGCGCGGTCCGCTGCGCGGCCTGTCCTTCCTGCTTCTGGGGACGCCCCGACCCGGCAGCACGGTGACCGGGCCGCTCTGGTGATCGTGCGTGACGCACGACGACGTCGGCGATGCCACGGACAGGTGACGCGCCGCCGCCGTCGTGCGATCGGACGCGGGCCCGGTGTGCGGTCGCGGGACCGGTCGACGTTACCCGCACGTGTGGTTTCGGTCCCGCACCCCGAATCGGCCGTGGTGCACTGGGCGGCGTGCCCGGAAACCGTTCGGGCACAACGATGATCCTCACGACGGGAAGTGATCCGCGATGACTGTGCCGAAGCCTGCGTTGAACCTCGACGACCTGGAGGTCGAGTCGATCGGTGTCGTTCCGGCCGCGGGCCCGGAGCACCTGACGCTGGGGTACGGGGCCACCGAACTCGGCGCGTCCTGTGAAGGCGACTGCGACCTGGGAGGGGGCAGTTGCGACTGCGACGACCTGCGATGAGCTGATCGGCGGGTGCCTGGGGCGCGGGTGCCGGTTCGGCGCCCGCACCCCTCGCCCCGGACGTCCCCAGTGGAGGGAACAGTGCCCGACAACGCTTCCCCGGGCGCGGATCCGGTCCGCGCCCGGGCCGACGTGTTCGGCGTGCGCGTCGGCGGCGCGCCCGTCGCCGACCTCGAAGCGCTGCGGTGCGAGCGCGCGTGGGCCGCGGCGGAGGAGGTCGTGGCGCTGGCGCAGTGGTTGCGGGACGAGGGAACGGCGTTGTCCGACCTCCTGCACGAGGTGATCGGCGACCGCGCGGACGACGACCGGCCGCTGCTGGTCGCGTTGCGGCGGGCCGTGTTCCGGGGCCGGCGGCCCACCGGACGGGTGTGGGCGGCGCGCCGGGCCCTGCCCGGGGACCTCCGGGTCCGCGTGGAGCGGTGGGCCCGTGAGTCCGAGCGCGCGGCGGAGTTGACGGCGCGGGTGCCGTCGCGGTTGGCCGCCGACCGGGCGGCCGCGCGGGAGGCGTTGCGGGTGGCGGCGAGGCGGGACGCGTTCCGGTTCGCCCTGGCGCTGGGCAGCCCCGACCTGTCCGCGGCGGTGCGGCGGTGGCTGGACGACCCGGCCGCGCCGACGCCGCGCGCGCGGACCCTCGCGGGCCTGGCGAAGTACCTCGCCCGCGCGGTGGGCAAACCGACCCCGTACGGGTCGTTCGCGCTGAGCGGGCTGGGGCGGTGGGGGAGCGGGGGACCGCCCGCGCGACTGTCCGGCGACCTCGCCTGGTGCGGCGTGCCGGAGCTGGACCGCGCCGCCGTGCTGGAGCTGTGGTCCGGGCTGACCGGGCCGCTGCGCGAGCACGTGGGGCTGCGGGTCAACCCCTCGGTCGAGCGGGAGGGCGGTCGGCTGCGGTTCCTCGGCGCGGGCGCGGGCGAGCCGGTCGTGTCCGTCGCCGAGTCGGGCGCGACGCGGGAGGTGCTGCACTTCGTGCGCACCGCGCCGGACCCCACCGTCGGGTCGTTGACCCGGCGCCTCGCCGACCCCGGCGCGGACGGGTACGTGGCCGGGCTGCTCGACCTGGGGCTGCTGGAGGCGCTGCGGCCGTTCCCGGACCGGTCGGGCGACCCGCTCGACCACCTCGCGCGGTGGGTCGACGCGCACGCGCCCGGCTCGCCGTGGCCCCGGCGGTTGCGCGACCTGCGGTCGGCGGTGGTCGGCTACGGCGGGTTGACCACGGCGGCGGAACGCGCCGAACGGCTCCGCCAGGTCCGGTCCACCCTGGACGGACTGCTCGTCGACCTGGGCCGGGCGCCGTGGCGGCCACGCCGCGCCGTGCTGCTGGAGAACGCCGTGCTGCCCCGGCCGGTGGTCGAGTGCTCGCGCGACCGGTGGCGGCCGGTGCTGGACGACCTGGAGGCGGTGCGCGGCTTCCTCGGCGCGCTGGACCGCTCGCTGCCGGTCAAGCAGCGGCTGGCCGCGTTCTTCCGCGACCGGTACGACCCCGGCGCGCGGGTGTCGTTCCTGCGGCTGTACCGCGAGTACCGCACGTGCCCCGACCCCGGCGACGCGCCGCCCGCCGACCTCGGGCGCTCGGTCGTCGCCGGGCTGTACGGCGACGACGCGCGGGACACGGTGTCGGTCGACCCGCAGGTGCTCGCGAAGCTCGCCGCGTCCTGGCCCGCGCACGTGCGCGCACCCCGATCGGTGTGCTGCTACGGCCAGGAGCTGCCGGGTCCGGACGGGCCGCGGTTCGTGCTCAACGCCGTGCGCACCGGCTACGGCTGGGGCATCACGCGGATCGAGCACCTGCTCGACGCGGCCGGGCACCCGACGCCGGTCCGCACGCCGGCCGAGGACGGGCCGGACGTCGTGCTCGCCGAGTGCCGGGCCGCCTTCCGCTCACAGCTCAACCAACGCGTCCCCGCAGTGCCGCACGCCATCGACTACCCCGGCGGCGAGCGCCCCGACGGGTGCTCGCTGTCACTGCCCGACCTGCACGTCCGGCACGACCGGACCGGCGATCGGCTCCTGCTGTGCGACGGTCGCGGTCGCGAGGTGCGCCCGCTGGCCCTGGGCCTGCTCGCGGCGGCACTGCTGCCACCGGCGTTGCGGTTCCTGGTGGCGGCGTTCGGCGAACCGCAGACCGCGCTCGCGCCCGTGCCGCACTGGGACGACGTGGGCTGGCGTCCGGCGGTGGACGGCGTGCGGCGCAGGCCGCGGCTGGAGGTGGGCCGGGTGGTGCTGGCCCGTGCCGGGTGGCGCGTGCCCGCCGCCGACGTGCCGTCCCCGGCGAAGGGCCGGTCGGACGCGGACTTCCTGCTCGCGCTCGCCCGGTGGCGGGCTCGGCACGGCATCCCGCGGCGCTGCTTCGTCCGCGCCACCGGTCGGCGCGACCCGGCGCGCAAGCCGGTGTTCGTCGACTTCGCCGACTGGTTCCTGCTGCCGTCCCTGCCCCGGCACGGCGACGCCGACGTCGTGTTCGAGGAAGCCCTGCCCGACCCGGCCGACGCGCCGTGGCACGGGGAGCACGGGCAACGCGTCACCGAGTACGTCTTCGAGCTGACCGCGACGGACCGGCATGGCTGAGCCGACGCGCGACTGGGTGGGCGCGCACGTCTTCCACCGCGGCGACCAGGACCTGCTCGTGACCCGCGCGGTGGCCCCGCTGTGCGAGGAACTGGCCCGCGCCGGGCACGTGGAGGACTGGTTCTTCCTCCGCTACTGGGAAGGCGGACCGCACGTGCGGGTCCGCCTGCGGGCCGCGGCTCCCGCCGGTGCGATCCGGGCGGCCGTGGCGCGCCGGTGCGCGCACCACCTGGTCGACCACCCCTCGCCACGGGACGACTGGTCGCAACGCGAGTACGAGAGCGTCGCGTGGCGACGCGCGGCGGGCGAGCGCCTGACCACGTGGGACCGCCGCCTGCGGCCGGTCGACACGCTGGAGTTCACCGCCTACGAGCCCGAGCACCACGCGTACGGCAGGGGTCGTGCGCTGCACGCGGTCGAACGGCACTTCACCGAGTCCAGCCGCATCGCCGTGCGGCTGCTGAGCGCACCGCCCGACCGCCGCGCTGCCGCCGCGCTCGCCATGCTGACCCTGGCGGTCGCCGCGTGCGAACCGGACCTGGACCGCGCGGCCGCCCGGTTCGCCGCGGCGAACACGTGGCGGCAGTCGACCGGGGAACGCCGGGACGACCTGCTCACCCAAACCCGACGACTGTGGTCCCACGCCTCCGCCGACCCACCACCCCGTCCCGCTCCCGACCTCACACCACCCGACCTCACGCCACCCCGCCTCGCACCACCCGACCTCACGCCACCCCGCCTCGCACCACCCGGCCTCACGGCACCGGCCTCCACGGCACTCGACCGCGCTTCGGCCGAGTCCGGACCACCTGGGGCCGGTCCGGCCGGCCTCGCGCCTCCTGGTTCGCTGCCGCCAGGGTCCGTGCTGCCCGAGCCTCCCGGTTCGCCACCGCCCGGTTCCGCGCCGCCGGAATCCGTGCCGCCGGAATCCGTGCCGCCAGGGTCCGCGCCGGTCGGCTCCGTTCCGGCGCAGCGGGCAGAGCACGCGCCCACCGACCCCCTCGCCGCGTGGTGGGCCTCGATCAGCGCCCTCCACACCACCCTGACCGGCCTGCGGGCGCGCGGGGAGTTCGCGCCCGTGGACGCGTTGTCGCCGTTCAGCGGCCTGGCCCGCGCGCTGCACCCCGACGACCCGGTCGTCGCGCACGTCGTCCTGCGCTGCACGCACCTGCTGTGCAACCGGCTCGGCCTGTCGTCCGCCACCGAAGCGCGGCTGGCCTGGCTCACCGCCCGAACCCTGTCCGGACTCCACGACGAGGTGGCCACGCTGTGACCGTCAAGACCGAACCCGCCGACCCGAACACCGACACCCGCACCGCGTGGCACTGCGTGCACGTCTACTACTACGACCCCGACAAGGACGACCTGATCCTGGACGCCGTCCGCCCCCTCTTCGCCGAGCTGCGCCCCCTGGTGAAGGGCCTCCACCTGGCCCCGCACTGGCGGCGAGGGCCGCACCTGCGCCTGTTCGCCAAGACCGACCGGCGCACGTGGACCGACGTCGTCCTGCCGCGCGTCGAGGCCGTGATCGGCGACTACCTCGCCCGGCACCCCTCCACCGCCGACCTCGACGTCGAACGTCACCTCGCCCAGCACCGGCTCCTCGCCGCACGCGAACGCGAGCACGGGCCGCTCGTCCCGTGGTTCCCCGACAACACCATCCACGAGCAGCCCTGCGACGACCGGTCCCACGTGATCCGCAGCCCGCGAACGGCGGAGCTGATGGCCGAGTTCGCCTCCGACAGCGCGCCGCTGCTGTTCGCGATGCTCGACCGCGTCCGCGCCGGGACCGACGACAAGGAACTGGTCGCGCTGGAACTGATGCTCGCGACCACGGTCACCGCGTGCGGGTCGATCACCCGCGGCTTCGCGTCGTACCGCTCGCACGCCGAGGGGTTCCTGTACTCGTGCAACGACCCGGAAGCCGTCCGCGCGAGGTTCGACGCGCACTACGAGTCCCGCCGCGACGCGCTGCTCGACCGGACGCGGTCCGTGCTGGCCGCGTTGGACGGGACCGGTCACGCGACCCCGTTCGCCCGCCACTGGGCCGCGCTGTGCCGGCAGTACGGCCACCGGGTCGACCCGCTCGTGGCCGAGGGCCTGGTCTTCCCCCCGCTGCCCGCCGACGCGCCCGCCGTGAAGCCGCGCGCGCCGATGCACGCGATGATGTTCGGCAACCGCGCCTACCGCGAGACCGTCTTCCGCCACCCGAACTTCCTGCGCTACCGCTTCCTGCTCAACTGCGCCTACCTGCAGGTGAACCGGCTCGGCCTGACCCCGGTCCAGCGGTTCCGCACCTGCCACGCCGCCGCGAACGCGGTCGAGGAGCTGCACGGCGTCTCCGCCGTCGACCGGATCCGCGCCTTCGTGGAATCCCACCCCGACGACGCCCGGTAGCGCGCCCGCCCGGACACCGGGATGAGCGGCACGACGGCTCGTCCCCGCCGGCCGCCGGGTGCGGTGAACGCCGCGGGGGTCAGGCGGCCCGTCTGCGGCTGACGGGTCGCAGGTGCCGCCAGCCGCCGGGTGTGTCGGTGTCCGGCCCGGCGTCGGTCCCGGTGTCGGTCCCGGCGGAGTCGTGGACGTCGGGCCGGTCCGGCGCGGCGGTGGTGGGTGTGCCGTCGCCGGGGGTGCGGTGGCCGCGGTGGACGAGGACGAGCAGCGCCAGGCCCAGCAGGAGGAACGCGTGCGACGTGATCCGGGAGACCCCGACCGCCCCGGTGAGGAGGTCGTTCACCGAGAACGGCACGAGCACGGCGACGAACGCCGCCGTCACCGGGAGCATGCCCGAGGCGGCCCGGGGGCGCAGCGCGGTCCAGAGCAGACCGAGGCCGAGCGCGAGGTTCCACGCGGTGCTCTCGTTGAACAGGTGCGCCGACACCGGTTCGCCGGCGGGGTGCCCGGCGTGGTCGTCGGCGGTGTTCACGCCGAACACCTGCGCCATGCCGAGGGTGAGCTGGGCGACCGCGACCCCGGCCAGGCCCATCCGCCACGACCAACCGCGGGTCCGCGCCGTAGGCGGGGTGGGCGGCACGGCCGCGAGCACGTCCGCCACGAGGTCGGGGACGTCGGCGGCGGGTCGGACGCGCAGGGCGCGGGTGAGCGCGGCGGCGTCCTCCTGCCACCGGCGGCACTCGGCGCAGGTGGCGAGGTGCGCGTCGGTGTCCTCGGCGGGCACGGGTTCGGCTTCGCCGTCGGCGCGGGCCGAGACGGCTTCGCGGCAGGTGTCGCAGTCCACGTGGAGATTGTCGCCCGCACCCCGCCGAAAGTTCCCGACCACCCGCACCGATCGACCACGCCCGCCGGACCCGGTGGGCGACCCGCTCCCGGTGCCCGGTGGCGGACCCGTCCGCCGGGTCCGCTGATCGACCCCGCCCGCCGATTGACCAGCCCGCCGGGTGCGGTTCCGCACCCGCTCCCGGTGCCCGCCGATCGACCCGGCGGACGGGCCTGGCGATCAACCCCCGCCCGCCGGGATCGGCGATCATCACCGCCCTGCCGGGGGCGCGTGGGCGCGACGGTCCATCGGACGTCGGCCGCCGTTCGTCCCCGGCCGCGTCCGTTCGGGGGTCGGGCCGCGCTCAGCCCACGTCGGTCGCCGTGTCGTCGGCGGTCGCGCGGAGCAGGTCCTCGCGGGCGCGGGCGACGCGGGACCGGATCGTGCCGATCGGGCAGCCGACGACGTCGGCGGCCTCGGCGTAGGACAGGCCCAGCACCTGGGTCAGCACCAACGCCTCCCGGCGGTCCGGGTCCAGGGCGTCGAGCAGCAGGTTCACCGCGACCGCGTCCTCGAACCCGGCGTCCACGGCCTTGCGGTCCGCCTCCCGCGACCAGTCCGCGCCCGGCGACAGCCGGGGCCGCGACCGGGCCATCCGGACCTGGTCGACCACCACCCGGCGGGCGATCACGAGCAGCCACGTCCGCGCCGACGACCGGCCCGCGAACCCGCGCAGGCTCGCCAACGCCCGCGCGTAGGTCTCCTGCGCCAGGTCGTCGGCCACGCCCACGTCGGCGAGGTGCGCGACGAACCGCCACACGTCCCGCTGCGTGGCGCGCACGAACCGCTCCAACGCCTCCCGGTCACCGGACCGGGCCCGCAGCGCCCACCGCGTCACATCGTCGTCCGAGTTCGTCACGATCTTGGATCGTAACCACACCCCACCGGGAACTCGTACGCCGAACGGGCCGACTACTGGGACGTGGAGCACGACCAACGGGTCAGCGGCCTCAACCGGTCGGGTGAACCTGCGCCGCGAGTCGCGATCCACGCCGAAGACCATCCGATTAACTGGTGCACGAGCACGCCACCGAACCAGTAGGGACCACAGCGACCATGTCACCCAGCACCCGCGCCAAGCGCAACCCGATGACCGCCCGCCGCGGACCGTCCCTCAACGCGATCCTCACCGGCGTGGTCGTCCTCGTCGCGGTGCTCGTGATCGGCGGCGTGCTGCTGTTCAACCGCTCCGACGAGGGCGGCACCGCGCCGAAGGAGGCGTTGTTCCCGGCGGGCGCGCACACGCTGTCCAGAGTGGAGGGCGACAAGGTCACGCTGGTGGAGTTCCTGGACTTCCAGTGCCCGGCGTGCGCCTCCTACTACGCCAACATCACCAAGGAGCTGGAGCGCGACTACCAGGGCCGCATCACGTTCGTGACGCGCAACTTCCCGCTGCAGATGCACCCGCTCGCGGTGCCCGCCGCGCGTGCCGCGGAGGCCGCCGGGAAGCAGGGCAAGTTCGCCGAGATGTACCACGCGCTCTACGACGGCTTCGACCAGTGGGCCGTCGACGGCCAGTCCACCAGCGACGACCTCCCCCGCGCCACGGCGAAGTTCGAGGAGTTCGCCACGGCCATCGGCCTCGACCTGGCGCGGTTCCGGGCCGACGTGGCCTCGCCCGAGGTGCAGGAGATCATCGACCGGGACGTCGCCGACGGCCGTGAGCTGGGGGTGAGCAGCACGCCGACGTTCTTCGTCAACGGCGAGAAGTTCCAGCCGGCCGGGGGCACGATCGCCGAGGTCGAGCGCGAGATGCGCGGCAAGCTCGACGCGGCGCTGGCGGCCGCCGGATGAGCCGCCGGCTCGCCTGGCTCCTGGTCGTCGGCGGCGGTTTCGGGCTCGCCGCCGCGGTGGCGCTGACCCTGGAGAAGATCGCCAAGCTGCGCGACCCCTCCTACGTGCCGACCTGCTCGCTCAACCCGGTGGTGTCGTGCGGTTCGGTGATGGACAGCCCGCAGGCCGAGGCGTTCGGGTTCCCCAACCCGCTGCTGGGCATCGCCGCGTTCACCGTCGTGGTCACGACCGGCGTCGCGGTGCTCGCGGGTTTCCGGCCGCCCCGCTGGTACCGGGTCGCGCTCAACGCCGGCGCCCTGCTCGGCGTCGTGTTCGTGCACTGGCTGATCGCGGCCAGCCTGTACGACATCCACGCCCTGTGCCCGTACTGCATGGTGGTCTGGGTCGTGACCATCCCGCTGTTCTGGTACACCGCGCTGGACACCTGGCCCGCCCTCGCCCCGCTGCGCCGCGTGCACAGCGCCGTGCTGGTCCTGTGGTACGCGGTGATCTGCGGCCTGGTGCTCCAGGCGTTCTGGGACTACTGGACGAGCCTCGGGTGATCGACCCGCCGCTCCTGGACCGGCAGGACGGGGCGGCGGGGCCTGCGGGCCCACTCCATGGCGGCCCACGGCGGCGTCAGCTCGTCCAGCGAGGCGATCTCGACCGGCGCGAGCAGCGCCGGGTCGAGGGCCTCGCGGTGCCGGGCGAACACGCGCTCGGTGTAGCGGTGGCCGGTGTCCGCGCCGATCACCACGTGGGTGCGGTCGCCGGCGCGCCTGGCCTCCCACACCGCCACCAGGTGCGACGCGCCGGTGGACAGGCCCGCGAACACGGCGTGGTCGCGCAGCAGGCCCACGGTGGCGGCCATGGCGTGCTGGAAGTCCAGCCAGTGCACGCGGTCGTACAGCTCGTGGCGCACGTTGTCGAAGTGGATGGCGCTGCCGATGCCCGCGATCATCGCGTCCGGGTCGGCGAAGCGCTCGCTGCCGAACGTGACGCTGCCGAACGGCTGCACGCCGACCAGCCGCACGTCCGGGTCGTGCGCCCGCAACGCCGTGGCCAGCCCGCCGGTCGACGCGCCCGTGCCGACGCTGCCCACCACGGTCAGGGTCTCGCCGGGCAGGGCGCGGCGCAGCAGGTCGGCCAGCTCGGCGTACCCGAGGTGGTGCACGGGGTCGTGGTACTGGCGCATCCAGTGCAGCCCGGGGTCGCGGGCCAGCAGCTCCCGCACCCGGGCGACGCGCCGGTCCTGGTCCAGCCGCAGGTCGTCCGACGGCGGCATCCGGTCCACCGTGACGCCCAGGATCTCGAGCTGGGCGAGCATGGTGTCGTTGACCGTGGTGGAGGCGACGATGTGGCAGCGCAGGCCGTACCGGTGGCAGGCCATGGCCAGCGCCAGGGCGTAGATGCCGCTGGAGCTGTCCACGACCGTCTGCCCCGGTCTGATCACCCCGGTGTCCAGCAGGTGGCGCACCGCGCCCAGCGCGGCGTAGACCTTGAGGGTCTCGAACCGGATCAGCACCACGTTCGGCGTGAGCCGCACCAGCGACGGCGTCTTGACCGCGTCGGTGATGTGCTCGTGGACCGGTGGCGCCAGGGTGTCGTGGTCGCGCACGGCGGTCAGCTCCCGGTCGCGCGCGGGCGGGCGGTCGCCGGTAAGGCGACCAGGCGGGTCGGGGTCATGTCGTAGCCCTCCCGGGTCGGGCGGCACGGCTGCCGCGAGCGGTCCCCACCGCTCCGGTACAGAAGTCGTCGGCCGGCCCCGCCTGGTTCCCGGGCGTGCCGATCCGGCCGGCCGGTTCCCGCACGCCGCCGCCCGGCCGTGTTGTTCGGCCGGTTCCCGAATGCGGCCGTGTTGGGCGGGTTCCCGCCCGCCGCCGGTCCGGTCCCCGGCGGGCTCCGGATGCCGCCGCTCGGGCGGGTCGCGGTCGTCGGCGGGTTCTCCGACCGCCACCGCCCGGCCGTTCGCGGACGCCGCCGGTCCGGCCGGCCGGTTCCGGGATGCCGTCGATCCGGCCGGCCGAGGTCGGCGGGTTCCGGGATGCCGCCGAACTAACCGGCCGCGGGGGAGCCCACGGTCACCACGTCGTCGGCCCAGCGGTCCAGCAGCACGGCGTCGTGCGAGACGGCGAGCACGCCCGCGCCGGTCCGCCGCTGGTAGTCGCGGATGACCCCGACGAGTGCCGCGGTGGTGGAGGCGTCGAGCATGGTGGTCATCTCGTCGCACAGCAGGTAGTCGGGGCGCAGCGCGAGGGCGCGGGCCAGGCAGGCGCGTTGGAGCTGGCCGTCGCTGACCTCGTGCGGGCGGCGGAGCAGCAGTTCCGGCGTCAGCATCACCAGGTCGGCCAGTTCCTCCACGGCGTCGACCGGGCGGCCGTTGGCGCGCAGCGGTTCGGCGATGGCCGCCCGCAGCGTCAGCCGCGGGTCGACCGACAGGCGCGGCTGCTGGAACAGGACGCCGATGCGGGTGCGCGTGGCCCGCGGCGCGCGGTGCCGGTAGCCGGTCACGGGCACGCCCTCGAGGCGCACGACCCCGGCGAACGGCCGGTGCAGCAGGGCCAGCACGCGGGCCAGCGTCGACTTGCCGCTGCCGCTCGGACCGGCCAGGCCCACCGTCCGTCCCGGGTGGACGGTCAGGCTGAAGTCCGTGAGCACCGGGTGGCGGCGGTCGTAGCCGGCGGTGATCGCGTCGGCGGTCAGCACGGCAGGTGGCACGCGACGGCGTGCTCGCCGTCGGTGAGGGTCGGGCGCGAGGCACACACGGCGGCCGCCTGCCGGCAGCGCGGCGCGAACGCGCAGCCCGGCGGCAGGTCGGTGAGCAGCGGCGGCTGGCCGGGGACCGGGGTGAACGCGCGGTCGGGCAGGGCGTCGACCAGGCCGCGGCTGTAGTGGTGGCGCGGCGCGTCGAGCACCGCGCCCGCCGGCCCGACCTCGACGACCCGCCCGGCGTACATGACCGCGATCCGGTCGGCGACGCGCTGGGCGGCGGCCAGGTCGTGCGTGATGAGCAGGACGGCGCGGCCGTCGGCGACCATGCGGCGGAACTCCTCGATCAGGCCGTCGACCAGGTGCCGGTCGAGGCCGGTGGTGGGCTCGTCGGCGATCAGCAGCCACGGGTCCCCGACCAGCGCGAGCGCGTTGGCGACGCGTTGCGCCATGCCGCCGGACAGCTCGTGCGGGTACCGGTCGAGGTCGTCGGGGGAGAGGCCGGCGCGGGCGGCGACGCGGTGGGCCCGGTCGCGCGGCGAGGGGTCGTCCGGGTGGTGCACCCGCACCACCTCTTCGAGCTGGGCGCGAGCCGTGCGCACGGGGGTGAGGTGGGCCGCCGGGCTCTGCGGGACCAGGCCGATGCGCCGGCCGCGGACCGTGCGGGCGAGCACCGCGTCGGACGTGCCGAGCAGGTCCAGCGGCGGCCCGTCGCCGGTCAGGGTGGCCGTCCCGGAGGTCTGGGCGTTGCCGGGCAGGAAGCCCAGCAGCGCGTTGGCCAGCACGCTCTTGCCGCAGCCGCTCTCGCCGACGAGCGCGACGCACTCGCCCGGCCGCACCCGCAACGACACGCCGTCCACGGCCGCGACGGTCGCGCCGGGCAGGCGGAACCGCACGGACACCCGGTCGAGCACCAATTCGGTCACCACGACAGCTCCGACCTGCGCCGGGGGTTGAGCCGGTCCCGCCACACCCCGCTCAGCCCGGACACGGCGAGCGTGGCGGCGACGAGGACGACGCCCGGCGCGAGCGACATCCACCAGCCGCCGGAGAGCAGCGACCGCTGCGCGTCGTTGATCATGTTGCCGATGCTGGCGGAGTGCGGCGGCAGCCCCAACCCGAGGAACGACAACGCGGTCTCGTGCCACACCGCGTGCGGCACCATCAACGTGGTGGCGAGCAGCACCTGGGGCGCGATGTTCGGCAGCAGGTGCCGGACGAGCACGCGGGTGCGGGACGAGCCGCCGACGACCGCGGCGTCCACGAACGGGCGGCCGCGGAGCGACAGGATCTCCGAGCGCGCGATCCGTGCCGAGGTCAGCCAGTGCGTCAGGCCGATCGAGATCACCACGGCGGTCAGGCTGGGCCGCAGCACCGCCACGATCACGATCCCGAGCAGCAGGTGCGGCACCGACGCCACCGCGTCGACCAGCCGCATCAGCACGCGGTCCAGCCAACCGCCGACCGCGCCCGCGAGCGCGCCCACGGCCGTGCCGACCACGGACGAGATCAGCGCGGCGAACAACCCGACGCCCAGGGACACCCGCAACGCGTAGACGCAGCGCAACAGCACGTCCCGGCCCAGTTCGTCGGTGCCGAACGGGTGCGCCGGCGACGGCGGCAGGGAGGCCGACGCGAGGTCCACGTGCTGCTGGTTGAGGTCCACCACGAGCGGCACCACCAGCGCCGCCGTGACCAGGACGCCCAGCACGACCGCGGCGGGCACCAGCCGCCGCCGCGGTGACCGGTTCGTGCTCGCGGCGGCGACGCGTGACCGCGGCGCCGGCCGCCACACCCGGCTGTCAACCATCCAGGCCCACCCTCGGATCGGCCAACGCGTACAGCACGTCGGCGAGCAGGTTGCCGAGCAGCACCACCGCCGTGGCCAGCACGGTGAGCGCGCCCAGCAGCGCGAAGTCCACGTCCAGCGCGGCGTCCACGGTCGCGCGGGCGATGCCGGGCCACGAGAACACGGTCTCCACCAGCAGCGCCCCGGTGATCAGCTCGGGCAGCCGCGCGCCCAGCAGGGTCAGGAACGGCAGCAGGGACGTGCGCAACGCGTGCCCGGACACCACCAGGTGGTCGGGCAGGCCGCGCGACCGCGCCCCGATCACGTGGTCCGAGGTGAACGACTCCAGCAGGCCCTGCCGGACGAACAGCACGTACCAGGGCGCGTGCGAGAGCGCGAGCACCGACACCGGCAGCACCAGGTGCCGGGCGACCTGGCCGACGCCGAGTTCCGCGCCGGGGTCGGTGAGCCCGCCGCCGGGCAGCCACCGCAGTTCGAGCGCGAACACGGACAGCGCGGCCAGGCCGAGCCAGAACACCGGCGCGGCCTCCAGCACGTAGGCCACCGCCGTGATCGACCGGTCCAGCCACCCGCCCTGCCGCCACGCCGCCAGCGTGCCGAGCACCAGCCCCAGCAGCAGGGCCAGCGCGAACGCGAGCGAGACCAGGAGCACCGACCAGCCGAGCCGCTCCCCGATCACCTGCGCCACCGGCTGCCGCAGCGACAGCGAGTCGCCGAAGTCGCCGGTGACCGCGTGCCGCAACCACGCCAGGTACTGCTCCACCACCGGCCGGTCGACGCCCCAGCTCTCCCGCACCAGGGCGACCCGTTCCGGCGACGCGCCGATGATCCGCACCCCGAAGTAGCGCTCGACCGGGTCGAACGGCGACGCCTTGGCCAGCACGAACAGCGCGAACCCGACCAGCGGCACCACCAGGACCGCGAACCCGAGCCGGCGCAGCACCAGCAGGCCGACCGCGCGACCGCGGCGGCGCTTCCGCGCGGACTTCGCCGGGGTCGCCGCCACCGGGGTCGTGGTCACGGCTTGGGCGTCCAGCGCTCGAGGTTCCACCACACGGCGTGCACGAGGCCGTGGTCGTGCGGCTCGACCTGCTCGACCTGGCCGTCCCACCGGTCCCGCAGCACGTAGGTGTGGTCGAGGAACACCAGGAACGCCCAGGCCGGGTCGGCGGTGTAGGCGCGCTGGAGGTCGGCGTAGGCCAGCTTGCGCGTGGCCGGGTCCGTGCTCTGCCGCCCGGCGTCCAGCGCCCGGTCCACGGCGGGGTTGCGGTAGAGCGTCATGTTCACGTAGCCGGGCGCGCCGGCGTACCGGGAGTGCAGCAGCGTGTAGGCCGCCGTGTCCGGGTCGTACGGGTCGCCGCCGCCCCAGACGCTCGCCGCCTCCCGCTGCCGCTGCACCATCAGCTCGAACGTCGTCGCCTCGACCGGCGCGTCCACGCCCAGCTTCGCGATGTCGCTCGCGGTCGCCAGCGCCAGCTCCTTGCGCAGCACGTCCGCCGCCGGGTACAGGATCGGCAACCGGGCGGGCTGCCCGTCCTTCGAGCGGGCGCCGTCCGGGCCCTTGCGCCAGCCCGCCTCGTCCAGCAGCCGCCCGGCTTCGGCCGGGTCGTGCGGGAACGTGGCGATCGGGTCGTACCAGTCGGCCAGGTGCGGCGAGATCGGCGTCGCGGCCGGCTTGCCCGCGCCCGCGAGCACGGCGTCGATCATCGCCTGCCGGTCGAGCGCGAGGTTGATCGCCCGCCGCACCCGCGGGTCGGAGGTGAACGGCAGCTCGGACGGCAGGCCGAGGCCGCGGTAGTCGGCGGACGGGTTGCGCACGACCCGGTAGCCCGGCCGGTCGGCGTAGGACTTCACCAGCTTGGGCGGCAGCACCGTGCCGTCGAACTCCCCGGCCGCCATCCGCGTGGCGCGGGCGTTGTCGTCGGGCACGAACACCACGGTCACGGTCTTGATCGCGGGCGCGCCGCCCCAGTAGCCCTCGTTGGCCTCGAGCACGATCCGGTCGCCCTTGCGCCACTCCGCCACGGTGTACGGGCCGGTGCCGATCGGGGCGGTGTTGAACGGCGCGCTGTCGACGTCCACGCCGTCGAACGCCTTGCGCGGGACGATGCCCAGGGTGAGCTGCTGCGCGAAGGGCGCGTACGGGTAGGACAGGCGGAACACCACGGTCCGGTCGTCGGGCGCGGTCACGTCGGCCACGGCGTCGAACCGCGACGCGATGGTGGAGCCGTTGTCGCCGTCCAGCACGGCGCGGTAGGTGAACACCACGTCCTGGGCGGACAGCGGCGTGCCGTCGGTGAACGTGACGCCCTCGCGCAGGGTGGCGGTCCAGGTGAGCCCGTCCGCCGAGACCGTCGGCACCTCCCGCGCGAGGCCGGGCACCAGGTGCAGGCGGGCGTCGCGGGCCACCAGGCCGTCGAAGACCTTCGACGCGCCGTCGGGCGCGTAACCCAGGATCGGGTTCAGGTTCTCCGGCTCGCCGCCCGCCCCGATCACGATCGACCGCCCGTCGTCGCCCGCCCCGCCGCCGTCGGGCGACGTGCACCCGGCGGCCAGCGCGACCGCCACCACGACACCGATCAGCAGCCGTCGCACGCACATCACCTCGGCAGGGAAGGTCAACTATTGCCATTCGCAGCTAACAGCAAGTCAGTTGCAACAGCAAGGCCGATCTTCGCGTTGGCGGTGGTCACGGACATCACACCGGTGGTTCGGCTTGTCGGCCCTTGCCCCGGTGAGCGGCCCTTGCCTCGCCGCCGGGCGGCATCCCGGTGAGCCGCACACGGCCGAGTGGGGGGTGTCCAGCCGCACCGCTCCCGGCGGCCGGCGTCGGGCCGGCTCGTGCGATCGGCGACCGGTTCGGGTGGACGGCGCCACGGCACCGCCCACCCGGGCCGCGTCACGGGGTCCAGCGCACGTGGGGGTTGATCCGACCCGTCCAGTTGAAGATCGCCATGTTGTCCCAGCCGTTGCCGCTGCCGTTGATGTCGGCGGGGTCCCAGCCGTTGCCCGGCACGGCGTACCAGGTGGGCTCCCAGTAGAAGACGCCGATCGCCCCCGCGTTGCGGGCCGTGTTCTGCACGTGGGCGAAGTTCGTGGCCTGGCCCTCCCACGACATCGCGTAACCCGAGCACCCGGTGGTGATGGAGTTGCCCGTGCCGTCGGCGTTGCCGGTGGTGAAGGGGTAGGCGGTCTCGGCCAGCACGACGTCCTTGCCGTACCGGGAGCGCATGTCGGCGATGACGTTGTACAGGTTGCTCAGCGTGCCGTGCCACATGCAGTAGTACGACAGCGCGGTGATGTCCCAGGCGACGCCCTTGGACCTGATGCCGTCGTAGAACCAGCGGGCGTGGTCGAGGCTGTCGGCGTTCGCCGTGTGGATCATGACCTTGGTGCCGCCGTTGCACGCCTTGGTGGCGTTGTACCCCGCCTTGAGCAGGAGGCTGAGGTTGGTGAAGTCGTTGTTGACGACCTTGCCGTCGTTCCACAGCATGCCGACGTTGATCTCGTTGCCGATCTGCACGCTGTCCGGCGTGGTGCCCTGCGCCTTGAGGCTGGTGCACACGTCGTAGGTGTAGTTGTAGACGTCGGTCTGGAGCTGGGCGATGCCGTGGTTGGCCCAGGCCGCCGGCTTGTACTGCTTGCCCGGGTCGGCCCACGTGTCGGAGTAGTGGAAGTCGACCAGCAGCTTGAGGCCCTTGGCCTTCACCGTGCGCGCGTACTGGAGGACCTTGTCCTTGTTGTTGTAGCCGCTGCGCGGGTTGTTCCAGACCCGCAGCCGGACGTAGTTGACGCCGACGCCCTTGAGGATGTCGAGCGGGTCGCGGGCGACGCCGGAGGCGTCGTAGAACTTCGCGCCGAGGTCCAGGGCGCGTTGGGCGGTCGAGACGTCGGCGCCGAGCATGCCGAGCGTGCCGGCCGCGGAGACGGCCGGGGTGAGCGTGGTCAGCGGCAGCACGGCGGCCGCCAGGGCGAGGGCGGTCTGAGCCGCCCGGATGGGTCCGGACATCCGATCTCCTTTGATCGACGGTGCGGTGCCCGCGGCGGACGGACTGTGAACGTGCACAATATGAAAGCGCACCGCGATGGCCGGCTCAAGCCCTGGCTGACACCAAACACTGGGAACGTGCACAAACCCGCGCCGGCCCCGGCGGGGGAAGTGCGGCTCAGCGGGTGGTCGCGTGCCCGGCGCGGGTGGCTCCGCTGCGACGCCACAGGACGGTCACCGCCAGGGCGGCGAGCACGCCGAGCACCCCGCCGCCCGCCACCACGTGGTGCGGCGCCGCCTGCTCGGCGGCGAGCCCGGCGGCGGCCACCCCGAGGCCCTGGGCGATCTTGAGCGCCGTCACGGCCAGGCCGTAGACCTGCCCGCGCGCCGCGTCCGGCGTCCACAGGGCGAAGGTGGGCGAGGCGATGGCGTGGTAGCTGGACGCCGCGCCGGACGCGAACAGGAGCACCACCAGGACCACCAGACCGGGGTCCAGGAAGCCGAGGACCAGCGGCGCGCTCGTGGCCACGGCGAGCGCGGGCAGGGCGCGCAGCTGGGTGGCCTCCGGCAGCGCGGCCACGACCAGGCTCGCCAGGGCGCACCCGGCCGGGAAGGCGGCGAACAGCAGCCCGGCCGCGACCGGGCCGCCGCCGAGCCGGTCCGCCAGCGGCACGGCCAGCGCCTCCCCGCTGATGTAGAACGCCGACAGCGCGGCGAAGGCGACCAGCGCGAGCAGCCGCCGGTCGCGCCACACCAGGACTGCCCCCGCCGTCACCGAACGCCACCACCCCGGCCGCTCCGGCGCGTCGCCACCGGCCGCGGGCCGGGGCCGGACCCACCGCGCCACGATCGCGGCCGACACCGCGAACGACGCGGCGTCCAGCAGGAGCACCCCGCTCGTGCCCACCGCGAGGACGAGCACGCCCCCGGCGGCGAACCCGACCACCTGGGCGGCCTGGCTCACGGTCGACAGCGCGGCGGCGCCGGCGCGGAACGCCGGGCCGGGCAGGATGTGCGGCAGCAGCGCGGTCCGGGCCGGCACCGCGGGCGCGCCCGCCAACTGGAGCAGCACGAGCAGGCCGCACACGGCTGGCCACGGCAGCGCGGGCACGGCCATGAGCGCGACCAGCGCCGCCCGCAGCACGTCCGAGCACACCATCACCGCCCGCCGCGGGTACCGGTCGGCCAGCCCCGCCAGCAGCGGTCCGCCGACCAGGTCGGGCAGGAACGTCAACGCGTAGGTGATCGCCGCCCACGCCGGGGAGCCGGTGTCGCGGAACACCAGCACGGTGAGCGCCACGCGGGCGAACTGGTCGCCCGCCGTGGAGACGACGTGCGCGACGAACAGCGCGCGGTACTCGACCGAGGCGAACACCCGGCGGTAGCCGCGCCCACCGGCCCCCTCCGCCATCCCGGTCAGCCGACGGCGCCGGCCGGGGCGGTCTCGACCCGGTCCCGTCCGTTGTTCTTCGCGCGGTACAGGGCGGTGTCGGCGGCCAGCAGCAGCCGGTCCACGGTGTCGCCGTGCGGCGGGAACGCCGCGACCCCCAGCGACGCGGTGATCCGCAGCTCGCCCCCGTCGTCGAACCCGGCGTCGGGCAGGTCGGTCAGCGGCGTCCGGACCGCGGCGCGGATCCGTTCCGCGACCTGCCGGGCGACGACCGGGTCCGCACCCGGCAGCAGCACCACGAACTCCTCACCGCCCCACCGGCCGACCAGGTCGGCGTCGCGCACCTGGCGGCGCAGCACCGCCGCCACGGCCCGCAGCGCGTGGTCGCCCGCCAGGTGGCCGCGGGTGTTGTTGATGTGGCTGAAGTGGTCCAGGTCGAGCAGGAGCACCGCCATCGGCGTGCCCGTGGCCTTGGCGCGGCCCAGCTCGGCGGCGGCCCGCTCGCTCCACGCCACGGAGGTCAGCGTGCCGGTCTTGCCGTCCACCCGGGCGGCGGCGCGGTAGACCGGGAGCAGCAGCCCCAGGTGCATGCCCAGCATGGTGACGACCAGCACCGGCACCACCCACGGCGCGGTCACCAGCACGACCGCGAGGCCCGTGCCCAGGCCGATCGACGCGGCGATCACCAGCTGCTGGCTCAGCGGGCCGAGCACGTCGCGACCCGGCCGGGCGGGCGTGGACAGCAGGATCGCGCCGACCACCAGCGCGAGGTTCACCAGCCAGTACGCGACCCCGGCCGCCACCAGCGCGCCGAGGTCGACCGGCCCGGTGAGCTGCGCGGCGTGCGGCGTCGTCGGGTCCGGGTGCACGGCCAGCAGGATCGCGCCCGCCGACCAGCACGACAGCAGCACCGTCGCGGCGGAGAAGACCTTGCGGTGCAGCGGGCTGCGCCGGTAGATCCGCACCCACCCGTAGCCGTAGCTCACCACGACCAGCGCGGCCAGCAGCGGCGGCGGGAGCACGAGCACGCCCGCGAACAGCCAGATCGACTGCGGGTGCGCGTACGGGCTGCCCTCCGCCGCGACCTCCCGCACCCGCTCCAGGCCGCGGGCCGCCTCGAAGTGCACGACCGCCGCGCCGGCCAGCAGCCCGAACCACGCCCAGTGCCGTCCGGTCACCGGGGTCAGCGTCGCGACGGCCGCCACCGCGGCCACCGCCACGACCTCCACGGCCAGCACGTAGACCAACACGACGCGCGGCAGCCGCCACAGCGACCAGCCGCACAACCACCCCAGAGGGGATGCGCGCCGTCGTCGTTCGCCAGCGACCATATGGGTGTCACCGCCTCACACAAGGTGATGACACCGTAACCAAGCCCTCACGCACAGTCGAGCACCCCTGGAGACGAGCATGACCACCGTCACGATCACCACCACCGGCCGGCCCAACGACTGGCGCCTCGGTCGCCCGAACGACTGGCGACGCTGAACCCCTCCGGCCCGGCCGTCACCCCCGCTTCGCACGGCCGGGCCGACCAGCGGGAACACCGCCACGACCGGTCGGTCGACCCCGCGCCGCCCCGTCGTGGCGGCCCGCCGCCGGCGCACCCCCGCCGTCACCCTGACAGGTGATCAACTTCCGGGGCACGTCGACCGACACGCGCCGTCACCGGCCCCGGCCCCCCGGCTTCGGGGGTCCGCCGCGCGGCCGAACGCGGTCACGGCACCGGCACCGCGTCCGACGGCAGGTCCACGCCCCGGCACAGGCCGAGCACGGCCGCGGCGACGATCGAGCCGCCCTCGCCCAACCCGTCGAGGTAGCGGCGCACGACCACGCGCTCCCGGGCCGGGTCGCCGGCCGGGCCGCCGCCCGCCACGCGCTCCCGCTGGACCTGCCAGGACAGGTCGCGGCGCAGCGCGAGCAGGTGGATCAGGGCGTGGTCGAGCTGGTCGATCCGGTCGCGGTGCTCCGAGGTGGTGGCGCGGTGGGTCGAGTGGTCGGCCATGGCGACGGGGCTCCCTTCGACGGTCCGCCCGGTCGGGCGGTCGGCGGCTCTGCGGGGCGCGGGACCACCGGTCACGGTGCGCCGGACACGGCCAGGTCGCCGTCGCGCACGTCGACGGCGACGGCGCGGGCCGCGCGGCGCGCCGCGCGGGCGGCCAGCGGTCCGGCGGGGAACGCGGTGGCGCCGACCTCGACCACGGCGACCGGCCGGCCCGCCTGGACGACCTCCGCGGTCGCCCGGAACGACACCTCGCCGGTCCCGGTGTCGTCGCACCGCGTGACGAGCACGCGGATCACGGCCGAGGTCGGGAACAGGAAGTCGCGGAACGTCGTCCGCAGCTCCTCGACCACGAGGTCGTGCGCACCGCGACCGCGTGGTTCGAGGTACCGGCGGCGGACGACGGCGACGAACGCCTGGCGCGCCGCCTCCACCGCGACCGCGCTCCTCAGGTGCGGGCCCGGCCGGTGGTCGAGCAGCAGCTCGTTGTCCCGGTGCAGCCGCAGCCGGGCGGTGTGCAGCCCGGACTCCTCCACCACCGGCTCGGTGACCACGACGTTCTCGTCGCTCTCCTTGCGCACCAGCTCGCGCGGCGCGGGCCGGTCCGCCTCGACGACCAGCCGCACGTCGGCCTTGCCCCACCGGGCCAGCACGTGGCGCAGCACCCGGACCTCCGGGTCGCCCAGCCCCTGTCCCACGTGGACGGCCAGCTCGCCGACCCGGTCGTACCGGCCCGCTTCGAGCGCCCGGACCAGGGACGAGAGGGTCCGGCCGCCCACCACCGCGGCGAAGTCCGCGAAGCGGTCGGCCACGACGTAGACCGCGGTGCTCTCCGGCGACGACATGCGTCCTCCTGCGCTCGGGCGGAGAGGGTCCGCCCGCCGTGGGCACCGTCCGGCGTGGACCCGGTCCAAACGGGATCGTCCTTCGGCGGCAACGGGACTTCCCCGCGTGCCGCAGCGTAGGCGGGCGTGGGAACGGCCGCAATGGCGTCGCGGGCGGGTGGGCTCCCCGGGGCATCACGCGTGGTGATGCGGGTTCCCACCACGGCGTCGTCCTGCGTTCCGGACGGATGACATCGCGGCGCAGGGGTTCCGCGGCGGGGGCGGGCGCGTCGACCACCCGCCCCCGCCGCGGTCGGTCAGCTCGTCAGCCGGAACGTGGCGTCGGCGCGACCCGTCGCGTCCGTGATCGGGTCGAGCCGGAGCTTGTAGTCGTAGTGCCGGATGTACCGATCGGGGTAGTTGTAGGACTGGAACGACGACCACGACGCCGAAGCGAGCCCGGCGACCTGGCGGAACGTCGCGTCGGACTTGAACGTCGCGGTCCCGTCGTCCGGGGCCAGCACGAAGTCGAAGCCGTAGTGCCGCAGGTAGTAGCCGGGGTAGTTGACCGACTGGAACGACACCGTGCCGGAACCCGCCAGGCCGGGCATGACGCGGAACTGGGCGTCCTGCGCCGGGCTGACGTTCGGGTCGATGCGCACGTCGAAGTCGGCGTGCCGCACGTACCGGTCCTGGTGGGTGTAGGCCTGGATGCGGGCGACCGGCGCGGACGTGCCCCACTTGGCCAGCACGCGGCTCTCCTCGGCGGCGGTGAGGTTGAGGATCGACCCGTGGCGCTTGCGGGTGCCGCCGAGCTGGTAGTCGGTGCGGGTGGCGAAGTTGCGCGTGCTGCCCAGGTTCGTGGACGTGACCGGCATGTAGCCGCGGCCGGTGGCGTACTGGTCCAGCCACAGCGCCCACTCGGCGCGCCCGTTGAACTGCATCCACATCGGGCCCTCCACGACGTTGCCGCCGGTGGCGCCGTTGGAGATGCCCATGTGCGACAGGTCGCCGATCCTGGTCCACGTGCCCAGGACGGAGTTGCTCGCCTCGATGGTGATCTGGCCGTCCGCCGACGCGCGGTAGTAGCGGTAACCGCCCGCGCTGCCGGGCGCCTCGACGATCTGGGTGTCGATGATGCCCTGCCCCTGGCCGCGGTCGATGTAGAGCACCGGTGAGCCGACCGACCGGAAGTCCCGGGTGCGCACGTAGTAGATGCGGTGCTTCTTGACGCCGTTCAGCGTCGCGTTCGTGGCCCAGTAGACGACGTAGTCGCCGGACGACGGGTCGTAGATGGCCTCCGGCGCCCAGGCGTTGCCCGCGCCGGAGATGCCGCCCGCCACGTTCAGCAGCCGCGGCGACGACCAGTTCACCAGGTCCGAGGACTCCCACACGACCAGCGACTTGCTGCCGTTGTTCGCCGCGTCGGACCACGACGTGCCGGAGGCGATCCGCAGGTCCGTGGCGATGATCCAGTACCGGTCGCCCGCGGGGGAGCGGACCAGCGCGGGGTCGCGCACGCCGCGCGTGCCGACCGTGGACAGCAGCACGGGCGCGCCGTTGTTCAGGTCGGTCCAGCGCAGGCCGTCGCGGCTGTGGGCGAGGTAGATCTGCTCGCCGTTGGCGTGCTCGCCGGTGAAGTGCGCCATCAGGTAGCCGGTGAACGGCTCCAGCGCCTCCGCCCTCCGGTCGGTCGTCACCGACCAGGACGTGAACAGCAGGACCACGGCGGCCAGCAGCGCGCCGGTCCTCGTCAGTGCTCGGGGCACGGGTGATCTCCTTTGATCACAGGGTGGGGACGATCGGGCTGATGGTGCCGTCGCCGTTGAACGTCATCCGGTCGACGGTCACCTCGCGGTTGGTGCCGTTGCCCGCGGGCACGGCGAAGCGGTGGTAGGCGACGTACCAGGTGTCCGTGCCGGGCGCGCGTACGACCGAGTGGTGGCCGGTGCCCTTGATGCCCAGCTCCAGGCGCTTCTGCAACACCACCCCGCGCTTGGTCCACGGCCCGACCGGCGACGGGCCGGTGGCGTAGGCGACCTGGTAGTTCTCGTCACGGGTGTCGTTCTCCGACCACATGAAGTAGTAGGTGCCGTTGCGCTTGAACACGAACGACGCCTCGCGGTAGCCGGGTGGTGTGATGGTGCGGACCTTCGTCGCGTCGAACGAGACCATGTCCGCGTTGAGCGGCACCACGTACGCGCCGCCGTTGCCCCAGTACAGGTAGGACTGGCCGTCGTCGTCGGTGAACACCATGGGGTCGATGGCCTGGCCGGGGTGGGAGCCGGCCCGCACCAGCGGCCTGCCGAGCGCGTCGCGGAACGGGCCGGTGGGCGAGTCGGACACCGCGACGCCGAGGTGCTTGGCCGTGTCGCCGGACGCCGCCCCGCCGCTGAAGTACAGGTAGTACCGGCCGTTCTTGGCGGCCACGGCGGGCGCCCAGGCGGAGTCGTCCGCCCACGACACGTCCGGCCGCAGGTCGAGCACGACGCCGTGGCTCGTCCAGTTCACCAGGTCGGTCGAGGAGAACGCCTGGTAGTGCGGCGACGCCCAACCCGCGTAGCCGTCCGTGGTCGGGTAGAGGTAGTAGCGGCCGTTGAAGTGCGCGATGTGCGGGTCGGCGAACAACCCCGGGACGACCGGTCCCCTGGTGGTCTTCGGCGTCCACGGCGCGGTGAGCCGGAACGAGCTGTCGTCGCGGAACCGGGCGGTGTCCTGGTAGGGGTCCACCCACAGCTCGTAGTCCCGGTGCCGCAGCCGCCGGTCCGGCGCGTTGACCGGCGCGAGCGACACGGAGCCCGTGACCGAGCCGGGCCCGGCGCAGAACGTCGCGTCCTCGCGGAACTGGGCCGTGCCGGTGTTCGCCTCCAGCCGCAGCCGCCAGTCGCGGTGGCGCAGGAACATCCCGTTGGCCGCCTGGAACGAGGAGCACGACGGCGAGGCGAGGCCCGGGACGACGGTGACCGTCGCGTCCTGCTTGACCTGGGCCGGGCTGCCCGACGTGACGGCGTCGACCCGGCCGAGGTAGTCGAGGTGGCGGACGTAGCGGCCGGGGAGGTCCACCGCCTCCAACGATCGCGCGCCCGAGGGCAGCTCGGCCGCGACCGCCGTCGGCGCGGGGAGGGCCAGGAGGGACAGGGCGAGCGGCAACGCCGCGAGGGCGCTCCTCCGTCGACGCATGGACGGCTCCGATCTTCGTCGGTCGGGGCGGTGCGTGGGGCGGCGGCGGTTGTTAGCGCTAACAGCTAACGGTAGGACGACAGCGTTCGAGGTCGTGCCGCGTGTCCGGAGGTCGTCGTCGTGGCAGCGCGATCCATCTCGGGGTTGGGCGAATGGAGCTGCGATGGCATCACGGCGGACTCCTCGCGTCGTTGCGGTCCAGCGAGGAGTCTGGCACTTGTTTGCGTTAACATCAAGCGCCCGTCGACCGGCACCACGCCAGAGCGCCCCGGCCCGGCGCGCTCTGGCCGAGCTTGCGCGTCGGCTCCTGCTTCACGGTCAAGACCGCCCGCCGGTGCCGGCGCGGCGTGTTCCCGTGCCGGCCGCGGTCGGGCCGGCGGCGGCCTCGAACCGTGGCAGGTGGACGGTGGTCGTCCGGTGTGGACGGTCGGTCGGCCACCCGTCGGGGAGGGCTCCTTGCGGCCGTCGGATACCTAGTACTACTATGCCTCGCAGTTCTAGGGTCACGGGAGGACCGGTGAAAGTCGCGAAGGACCTCGTGGCCGCCTCGGCGACGCCGATGGTGCTCGGCATCCTGGCCGAGGCGGACAGCTACGGCTACGCCATCCTCCGGCGGATCAACGAGCTGTCCGGCGGCGAGCTGGACTGGACCGAAGGGCTGCTCTACCCGCTGCTGCACCGGCTCGAACGCCTCGGGCACGTGGAGTCGAGCTGGCAGTCCGCGGCCGGCGAACGGCGGCGCAAGTACTACCGGATCACGCGCACCGGCCTGGCGGAGCTGGCCGAGCAGCGCCGCCAGTGGGAGACGGTCGTGGACGCGCTCCGGGAGGTGTGGCCGCGCCC
The DNA here is from genome assembly GCF_053601135.1 of Actinosynnema sp. NPDC004786. NCBI lineage: Bacteria > Bacillati > Actinomycetota > Actinomycetes > Pseudonocardiales > Pseudonocardiaceae > Actinosynnema > Actinosynnema sp. NPDC004786. The sequence goes on along the minus strand of NZ_JBSGBG010000008.1, from coordinate 10,865 downwards.
CGACGACCAGCGGCCGTTCAGCGCGATCCCGTGGGGAGGTCCGGCGTGACCGGCGGTCCGGACGAGCTGGAGGCCCAGTTCTCCCAGTGGCGGCAGTACGTGCGGCGACGGCGGGAGCTGGCCGGGCCCGACGTCGAGGAGCTGGAAGACCACCTGCGCGGCTCGGTGGACGACCTGCGCGCCGCCGGCCTGCACGCCGACGAGGCGTTCCTGGTCGCGGTCAAGCGCATGGGCAGCCTGGACGACCTGTCCCGCGAGTTCGCCCGCGAGCACTCGGAACGCCTGTGGAAGCAACTGGTGCTGACCGGCGGCGACGGCGCGGCGACCGGCGGTCGGCCCCGGCGCGACCTGCTCGTCCTGGTGCTCTGCGCGGTGGGCGCGGCGGTCTCGGTCAAGGCGCCCGAGCTGTTCGGCCTGGACCCGGAGCACGATCCCGCGTTCTACGGGCCGAACGTCGGCCTGCTCACCCTGCCGTGGCTGGCCGGGTTCCTGGCCTGGCGCCGCCGCGCCGCGCGGGCGGTGGTCGGCGTGCTGCTCGGGTTGTTCGCGCTCGGCGCGGTGGCGGCCAACGCCTTCCCGCTCGCGGACGGCTCCCAGTCGCTCGTGGTGACGAGCGTCCACCTCCCGATCGCGCTGTGGTTCGTCGTGGGCCTGGCGTACGTGTCCGACGACCTGCGCGCCTCGCGCCGCCGCATGGACTTCGTCCGCTTCACCGGCGAGTGGTTCGTGTACTACGTGCTCATCGCGCTGGGCGGCGGCGTGCTGACCGCGTTCGTGTTCGGCACGTTCGAGGCCATCGGGATCTCGCCCGAGACGTTCGTCGGGCGGTGGCTCATCCCGTGCGGCGCGGCGGCGGCGACGGTGGTGGCCGCGTGGCTCGTGGAGGCCAAGCAGAGCGTGGTGGAGAACATCGCGCCGGTGCTCACCCGGCTGTTCACGCCGCTGTTCACCGCGGTGCTGCTGGCGTTCCTGGTGACGTTCGGCGTCACCAGCTCCGGCATCGACGTGGAGCGCGAGGCGTTGATCCTGTTCGACCTGCTGCTGGTCGTGGTGCTCGGGCTGCTGCTCTACTCGATCTCGGCACGCGACCCGCTGGCCCCGCCCGGCCTGTTCGACAAGCTCCAGCTCGCCCTCGTGGTCAGCGCGCTGGTGATCGACGCGCTGGTGCTGTGGGAGATCACCGGCCGCATCACGGAGTACGGCACCACGCCGAACAAGGCGGCGGCGCTGGGGGAGAACGTCATCCTGCTGGCCAACCTCGCGTGGTCGGCGTGGCTGGTGCTGGGCCTGGTCCGCAGGCGCCGGCCGTTCGCCGCGCTCGAACGCTGGCAGACCGCCTACCTGCCGGTGTTCGCGGTGTGGGCCTGGGTGGTGGTCCTGGTCTTCCCGCCGCTGTTCGGCTACGCCTGAGCGAGCAGCGCGCGGGCCTCGTCCCGGCACAGCTCGCTCCACCGGGCCAGGTCGCGGGCGGCCCGGCGGCGGACGTGCCGCGGCACGGACCCGTCCCGGGCCACGGCCCGCACGCCGACGGCCGCCTGCTCCCGGACGTCCCGCGTCAGCTCGACCGCCGCCTCCGCGCACCGCACCCGGGCCGTCGCGGGCACGTCCGCGTCCCGGGCCATCGCGACCAGGTCCAGTGCCGCTTCGACCGGCTCCACCACACCGATCGCCTGGAGGGCTTTGCACCGTCGCAGCGGGTGGGGTGTGCCGACCAGTTCGCGCAGGGCCGTCATCGCCGCTCGGCGGGCCGCCGGCGCGGTGTCGACCAGAGTGTGCGCGGACCGGATGCGCACGGTCGTCGGCACGGTCTCGTCGGCCAGCAGCGCGAGCAGCGCCTCGGTGGCGGGCTCGCGCCCACCGGGTCCGAGCCACGTCAGGTCGTACGCCGCCCGCCGCCGCAATGCCGGGCGCATGGCCGGGTCGGTCGCGATCGAGCGCGCGAGGCGGGCCGCGGCGGCGCGGTCGGCGACGTCGTGCCCGACCAGCCGGAACGCCGCCCACAACCGGACCGCCGGCGGGGTGCGCGGGCTGTCCCGCATCGCCCGCACCGGGTCGAGCCCTTCGTGGTGCCGCAACGCGTACCGGAACGCCAGCCGATCCCGGTCCGACGTGCCCGGCTCGTGGACGACCGCGCGCACGAACTCCACCACGGACTCCGGGAGCCTGGCGGTGATCTCGGTCAGTAAGCGGACCGCTCGGACCCGGTCCCGGCGCGGGAGCGCTTCGTCGGCCACCTGGTCGACCGCGTCGTCCACCACCCGCCGCCACAGCGCCGGTGTCAGCTCGGAGAGGGCCTTGCGCGCGCGGTAGGCGGTGCCCGGCGACGCGGCCAGGGCCTCCAGCTCCCGGACGGCCTCCGGCACGAACGCCGTGGACAACCCGGCCAGCGCCGAGGCCGCCGCCACCCGGTCCTCGGCGGAGGTCTCCGGTGCCGCAAGCGCCTCGCGCACCTCGGCCTCCGCCTCCGCGAACAGCGGCAGGTCGTCCCAGTGGTCCGCCACCGGCACGCGTCGGCGCAGGGACGCGGACCGGTCGGCGAGCAGCACCCGTTCCACGGCGGTGCGCGCTTGCCGGTCCAGGGGAGCGATCAGGCGGCGGTGGGGCGCGTTGATCCGGAACTGCCGGAGCAGCGCGCCGACGACGTGCGCGTACTCGTCCACGTCCCACGGCTCGATGACCATCGACCACTCGGTGGCGGAAGCGCGGTCCTCGGCCACGGCTGTCGGATCGTTGACCTGGTGGCGCAGGAAGGCGCGTGCCGTGGAGGTGTGGTTCCGATCCAGTTCCGCCAGGTGGTAGGCGGCGGTGTGGCGACGGGAAGGGGTTTCCCGGTCGGCGTCGACCACGCCGAGGTGGAACGCGAGCGCCTCGGCGCGCATGCCGGGGTCTCGCTCCGTGAGGAGCTGATATGCCTCACCACGGGTATGGACCTCCAGGAACTCGTCGCGGGCCATACCCCGGAGCACGGCGAGCGCACGGTCCCGTTCGGCCGGCACGAAGTCGTGCACCAGGGTCGCGGCCGTCCGGCGCACGGTGGCGAGGGCGTCGCGGTCCGCCATGACGGCCGCGAGCCCCGGGACGGCCTCGACCGCGATCGGTTCCGCCACGGTCTTCCACGAACGCCGGTCGACCGCCTGTGCGTCCAGGATGTCCGGGACCTCGGCGGGCACGAGCCGGGCCAGCACGACGGCGGCGTCGTACCGGCTCGCCGTCATGATCGGACCGTGGAAGACCACCGACCTCAGCGCGGTCACGACGTCATCGCCGGTGGCGAAGCCGAGGTGGTCCAGCGCCTGCACGACCCGCCAGACCCCGGCGGCCGGGCGGAGGCCCCGGGACAGCACGTCCCGCAGTACCCCGGCCATCGCGGCGCGGTGGCTGCGACCGAGCTGCCGGCAGATCCGCGCCACGTAGGGGAAATCCATCTCCGGCGCGGTGGCCGAGCGCACCAGCTCGCACAGGTGGTCCGCGACGGCCCGGTGGAACGGTCGACCCAGGGAGATCAGGCCCTCGGCCGCCGAGAGCCGGGCCCGGTAGCCGTGCGCGGGATCGGCGAGGATCGGCAGCAGCGCCCGGGCGATCAGGTGGTGGTCCTCGTCCGACCGCGCGTAGGCCGATGCGTGGTCGAACATGTTGGGCAGGTTCCGGTCCGCCGCCCGCGTGCCGTCGAGGAACGCGTCGAGGGCTTGGCCGTGGTAGGCGGTATCGAGGTTGAGCAGCGCTCGCCACGCGTTCAGCGCAGTGTTCCGGTCGGACTGTGTGCGCGTGAGGGCCAGGAGGGCGGACTTGGCCTCGTCGTGGAACTCCGGTCCCGCCTGGAGCACCTGCTCCGCGGCCATGCGCCGCTGCTGCGGTGGCAAGCCGAGGTCGGTGGGCAGGCGCCGCAGGCGCGCCAATGCCCTCGTCCGGTGCGGTTCGCCGAGCTTCGTGAGCTGGGCGAGGGCGATCGCGTGGTCGAACCCGGTGCCGTGCTGGGCGGTGGCGATCTCCCACAACGCGTCGGTGGCCTCCGAGTGGTACCGCGGATCGAGGTCGGCCAGCTCTTTCGCGGCCCAGAGGACGGTGTTCGCGGTCGAACGGCGGTCCGCGATCACGCGTCGCAGGTGGTCGGCCGCCGTCCCGGCGGCTTCCGGTCCCAGGTCGCCCAGCCGTGACGCGCACTGCCACCGGTCGGCCAGGCCGAGACCGGGTTCGGCCAGGACGGCGACCAGGTGGCCGGCCGCCGCGTCGCGGTGCTGCGGGCCCAGCTCACCGAGGATGTGCGCCGCCTGCGAGCGGTCGCCGAGCGGCCGACGCCGGTCGTTGACCAGGGCGGTGAGCGCGTCGGCGGCTTCGGCGGTCGCGTCCGGGCCGAGGGAGGCCAGGCCGAGGGCGGCGTCACGGCGGCCGGTCATGCTGTCCACCGGGTCGCGCAGCACGGCCCGGAACACCTCGGCACCGTGCTCGTAGAACTCCGAGCCGATCTCGACCAGGCCGGTCGCGGCCTCGACCAGGTCGTCCGGCGGGGTCTCGTCGCTCGTGGTCAACGCCTGCAACGCCGTGACCCCGAACGCCCGCTCGGCTCGGCCGAACGCGGCCAGGACCACGGCGGCGGTGCGGCAGGCGTAACCGGACGCCAGCGGGTTGTCCAGCACGGCCCTCAGCCCGCGCGCGGACGCTTCCCGCGCGGTCGCGCCGCACTCCGCCAGCGCCTCACCGGCGGCCAGGCGTTCCGACACCGAGACGGACGGGTGGTCCACCAGCGCGGTCAGGTAGTCGAGGGCTTCCGCCTCGTGCGTGCCGCGCAGCCGGGTGGCCAGCGCCGACGCCGCCTCGGTGCGCGAGTCGGCGGGGGCGTTGCCGGTGCGCATGAGCGCGACCAGCCAGTCCGCGAGACCGGGGTGGTGGGTGGCGCGACCGGCCTGGGCGAGGATCTCGGAGCCGGGGTACTGGCTCGTCATGGCCCAGCCCCAGACCGTGGTCAGGAAGTCGTCCACGACGGCCGTGCTCGCCGGGACCCGCTTGGCCAGCAGGCGGGCGGCGAGCAGGTGGGTCTCGGCGTCGCCCGCGTGCAGCCACCGGACCAGCGGGTCGGCCTCCGTCGGGCGCAGGCGCGTGTAGTGCAGCAGGACCGAGCGGGCGAACCCGCCGCGCTCCTTCGGCCGGGCCGCGTGGACGGTGCGCACGAAGCCGTCGTGCTCCGGGGTGAACCGCTCGGGGAACTCGCGGGCCAGCGAGGTCGCGGCCAGGTGCTCGGCGAAGCTGTGGTGCAGGAACCGCAGGTCGTCGCCGCGCATCACCAGCGGCCCGACCGAGACCAGGAACGTGGTCAGCGCCTCCGGCCAGTCGGCGGGCAGGGTGTGCGGGGGCACCCGGTCGCGGACCCACGACCGGGCCGCCGACACCAGCGACGTGTCGGTTTCCGACCGGGTGCGGCCCAGGTGCTCCAGCAGGTCGTCGCGGTAGGTCTCGAACGGACCGGCGGACGTGCGCGCCGACCGCAGGAACGCCAGGTACGCCTCGTACAGCTCGTACTGGTTGTCCGGCAGCGGCCGGTCGCCCCGCCGGGAGAACACGATCGCGGCGATCGTGGCCAGCAGCGGCACGCGGACCAGCTCGTCCAGGTGCGCCTCGCGGACCTGGCGCAGGAACCGGTCCGCCGTCGGCTCGCCCTCCTCGGCGAACCAGGTGCGGGCGAACGAGCGCAGGGCCTCCTCGTCGAACGGCAGCAGCTCGTAGCGGGCCGCCCCGATGCGGTGCAGCGGGGCCAGCGCCGCGCCCTCCACCGGCCGGGTGGTCACCACGACCCGGTACGGCCCACCGGACGCCCACGCGGCCAGCACGGCGGCCAGCCGGTCGCGGTCGGCCGCCGCCGCCACCTCGTCCACCGCGTCCACCAGCAGCAGCCACCGCGCCCCGGCCACCCGGTCGCCGAACGCGTCCGCGTCGACCGGGCTGCGCAGCAACGCGCCGTACTCGGCTTGCGCGCTCTCCGCCAACGCCTGCGGGAAGGGCAGGTCGAGCCGGGTCGCCAGCTCGCGCGCGGTCAACCGCAGCGGCACGACGGGTTCGGCGATCGGCACGCCTCCCGGCTCGCCGCACCGCCCGGCCGCCAGGTCCGCTGCGAGCCGCAGCGACAGCGTGGACTTGCCCTGGCCCGCGCCGCCCGTGATCAGCAGGTGGTCGTCGCCGTCCAACGCCTCCCGCACGGCCCGCGCGGGCGGCCGCACCGCCACCCTCGGCGCGGGCGGGCGGGGCGCCTCCACCAGCCGCCCGTCGCCGTCCAGGATCGGGGTCGGCCGCGACACCTCGGCGTGCGGCTCCTCCGCGCCCGTGCCGAGGTCCTGCCGCACGTAGACCGCGGCCAGCGACGGTCGCCGCGCCCCCGGCAGCCGGTACGGCAGCTCGTGCGCCGCCCGGACCTGCGCCCGCAGCAACGACAGCACGCCCACCGGCAGCCCGCCGGGGTCCGCCGGCGGCGCCCCGCCGACGTGGACGTGCACGCCGCCGTGGACCACACCGGCCTGCACGCTCGGCCCGAGGACGGGACCGGCGACGACGTTCGAGGTCACCGGCCGGTCGTCCTGTCGCACCGCGCAGCCCCTCCGCCGACGTGCCGAAGCGAGTGGTGATCCACGCTACCGGAGCCGGGACATCGGTCGGTGCGGCTTCGCGGACCTGACGTACCGTGGTCGTTGACGACCTCACTTTCGTCCATTCGAGCATGACTTTTGTCAAATTGCTCCAAAAGTCTTGCTGACTTCAGTCGATCCGAAACAGAATCGGCGTCGCCTCGGCCTGTGAGCCGGACCACATCCAGATCGGGGGATGCTCGTGGAACGAACGGGTCTGTGGTTGATCGGCGCGCGCGGGTCGGTGGCGACCACGGCGGTGTGCGGGCTGCTCGGCCTGCGCGCCGGCCTGGTGCCGCCGACCGGTTGCGTCACCGAACTGCTGGAGGCCGACCTGCCGCCGTGGGACTCGCTGGTGGTCGGCGGGCACGACGTGGTCTCCACACCGCTGGTGAAACGGGCCGAGCAGTTGGCGCGGGCGGGCGTGGTCCCGGCCGAACTCCTCGGTCCGATCGCGGACGGGCTGCGCGAGGCGCAGGCCGAGCTGCGCGACGTGCCGGTGGGCGCGCAGGCCGAGGTCGCGACGCGGCTGGCGGACGACCTGGCGTCGTTCCGGTCGCGGCACGGCCTGGCCCGCGTCGTGGTGGTCAACGTGGCCTCCACCGAGCCGCCGGTCGACCCGCACCCGGCGCACGCGTCCCTGTCGGCCCTGGAGGAGGCGCTGGCGGCGGGGGAGACCGTGCTGCCGCCCAGTTCCCTGGCGGCCTACGCGGCGTTCAGGGCCGGTTGCCCGTTCGTGGACTTCACCCCGTCCACCGGCGTGACGCCGCCCGCGCTGGCGGAGCTGGCCGCCGCCGTCGGCGTCCCGTACGCGGGGCGGGACGGCAAGACGGGGGAGACCCTGGTGCGGACCGTGCTGGCGCCGATGTTCACCGCGCGGGCGCTGCGCGTGCGGTCGTGGGCGGGGACGAACCTGCTCGGCGGTGGCGACGGCTCGACCCTGGAGGACCCGGCGCACGCGTCGAGCAAGCTGCGGACCAAGGCGTCCGGGCTGGCCGCGCTGCTCGGGCACCCGGTGACCGCGCCCCTGCACATCGACAACGTGCCGGAACTGGGCGAGCAGAAGACCGCCTGGGACCACGTGTCGTTCGAGGGGTTCCTCGGGGCGCGGATGTCGTTGCAGTTCACCTGGACCGGGTTGGACTCGGCGCTGGCCGCGCCGCTGGTGCTCGACCTGGCCCGGCTGCTGGCGGCCGCGCACCGGTCCGGCCGTGTCGGCGTGCAGAGCGCGCTCGGGTTCTTCTTCAAGGACCCGTTGGGTTCGGACGAGCACGGGTTCGCCGAGCAGACCAGGGCGCTGGTCGAGTGGGCGGAGGGGCTGTGAACCCCTACCTCAAGCTCGTTCGCGCGCCCGCGGCGTTGACCGTGCTCGGGGACACGGTCGCCGGGGCGGCCGGCGGGTTGCGCGGGAGGCGGCTGCTGCTGCCGGTGGCGTCGGCCGCGTTGTACTGGTCCGGGATGGCGTTGAACGACTGGGCCGACCGCGACGTGGACGCGGTCGAGCGGCCGGAGCGACCCATCCCGTCCGGCCGGGTGAGCCCGGAGCGGGCGTTGGCGGTGGCGGGCGGGCTCGGCGTGCTCGGGCTGGCGCTCGCGGCGGCGGCCGGCGGTCGTCGGGCGCTGGGCACGGCGGCCGCGCTGACGGGTGCGGTGTGGGCGTACGACGTGGTGCTGAAGGACACCCCGGCCGGTCCGTTCGCGATGGCCGCGTGCCGGGGGTTGGACGTGCTGCTCGGCGCGCCGGCGGACGGGGTGCGCGAGGCGCTGCCCGCCGCGTCGGTGATGGCGGCGCACACCCTGGGGGTGACGGTGCTGTCGCGCGGGGAGGTCCACGGGACGTCGCCGGGGGTGGCGCGGGCGGTGCTGGCGGGCACGGCGGCCACCGCGCTCGCGGCCGTGGCGGCGGGCGCGCGAGGGCTGGGTGAGGCGGGGTCCGGTGGGTCGGCCGGCGTGCGCGACCGGCTTTCGGCGGGTCCGCACGGAGGGCAGCTCGCGGGCGAGCGGCCGGCTGCCGGTGCGCACGGGGGGTCGGCGGCAGGTGCGCACGGAGGACCGGCCGCTGATGCGCACCGAGGACCGGCCGCTGACGCGCACCGAGGACCCGCCGCTGATGCGCGCGGGCGGCGGTCGGCCGGCGCGTTCGGAAGGCGGTCGGCCGGCGTGCGCGACCGGCCGGCAGCCGGTGACCCGGGCCGGTCGCGGGATCGGCGGCCGGTGGGCGCGCGGTCCGCGGTGTGGTCGGCCGTGGGCGCGGCGGTGTACGCGGGCCTGGTGGGACGGGCGCAGTTGGCCGCCGTCCGGTCCGGCGGCGGCGCGGGCGAGGTGCGGGCGGCGACCGCGGCCGGCATCCACGGCATGGTGCCGTTGCAGGCGGCGCTCGCGGCGCGCGGTTCGGTGTGGTCGGCGTTGGCGGTGGCCGGGGCGTTGCCCTTGGCGCGGAAGTTCGGCCGGAAGGTGGGACCGACATGACGATCAGGCTCGGGTACGGCACGAACGGGTTCGCCAACCACCGGTTGGACGACGCGCTCGCCGTCATCGCGGACCTCGGCTACCGCGGCGTCGCGCTCACCCTCGACCACCACCACCTCGACCCCTACGCGCCCGACCTCGCCCGCCGCGTGGACGCCGTGGCGCGCCGGTTGGCGGAGCTGGGCCTCGGCGTCGTCGTGGAGACCGGCGCGCGCTACCTCCTCGACCCCCACCGCAAGCACCACCCGACCCTGGTGTCCGACGGGCAGGTGCGGCGGATCGACTTCCTCGGCCGCGCCATCGCGATCGCCCACGACCTCGACGCCGAGTGCGTGTCCTTCTGGGCGGGGGTCCGGCCGCCCGACGTGCCGCCCGACGAGGCGTGGTCCCGGCTGACGTCCGGCGTGGCCGAGGTGGTGGACCTCGCCGCGCGGGCCGGGGTGCGGCTCGGCCTGGAACCCGAACCGGGTCACGTCGTGGCGCGGCTCGACCAGGCGCTGACCCTGCGGGCCGAGCTGGGCGACCCGGACGTCCTGGGCATCACGCTCGACGTGGGGCACTGCGTGGCCGTCGAACCGGAGGACGCGGCGGCCTGCGTCGCGCGGGCCGGGGACCTGCTCGTCAACGTGCAGCTGGACGACATGCTGCCCGGCGTGCACGAGCACCTGGAGTTCGGCGAGGGGGCGCTGGACCTGCGCAAGACCCTGGCCGCGTTGGAGGACATCGGCTACCGCGGCCTGGCCGCCGTGGAGCTGCCCCGGCACAGCCACGCCGCGCCCGAGGTCGCCCGCCGCGCGATGGCGGCCCTGCGCGCCGCCACCACCCCCGACTGGCTCAGCGAGGCCGAACGCCGGGTCCGCGCCGACCCGGCGGCCATCCGCGCGCTGTTCCCGGCCGCCGGCCGGGCGGTCGGCCGCGGGCCGGTGCGCGCCGAGGAGGACCCGGACGGCCTGGTGCACGGCACGGTGGACGACGCCGCCCGCGCCCGGCTGGTGGCGGCCCTGCCGGACGCCTCCGAGCTGCCCGACCTCTACCGGTTCGGCGACGACGCGGAACGGCGCGGTGTGCTGCGCGGGCTCACCCCCGACACCGACCCGGACGTCGGCCTGCCGCTGGTGCGCGACGCGTTGCGCGCCAACGACACCCGCCTGGTCGCCGCCGCGCTCGGGCCGTTCGCCGCCGCGCACCTCGACCAGCACGCGTGGCGGCACGGCGTGCTGAAGTGCCTGTTCATGGGCGTGCCGCTGGCCGCCGTGCACGACCTGGACCGCCGCGCCGACGACGAACTGCGCCGCATGACCGCCGACTACGCCGCCGAGCGCGAGGCCGCCGGCCGGCCCGTGCCCGCCGACGCCCTGCGCCTGCTGGGGAGGACACCGTGACGATCTTCGACCCGCACGTCCACATGACCTCGCGCACCACCGACGACTACGAGTCGATGGCCGCCGTCGGCATCACGGCGGTGGTCGAGCCCGCGTTCTGGCTGGGCCAGCCGCGCACGAGCGTCGGCTCGTTCACCGACTACTTCGACTCGCTGCTGGGTTGGGAGAGGTTCCGGGCCGCGCAGTTCGGCATCCGGCACCACTGCGCCATCGCGTTGAACCCCAAGGAGGCCAACGACCCCCGGTGCGTCGGCGTGCTCGACGTGCTGCCGCGCTACCTCGCCAAGGACGGGGTGGTGGCGGTGGGTGAGGTGGGTTACGACTCGATGACGCCGGAGGAGGATGTGGCGTTCGCGCGGCAGTTGGAGTTGGCGGTGGATCACGATCTGCCGGTGTTGGTGCA
>NZ_JBSGBG010000007.1:0-237412 GCF_053601135.1 Actinosynnema sp. NPDC004786 | reverse complement strand
TATCTCTCCCCTCTCCGTTTCACACTCTTTCCCTACACCCCGCTCTTCCTTACGGGCACCACAGGCAGGCCAAAGCCGGGCAGGCTCGGCGGAAAAAGCGCCCGCCAAGCCTGCCCGGCTTCGTCCAGCCTACGGCACCCGAACCCATGTCAAATCGAGCCTCGGTGGGAGGCTGCGGGTCCGTTGTGGGTTGTTGTTCTTGTTCCAGACGGCGGGCTGTCGAGCCGTCGCGGCTTCCAAGGGCTCAGTTCACGCCGACGGGGTTCAGCGATTGACGACGAGAGAGGACAAGCGCCAGGTTCCGCCGTCCGGAGTGCGTTGTGGCGTCTCGGCCAAGGCCAGGTCGGGGAATCGCCGGAGGATTTCCGAGATGGCCACCTGCGTCTGCACCCGCGCGAACGCGGCGCCGAGGCAGAAGTGCGCGCCGTGCGAGTACCCGAGGTGGCCGGTCGGCTGCTCGCGCGTCACGTCCAACGCGTCCGGGTCGGCGTAGGCGCGGGGGTCGCGGTTGGCCGAGACGATCGCCGTCAACACCGGTTCGCCCTTGCCGATCACCACGTCGCCGAACGCGACCTCCTCCGTCGCGAACCGGGGCACGGTGAGCAACTGGGGGCCGACCCACCGCGTCAGCTCCTCGACCGCGCGCGGCACCAGGGTGGGGTCCGCGCGCACGGCGGCGAGCTGGTCGGGGTGGGTCAGCAGCGCTTCCAGGCCGTTGACGATGAGGTTGGTCGGCGTCTGCCCGGCGATCACGAGCTGCCACACCAGGGTCACCAGCTCCGCGTCGGTGAACCGGTCGCCGTCCTCGTCGCGGACCCGCAGGAGCTGGGAGATCAGGTCGTCGCCCGGTGACGTCCGGCGCAGTGCGACGGCCTCGATCGCGCCCTCGACGATGTCCGGGATCGCGGCCAGGAACGCCGGGCCGTAGCCGCCCACGGCCGCCGCGCCGTACTCGCGCCACCGGCCCCGCTCCTCGGCGGGGATGCCCACCAGCTCGCAGATGACGTCCATCGGCAACGGCCGGGCGAAGTGCGCCAGCAGGTCCACCGGCCCGGTGTCCGGCAGGGCGTCGAGCAGCTCGCCGACGATCACCTCGATGCGCGCCCGGAAGCCCTCCGCCCGGCGCGCGGTGAACGCGGGCGCGGCCAGCTTCCGCAGCCGCAGGTGCTCCGGGCCGTTCATCTCGGACATCGTGCGCAGGTACGGCTTGCAGTGCTCCGGCACGCCGGGCAGGCCCATGAAGCTGTTGGCGCTCAACTCGAAGCGGGGGTCGGCGAGCATCGCCTTGGCGTCCTCGTGCCGCGTCAGCACCCACATGTCGCCCATGCCGGGCAGGCGCATCTTCGCCACCGGGCAGCGCTCACGGGCCTCCCCGTAAGCCGTGAAGGGGTCCGACAGCACCGCGGGGTCGGCGGGGTCGATCTCGGGAACGGTCAACGCGGTCCTCCATGCAGATGTTCTGATCAGATGTTCTCATCATCTGAATGATGACGGTATCTTGACACGCGACGCCTGGCAAACGGGAGCGTGATGGCACGGCTGAGCAGGGCGGAGGCCCAGGAGCGCAACCGGGCGCGGGTGGTGGACGCCGCCCGGGCCGAGTTCGCCGAGCGCGGCTTCCGGGACGCGAAGATCGACACGATCGCGCAGCGCGCCGAGCTGACCCGGGGCGCGGTGTACTCGAACTTCCCCGGCAAGCGGGCCCTCTACTTCGCGGTGCTGGCCGAGTTGGCCGAACGCGCCGTGGCGCCGTCGAACCCCCAGCGCGGGACGAACCGCCGCGAAGCCCTCGGCGCGCTGGCCCGCGCCTGGGTCACCTCCGTCGGCCACGACCCGCTGGCGCGGGACTTCCTGCCCGAGGTCGCCGCCGAGGAGGTGACGCGCCGGCCGTTCACGCAGCTCATGAAGCTGGACGCGCTGCTGGTCAGCCTCGCGCTGGAAGCCGTCGAACCGGTCGTGACGCCGCCCGGCTCGCCGCCGCCCCGCCTGGTGCGGCTCGCCGAGACGGTGCTGACCACCCTCTCCGGCGCGAGCGGGCTCGCGGCCGCCGCGCCGGGGTTCGTGGAGCCGTTCGACGTGATCAGCGCGTGCGAACGCCTCGCCGGCCTGGACCTCAACGACTGGTGGGCGACCCCGCCCGGCGCGGCGGTGCGGGACGACGACCGGCCGTGGAGCCCGCCGACCGTCGTGGACCTCGTGCGGGGCGCCGAGGTGACGCCGGACGAGGACGGCGTGGTGGTCGTGCTGGGGCTGAACCGGCTGGCGGCCGTGGAGGAGGCGGTGCGGGCGGACGTGCCGGTGACGCTCGCGATGGTCACCGCGACGCCGGCCGAACTCGCGCCGCTGGCGCGGCTGGTGGTGGCGCAGGTGTGCGCGGGCCTGCGGGAGGCGTTCCCGGTCCGGGCGTGGCCCCGGCTGCGGGTGGTGTGCGACGAGACCGGCGCGCTGGCCGCCGCCGCGCGCGTGCCGGCGGTGAGCGACGAGACCGAGACCGCGGTCCGCGTCGAGCGCGGCCGGGTCGTGGCGCGGGCCGAGGGGTCAGGCGCGGGTCACGCGGTCAGCGCCGGGGCTCGGGCACGGACCGGGTGACGGGCCTGGTCGCGGGTCTCGCGGCGGCCGGCCGGCGTTCCAGGGCCTTGCGGAAGTCGGCCGGGATGGGGGTGCTGCGCAGCTCCGGCGTGCCGAAGGAGACGTACCGGTTCCAGCCCGTGGCGACCGGCGTGCCGTCCACGTCCGCGTCGAAACCCATGGTCAGCGTCGTGGTGCCGAGCGTGCGCACCCGCACCGCGATCCGCAGCAGGTCGTCGAACCGGGCCGGGGCGAGGTACCGGATGGACGTCTCGGCCATCACGAAGTCGATGCCGTGCTTCTCCAGCTCCCGGTAGGAGCCCAGCAGCGACCGCAGCGCCTCCACCATCGCGGCCTCGAAGAAGACCGGGTAGCGGGAGGCGTGGACGATCCCCTGGCGGTCGCAGTCGACCGGGCGCACCCGCACCCGGTGCACGTGGGCAGGTCGCGCGTCAGCCATGTCGGCGATCCTATGGGTCACCCACCCGGTGTGTCCCGATCCCGCGAAGAGCGCTGCGGGTGACGACGGGTCAGCCGGACCGGCGATGCCGGCGCACGCTCTCCTCGACCAGGTCGAGCACCGGTTCGAGGTCGTCGGCCGGCAGGCCCATCGCCAGGTGCGACACCAGGCCCTCCAGCACCAGCTCCAGGAACGACGTCAGCACGTCCACGTCCACGTCGTCGCGCAGGTTCCCGGCCTCGCGCTGGCGCTCCAGCCGCTGCCGCGTCGCGTCGGTGAGCTGCCGCGACCGCTCCGCCCACCGCGCCCGGAACTCCGGGTCGGTGCGCAGCCGGCGCGACACCTCCAGCCGCGTGCCGAGCCAGTCCGCCGGGTGCTCGACGTCCTCGGGGTCCGGCGGGTGCAGCAGCTCCCGCATCACCTGCACCAGGCCCTGCTCCGCGACGACCTCGGCCATGCGCAGCGCGTCGTCCTCGGCCAGCGCCAGGAACAGCGACTCCTTGTCCCGGAAGTGGTGGAAGATCGCGCCCCTGGACAGGCCGGTAGCCTCTTCCAGGCGGCGCACGGTCGCGCCTTCGTAGCCGAATCGCGCGAAGCACGCGCGTGCGCCGTCGAGGATCTGACGGCGACGCGCATCGAGGTGGTCCTGGCTCACCCTGGGCACCTGTCGATGTTGCCAGGGCCGCCAGGGGAAATCCAATCAGTACGTACGGCTTGCCCGGTCCACTTTGGGGTGTACTTCTCGCTCTCGGCTCGAAACACCTGGTCACCGTCACTACGGTGGCGCACCGTGACCGCAGGTGAGGACATCCGGCCGCCGCTGAGGCTGGTGCCGGGCTCGGGCTGGTGGAACCGACCGTCCACGGTGGACCGCAGTCGGCACGGCCCGGACTTGATCGATCTGATCAGGCTCGTGGGCCGCCGACCGGGCGAGGTCGCGTGCGGGCCGAACGGGTCCGACCTCGTGGTCTTCGAGCCCCTGTGCGTGCCCGAACCGCTGCGCACCCCGGCCTACGCCCTGGCCCTGGGCCACCGCGCGATCGGCGACGACGCGCTCGCCCACGACGTGCCCGCCCACGACCCGGGCGACCGGCCCGTGCCCGCCACCGCGCGCTTCTTCGTGCACGAGGCCGCGTTGCACGTGCGGGTCGGCGACGACGCGGTCATGGCCGGGCAGTTCGACGCGCTCGCCGACCGGGACGACGTGCCGGTCCGCCTCGTGCCCTTCGCGGCCGGCCACGTCGACGTGCTCCGCTCGCCGTTCACCCTGCCCGACGGCCGGCGGCAGGCCGAGGTGCTGGACCGGGTCGCGCTCGACGTGCCGTCCTCGCGGTCGGCGTTCCGCCGCCGCGCCGCGCACCACCGCAACCGCTGAGACCGGGGACACCGATGGCTCCCACACCGAACACCCGGCGCAGGCTCGCCCTGGTCGCGGTGGCGGCCCTGACGTCGCCGCTGCTGCTCGCCGCCCCCGGCGCGGCGCGCGGGCTGACCGAGCACCAGGCCGAGGCGGCGACGATCTCCGGGGGCGAGGTGCGCTCCGACCACGCCGGCTACACCGGGCCCGGGTACGTCGACTACGACGACGCGGCCGGCGGGTACGTCGAGTACACCGTGGCCGCCGCCGAGGAGGGCCCGCACCGGCTCGTCTTCCGCTACGCCAACGGGACCCGGTCCGACCTCGTGCTCGCGGTGTCGGTGAACGGCGTGCAGGCGGGCACCGTCCCGTTCCCCGGCACGGGGGCGTGGACCACGTGGCGCGACGCCACCGCGACCGTGTCCCTGCGGACGGGCCGCAACCGCGTCCGGGCCACCGCCGTGAGCCGGGACGGCGGCCCGAACACCGACCGGGTGTCCGTGGGCCCCGCCCCCGTGGACACCCAGCCGCCGACCCCGCCGCGCAACCTGCGCGTGACCGGCAAGACCGAGCACAGCGCGTCGCTCGCCTGGGACGCGGCCACCGACAACGTCGGCGTGGTGGGCTACGACGTCTACCAGCACGGGCAGTTGATGATGAGCGTGCCGGGCGAGACGCTGAGCGCGACCGTCATCGGCCTGGAGGCCGACACCGAGTACGACTGGACGGTCCTGGCGCGCGACGCCGTGCCGAACGTCTCCCAGGCCAGCAACAACGTCGTCATGCGCACCGACACCGTGCTGCTGGACAACCAGTCGCCCACCGCGCCCGGCAACCTGCGCGTCACCGGGCGGACGCCGACCAGCGTGTCGCTCGCGTGGGACGCCTCCACCGACAACGTCGGCGTCACCGGCTACCTCGTGCACCGCGACGGCGCGCAGGTGGGCACCACCGACGCGACCTCGGCCACGGTCGACGGGCTGAGCGCTGGCGTCGGGCACCGGTTCAGCGTGCGGTCGCGGGACGCGGCGGGGAACCTCTCGCCGTTCAGCGCCGAGGTGATCGCCGCACCCGGCGGCGCCGTGCCCGCGGGCGAGCCGACGCCCGGCGTGGTGACGGCGTTGCGCGACGGCACCGACGTGCCGTGGGGCGTGGCGTTCCTGCCGGACGGCTCGGCGCTGGTCACCGAGCGGGAGCGGTTCAAGGTCTACCGGCTCTCCCCGGACGGCCGGCGGACCGACCTCGGCCGGGTGCCCGGCGCGCAGAGCACCAGCGGCGAGGGCGGCCTGCTGGGCATCGCGGTGTCGCCCACGTTCGTCGCGGACGGGCACGTCTTCATCTACCACACCGCCGAGGGCGGCAACCAGGTCGTGCGGGCCAGGCTGGCGGGGGACGCGCTGACCGGCTGGACCACGATCCTGGGCGGGATCCCCAAGAACCGCTACCACAACGGCGGCCGGCTGCGGTTCAGCCCGGACGGCCGGTACCTGTTCGTCTCCACCGGCGACGCGCAGAACGGCAGCTACGGGCAGAACCTCGACACCAACGCGGGCAAGATCCTGCGGATCCACCCGGACGGGTCGATCCCGGCCGACAACCCGTTCCCGGGCAAGGCGATCTGGAGCTACGGGCACCGCAACGTGCAGGGCCTGGCGTTCGACTCGCGGGGCAGGCTGTGGGCGACGGAGTTCGGCAACAACACCTGGGACGAGGTCAACCTGATCCAGCGCGGCGGCAACTACGGCTGGCCGGGCTGCGAGGGCCGGGACGGGTACTGCGAGGGCAGCGTGCCGCCGAAGGTGACGTGGCCGACGTCGGCCGGCGGGCCGAGCGGGCTGGCGATCATCAACGACCACCTGTTCATCGGCACCACGATCGGGCAGCGGGTGTACCGGCTGCGCATCGACTCCGACGACCTGGTGGAGCAGCGGGAGTTCTTCCACCACGCGTACGGTCGGCTGCGGACGGTCGAGGTGGACCCCGAGGGCGACCTCTGGCTGACGACCACCGAGGACCGCGACGGGCAGAGCGGCAACGACCGGGTGCTGCACGTGGACATCCGGTACGGGTGACCGCTCCCTCCCGACCGCCACCCTGATCACCCGCCCCTGATCACCCGCCCCCGATCACCCGCGGCCGATCACCGGCGGCCGGCCGCCCGCGCCCGGCCGCCCGCGCCCGCCCGCGCCCGCCCGCCCGACTCGCCCGATTCGCGTCGGACGGGGCGGTTCGCGGGTCCGGGTCACCCGGTCGCCACGAGGTGTTCACCCCACTGCCAGGCCCGTCCGCCGGGCGGCGCGACTCGGCCGATCGGAGCAGCGCCGCGGCGTCCGGTCCGCCGCCGAACGCCGCCCGACCGGCCGCCGGAACCGGTACCGGGCCCCGCCCTTGTCGTTGATCCCCAAGGGTTTTCCACGGCTGCGAGTGTCGGTGGCGGCGTGTAGCGTCGAACGGACCAGGTTGATCACGGGGAGTGCCACCAGTGACTGCTGTCCGTAATGCCCCGGCTCCGGGGCCCGCCCCGGCGGTGTTCCGGGATCGAGCGGAGGCCGAGGCCTACGTGGCCTCGGTCTGCTTCAAGCACGGGCCTCCGAGGTTCCTCGGAGTCGAATTGGAATGGACCGTCCACCACGTCGAAGATCCCAGCCGGCCGCTCGACGCGAAGACCCTCGCGGCCGCGCTCGGCGACCACGCACCACCGACCCTCGTCCCCGACAGCCCTCAGCGGCCGCTGCCCTCCGGCACCCCGCTGACGGTGGAACCGGGTGGCCAGGTAGAGATCTCCACCCCGCCACGCGAATCGTTGACGGATCTGCTCAAGACCGTCGCGGCGGACATCGACCACCTCCAGGGCCTGCTCCGGCCGGCCGGCCTGCGCCTCGGCCAGCACGGCGCGGACCCGTTCCGCCCGCCCCGCCGGATGCTCGACGTCCCGCGCTACGCGGCCATGGAACACGCCTTCGCCCCGCTCGGGCCCGAGGGCATCACGATGATGTGCAGCACCGCGGGCCTGCAGGTGTGCCTGGACTTCGGGCTGGCGCACGACCTGCCCAAGCGCTGGGCCGCGGTGCACGCCCTCGGTCCCGTGCTGACCGCGTTGTTCGCGAACTCGCCGGGTGTCAACGGCCGCCGCACGGACTGGGCCAGCGCGAGGATGCGCACCCTCTACGCCACCGACCCGGTGCGCACCCGCCCCGCGGCGGTGTGCGCCAGACCGGCCGACGCGTGGGCCAAGCGCGTGCTCGACGCGCCGGTCATCGCGGTCCGCAGACCGGGGCCGAACTGGCTGCCGCCGCGCCCGCTCACGTTCGCCGACTGGATCGGGGGCGCGCTCGGCGAGCCGGCGACGTCCGACGACCTCGACTACCACCTCACCCTCCAGTTCCCGCCCGTCCGCCCGCGCGGCTACCTGGAGGTCCGCTACCTCGACACGCCGCCGGACGGCCAGTGGCTGCCGCCGGTCGTGCTGATGGCGGCGCTGTTCAGCACGCCGGAGTCGGTGGACGGCGTGCTCGCGGCGACCGAGACCGCCGCGAACCGCTGGCTGGCCGCCGCGCGCTACGGCCTGCACGACCCGGTGCTCGCCCGCGCGGCGCGCGACGTGGTCGAGCTGGGCTGCGCCGCGCTGCCCGACACCGACCTGTCGATCGGCCAGATCGACGCGATCGCCGAGGAGTTGCACCGCACGCTCGCCGAGAAGACCGGAGGGGGCCGTTCATGACCAGCACCGAGAACCTGCGCGACCGGGTCGCCGCCCAGCTCACCAGGGCGCGCGAACGCAGCAGGCTGCTCACCGACGCGGTGGACGACCACGACCTCGTCCGCCAGCACTCCAAGCTGATGTCGCCGCTGGTGTGGGACCTCGCGCACATCGGCAACCAGGAAGAGCTGTGGCTGGTCCGCGACGTGGGCGGGCGCGAGCCGGTCCGCGCGGACATCGATGAGCTGTACGACGCGTTCAAGCACGCCAGGGCGGTGCGGCCGGAGCTGCCGCTGCTCGGGCCGGCCGAGGCGCGCAAGTACGTCGGCGAGGTCCGGGACAAGGTGTTCGACGTGCTCGAACGCACCCCGCTGGAGGGCCACCGGCTCGTCGACAACGGGTTCGCGTTCGGCATGATCGTGCAGCACGAGCAGCAGCACGACGAGACCATGCTGGCCACGCACCAGCTCCGCGTCGGCGAGCCCGTGCTGGACGCGCCCGCCCCGCCGCCCGGCGGCCCGGTCGGTCCGGCCGAGGTGCTGGTGCCCGGCGGGCCGTTCACCATGGGCACGTCCACCGAGGCGTGGGCGCTGGACAACGAGCGGCCCGCGCACCAGGTGGTCACCGAGCCGTTCTTCATCGACACCACGCCGGTGACCAACGGCGCGTACGCCGCGTTCATCGCCGACGGCGGCTACCGCGACCCGAGGTGGTGGAGCGAGGCGGGCTGGGCGCACGTGCGGAAGGCGTCCCTGGTGGCGCCCCGGTTCTGGGAGCGCGTCGGGGACCAGTGGTACCGCACCGCGTTCGGCCGCACGGTCCCGCTCGACCCGGACCAGCCGGTGGTGCACGTCTGCTACTACGAGGCCGAGGCGTACGCGACGTGGGCGGGCAAGCGGCTGCCCACCGAGGTGGAGTGGGAGAAGGCGGCCCGGTTCGACCCGGCGACCGGCCGGTCGCGGCGCTACCCGTGGGGCGACGAGGACCCGACCGAGCGGCACGCCAACCTCAACCAGCGGCACCTGACGCCCGCGCCGGTCGGCGCGTACCCGGCGGGCGCGTCGCCGCTGGGCGTGCACCAGCTGATCGGCGACGTGTGGGAGTGGACCAGCTCCGACTTCCACGGCTACGCCGGGTTCGAGGTGTTCCCGTACGCGGAGTACTCGCAGGTGTTCTTCGGGTCGGACTACAAGGTGCTGCGGGGCGGGTCGTTCGGCAGCGACCAGGCGGCGGTGCGGTCGACGTTCCGGAACTGGGACTACCCGATCCGGCGGCAGATCTTCGCCGGCTTCCGCTGCGCGCGGGACGCGTCCCGGGACGAGTTGGCCTGACCGTGTGCCGCCACCTGGGTTACCTGGGCCCCGCCGTGCCCGTCGCCGCGCTGGTGCACGACCCGCCGAACTCGCTGGTGCGGCAGTCGTACGCGCCGCGGGACATGCGCGGCGGCGGCACGGTCAACGTGGACGGCTACGGCGTGGGGTGGTACCCCGCGCCGGGCGGTCCCGCGCTGCGCTACCGCCGCGTGGGCACGCTGTGGTCGGACGAGAACCTGCTCGCGCTGAGCCGGGTCACGCGGTCCGGCGCGGTGCTGGCCGCGGTCCGGTCGGCGACGGTGGGCATGCCGGTGGTCGACACCGCGTGCGCGCCGTTCACCGACGGGCGGTGGCTGTTCAGCCACAACGGACGGGTGGCCGACTGGCCGGAGTCCGTGGTGGACGTCGCCAAGACGCTGCCGGTGGCCACGCTGCTGACGCTGGACGCGCCGACCGACGCGGCGCTGCTGTGGGCGTTGGTGCGGTCGCGCCTGGCGGCGGGGGCCGCGCCCGGGGCCGCGCTGGCGTCCGTCGTGGCCGAGGTGGCGGCGGCGGCCCCGGGATCCCGGCTGAACCTGCTGCTCACCGACGGCGCCGTGCTCGCCGGCACCACGTGGACGCACTCGCTGTGGGTGCGCGCGGGTGACGGCGCGGTGACGTTGGCCTCCGAGCCGCTGGACGACGACCCGCGCTGGCGGGAGGTGCCCGACGGGCACGTCGTCACGGCGGATGTGTCCGATGTGGACGTTCAACCGATTGGACGAGGATGACCGAGCCTGTGCTGGACGTGCACCTGACCCCCGAGGACGCGGCGCTCGCGCTGCGGGCCGAGGCGAGGGCGGGGCTGACCGCGCGGCCGAAGTGGGTGTCGCCGAAGTGGTTCTACGACGCGGTCGGCAGCGACCTGTTCGAGGAGATCACCCGGCTGCCCGAGTACTACCCGACCCGCGCGGAGCGGGAGATCCTGGTGGCGCGGGCGGCGGAGATCGCGTCGCTCACCGGCGCGCACACGCTGGTCGAGTTGGGTTCCGGCTCGTCGGAGAAGACGCGGCTGCTGCTCAGCGCCCTGCGCGAGCACGGCACGTTGCGCGAGTTCGTGCCGTTGGACGTGTCGCCGTCGGCGTTGACCGACGCGGCCCGGGCGATCCTGGCGGCGTACCCGGGGCTGCGGGTGCACGGGGTGGTCGGCGACTTCACCGAGCACCTCGGGCTGCTGCCCGGCGCGCCGCCGCGGGTGGTGGCGTTCCTGGGCGGGACGATCGGGAACCTGATCCCGGAGGAGCGGGCCAAGTTCTTCCACTCGGTGCGCGACGTGCTGGAGCCGGGGGAGTGGCTGCTGCTCGGCACGGACCTGGTGAAGGACCCGGACGTGCTGGTGCGCGCGTACGACGACGCGCAGGGCGTGACCGCCGAGTTCAACCGCAACGTGCTGCGCGTGATCAACCGGGAGCTGGCGGCCGACTTCGACCCGGCGGACTTCGAGCACGTGGCGCTGTGGAACGCGGAGGAGGAGTGGATCGAGATGCGGCTGCGGGCGTTGCGGCCGGTCAAGGCGCACGTGGCGGCGCTGGGGCTGGAGGTGGCGTTCGCCGAGGGCGAGGAGCTGCGCACCGAGGTGTCCGCGAAGTTCCGCCGTGAGGGCGTGGCGCGGGAGCTGGCAGCGGCGGGCTTCGAGCCGCTGCGCTGGTGGACCGACCCGGAGGGCAGGTTCGCCCTGTCCCTGGCCCGGGCGGTCTAGGGCGTGACGTGCGGTGGTCCCGCCCGTGGGACCACCGCACGGGCCCCGTCAGACGAGCCGGTGGCCGCCGTCGACGTGCAGGACCGACCCGGTCATGAAGTGGTTGCGCTGGACCGCGGTGAACGCCTCGGCGAGGTCGTCCGGCGTGCCGACGCGGCCGGTCGGCAAGCGGGCGGCCATCGCGGCGAGCCGGTCGTGCTTGGCAGGGCCGGCCAGGACGTCCCAGACGGGGGTGTCGACCCACCCCGGCGAGACGGCGTTGACCCGGACCGGCGCGAGTTCCAGGGCCAGGGCGCGGACCAGCGCCTCCAGCGCGCCGTTGGCGGCGGCGAGCACCGACGCGCCCGTGCCCGGCCGGTGGGCGGCGACGCCGGAGGTGAAGGTGATCGAGCCGCCGGGCGCCACGTGCGGTCCGACGTGCTTGGCGACCAGCCAGGGGCCGAGCAGCTTGGTGGCCAGCACGCTGCGGGCGTGCTCCAAGGGGAAGTCGGCGAGGGGGAAGTAGGCGTCGCGCGCGTCCACCGCGGTGACGACGACGTGGTCGAGCGGGCCGGTGCTCTCGGCCAGCCGCCTCACGTCGTCCTCCCGGGTGATGTCCACCTGGCCGGTGCGCGGTCGTCCGTGCGGTGCGAGGGTCCGGGCGGCGTCGGCGAGCCGTTCGGCGGACCGGCCGGCGATCGTGACGGCGGCGCCCTGGTCCAGCAGGTGCCGGGCCAGCGCCAGGCCCATGCCGGAGGCGCCGCCGATGACGAGTACGTGTGTCATGGGAGCAGCGTCGCGGTGGGCGGGCGGTCGGCGGGAGACCGGCGCGGGCCTGGTCCCGGCGGGGCCACCCCGGTGCCGGGCGGGGGTGCGAGACTCGGGGCGTGGGTGAGCTGGGCGAGTTCCTGCGCAGCAGGCGCGGTCGGGTGCGACCGGCGGACGTGGGCCTGCCGGCGGGGGTGGGGCGGCGGCAGACGCCGGGGCTGCGCCGGGAGGAGTTGGCGGCGCTGGCGGGCGTGAGCGTGGACTACTACACGCGGCTGGAACAGGGGCGTGACACCAACCCGGGCGCGGCGGTGCTGCACGCGTTGGCGTCGGCGCTGCGGCTCGGTGACGACGAGCGGGCGCACCTGCACGCGTTGGCGCGGCTCGCCTCGGGGCCGGCCCCGTCGGGCGCGGGTGCGCCCCGACCGGGGCTGCTGCACCTGCTGGAGGCCGTGCGACCCACCGCGGCGTACGTGTTGGACCAGGTCAGCACCGTGCTGGCGGTGAACCCGGAGGGCGCGCCCCACCCCCTAACCCCCGCGTGTCCTACGCCCAGAACGCGTGTGTCCTACGTTCAGAACGCGTGTGTCCTACGTTCAGAACGCGTGTGTCCTACGTTCGGGACGCGTGTGTCGTACGTTCAGGATCCCTGAATTCAACGCTCAGGACGCGGACCCCGTGCCGGCACGCGAACACAGAAATCACGGCCTGCATCGTGCTACGGGTTGGAGCCGCGAAGGCCGCGCAACCGCGACCTCGTCGCGCACGCCGTGGTCGGTGAACGCTGCCGCCGGGCCGTCCGCCGCCGAGCCGACCCGGCGAACCGGGCCCAGAGTGGTGGACGCTGAAGTCGTGGCCCAGGAGCCCGCCCGTCGTGTTCCGAACGTTCAACTCGGGTGTTCCGAACGTAGGACACGGGTGACGCGGACGTAGGACACGCCGGTTGGCAAGGACCGGTGGTCGGGGGTGAAACCTCCGTTCTGCGGGTGTTGCGGAACGCGTTCGGGTGACAACCTCGCGCGATGGCGTCGCGGAGCACTTACTGAGGGGCGACGTCCGGCAGACCGAGGGAGCGCCGCATGCAACTCCGAACCAGAGCCCTGGGGCTCGCGCTGGCCATGGGCACCGCGGTGTCCGGCCTCGTGGGCACCGGTCCCGCCGCCGCGCAGGAAGCGCGGGCGGGAGCACAGCGCCCGATCCAGTGGACCACCTGCGCCGACGACGTCCTCGCCGAGATCCCGGCCGCCCAGCGCGACAAGGTGAGCTGCGCCAACCACCCCGTGCCGCTGGACCACCGCAAGCCCAACGGGCCGCAGATCACCATCGCGCTGATGAAGCGCCCGGCCGAGGACCAGGCCAACCGCATCGGCTCGCTCTTCATCAACCCCGGCGGCCCCGGCGGCGCGGGGTTGATCTACTCGGCCTACGGCAGCTCGTTCTTCCAGCCCGAGGTGATGAAGCGGTTCGACCTGATCGGGTTCGACCCGCGCGGCGTCGGCCGCAGCACGCCGCTGCGCTGCTTCAAGACCCTGGAGGAGGCCGAAGAGGTCTTCGGCCGCATGTCCGCCATCCCGGTCACGCGCACCGAGATCCGCGACACCACGGTCGCGACCAAGGACTACACCGACGCGTGCGCCCGCAACGCCGGCCCGCTGCTGGACCACATGTCCACCGAGGACGTGGCACGCGACCTCGACCTGCTCCGCGAGGGCGTCGGCGACCGGCAGCTCACCTTCGTCGGCTTCTCCTACGGCACGCTGCTCGGCGCGACCTACGCCAACATCTTCCCCTCGAAGTCCCGCGCCCTGGTGCTGGACGGCAACGTGGACCCGGCGCTGCGCACCTCCAACGGCACGGAGTACGACCGGCAGCGCGCGCAGGGCTTCGAGATCGCCCTGGACGCGTTCCTGAAGCGCTGCGACGCCGAGGGCGACAAGTGCGCCTACAGCGACGGGGACCCGCGGGCGAAGTTCGACGAGGTGCGCGACCACCTGCGCACCCGGCCGCTCACGCTGCCCACCGGCGAGGCCGTCACCTACGCCGACTACATCGGCCGGGTCACCGGCGACCTGTACGCGCCGACCCGCTTCAAGGCGCTGGCCGCCTGGCTCCAGAGCGTGTACGCCGTCCTGCACCCCGAGGCGGCGACGTTCTCCGCCCAGGCCCAGGCCGACCTGCTCCCGCCGCTCGCGAACAAGCACGGCCTGGCCGACATCCGGGCCGGGCGCGTCGGCGACACCGAGTACCTGTACGACGACTCGTACTACGGCGTGAACTGCACGGACAAGCCGTTCCTCCGCGCGCCGCAGCTGTTCCCGCTCGTGGCGGCGCAGTGGGAGCGGGAGTCGCCCACGTTCGGCCGCCAGCAGGCCGCGTCCGACCTGCTGACGTGCGCGACGTGGCCGGTGCCCCGCCCCGACCGCTGGGACGGGCCGTGGAACCGGCGCACGCCCAACCCCGTCGTCGTGGTGGGCAACTACTACGACCCGGCCACGCGGTACGACTTCGCCAAGCGCATGGCCCGCCAGCTCGGCAACGCGCGGCTGATCAGCGTGGACGCGTTCGGGCACTGCATCCTCGGCGACAGCGCGGGCGCGGACACCGCGGTCACCGACTACCTGGTCGACCTCAAGGCCCCGGCGAACGGCCAGGTCTTCCAGCCCAACGTCCAGCCGTTCTGACGGCTCCGGGTGCGGCCGTCGTCGCGAGGGCGACGGCCGCACCCGCCAGGACCACCAGCTCCACCGGCGGCTGCCACGTGCCCAGCAGGAGCGGGTGCGCCGCCGCGTCGAGGTAGGCGGCGGCCGCGTAGGCCGCGGCGGTGAGGAACACGACCGGGCTCCTGCTCCGCCACGCCCACACCACCAGCCCCGCGGCCACGGCGAAAGCGGCGGCCGACTCGTCGTGGTCCACGTGGGAGACGGCGAACGCCGTGGCGTTCATCTCGATGCCGACCAACGTCGTGTAGGCGCCGTCCGGCAGCCCCTCCAGCCGGGGATCGACCCACGTCGGCGCGGTCAGCGCGGTCAGCACCGGCCAGACCGCCAGACCGACGCCGACCAGCAGCAACGGGTACCACGCGCCGGGACGCCGCGCGTTCAGGTCGTAGGCCGCCGCCACCACGGCCGCGACGAGCAGCGCGAGCGCGCTGTAGTGCCACAACGACCCCAGCAAGCCGACGATCGCCAACACGTGCCACGGCCGCACGCGGTCCAGCCGCGCGTACGCGAACACCGCACCGGCGATCAGCACCAACTCCGGGCTCGACGCGACGTCGGGCGGCAACCACATCGGCGCCGGCTCGTCCGCCGTGACCGGCGCGTAGGCGAACCAGCCGAAGTCCTCGACCGGCGCCTCCCGCAGGTACTGGACGGCGGTCAGGTACGCCACGGCCGTGACCGCGACCACCGCGCTGCGCGCCCGCCACGCCCAGAACCCCAGCCCGAGCGCGGTCGCCACGCCGACCAGGTACCGCACCAGGTCGACCACGCTCGACCCGACCGTGACGAACAGGTCGTCCACGACCCACTCGGCCGCACCCAGGCCGAGCCCGAGCGCGAACGCGGTCGAGCCCGTCACCAGCAGCGGGAACCAGTCGCCCGGCTTCTCCGCGTGCACCTGCCGCGCCTTGAGCAGCAGGCCGGCGACCACGAGCGAGATCGACGTCCCGACCGGAGGACCGTGCACCGCCAACGGCAGCACCAGCCCGGCCAACACCGGCAACACCCACACGACGGCCCCCACGAGCACGCAACCCTATCGACCCTGCCGAGTGGCCGAACCGCGCGTGCGCCCACCCTCCCGGAACGAGGGCAGGCGCGCGGTCCGCCAGGCCGACGCGGGGGGTGAGGGGCGTCCCGGGTGTGGACGCCCCTCACCCGCGGCCGCTACTTCGGCGGCGGCGGGACCAGGCAGCTCACCGGAGCCGACCGGTTGCCCGAGGCGTCCACACCGTAGACCAGGGCGTCGCCCTTGAGCGTGATGCGCCAGTCGATGTCACCGACACCGGGCTTCTGGTTCGGCGTCGCGCCCGGCGCCTGCACCAGCTTGATCTTCGTGCCGCTCGGGAATCCGCCGAAGACGGCGGGGCTCGCCGAGTCGGAGACGAAGACCTGCGGGTTCGGGTCGACCGCGTCGGTCGCGGTCAGGACGAAGAACCCGTCCTCGTTGCCGGCCGGCGGCACGGTGCCGCCGCTCGGGTTGTTGGTCGGCGCGCAGGTGACGACCGGGGGAGTCGTGTCCACCCAGTCCTTCAGCACGTCGTCGCACACCCGGTGGCCGGCGGCGTGGGTGAAGCAGCCGCGGATCGAGTCCTGGCCGAGGCCCGCGAGCCCCTGGGTCGCCGGGTAGGTGAAGTCGACCGTGCCCGCGGCGGACGTGTCGCCGTTGCCCGCGCCGCCCGCGTTCGGGCCGCTGAGGACGGTGAAGTCGACCGGGGTGTCCGCGACCGGGTCGCCGAAGTCGTCGGTGACGGTCGCGGTCACGGTGTGCGTCTGGCCGGGCGTGCCCAGCTCGTTCACCGCGTGCTCGGGCTCCACGTCGATGAACGCGGCGCAGCCGCGCACGTTCACCGTCGGGTTGCCGAACGTCACGACGTGGCCCTCGGCGTCGGTGTAGGCGACCGACGGGTTGACCGCCAGCGCGCCGCCGCCGGCGGCCGGGAGGTGCGTCGCGGTGAACGTCAGCGTCACCGTCTCGGTGGCCAGTTCGGCGATGGTCCAGGTGAGCTGGTTGCCGTTCTGGGCGACCGAGCCCTTGGACACCGCCGCGCCGCTGACCGAGAACTGCGGGGCCACCGTGTCGACCACGGTCACGCCGGTCGCCGCGGGCACCACGATGGCCGCGCCGATCGCCTCGAACACCTCGTGCAGCTGCGCGGGCGTCGGGGCCTGGTAGTAGTGCGTGGCGTCGGGATCGGTGGTCCAGTCCCGGATCTCGTTGGCGTCGACGGTGCCGAGACCGATGCCGAAGATCTCGGTGCCCGCGTTGCGGGCCGCCAGGGCGTCGTCGCTCGCGTCACCGCCGACGGTGGTGACGCCGTCCGTCATGATGATCATCTTCTTGGCGTTGCCGGGCAGCGAGCCCGCCAGTTGCGCCTGGCCGGTGGAGATGGCGGCGGAGTGGTTGGTGTTGCCGCCCGCGACCAGCGCGTCGATGGCCGCCTTGACCGCGTTCGCGTCGGCCGTGAGCCCGGTGTCGACGGAGGCGTTGTCGGAGAAGCTGACCACGCCGATGCGGCTGCCGTTGGCGACCACGCCGTTCAGCGAGCCGTCGGTGGCCTCGTCGATGATGTCCACGAACGACTTGGCGGCGGCCTTCAGGTCGCCGATGGCCCCCTGCATGCTGCCGGAGCGGTCGAGGACCAGTTCGATGTCCACCGGTGCGCCCGCGATGCCCGTCTGGGCGTCGAGCGTCACGGTGACCGGGACGGAACCGCCGCACGCGATGTCGGTGGCTCCCAGGGCCTTGGTCCCGGTGACGGTGCCGCCGGCGGCGGCCGCCCCGGTGGTGGTCGCGAGTGGCGCCGCGAGCGCGGCGATCAGGATCGCGGTCACGCCGCAAGCCCGTCTTCGAGTGTTCTGCTGCATTCGGTGTCGCACCTCCTCGTGCGCGCCGAGTAGACGTGAAATCCCCTCTGGAATCACGTTCGCGCATTCCGTTGATGCCGGTTGAGTCAATCCCCGAACAGGTGCGGACCAGGCAGGATCGCACCGAATGACAACGCCCTGCGTCTCGGATGGCGTCGGCATGACGAGGTTAGGCGCGAATTCCGGGGTGGAGCAATTTGTTCACCCGGATGGCCTAGGGGGAATGGGCGGTCGTTTTTGATCTGGGGATCGTTACGGGTAAAAGTGCAATTGTGATGCGTTCTCGCGGTGATCGAAAAGGGCCGCCCACCCGCAGGGGTGGACGGCCCTTCCGCGTCGGGCGTGGCGCCTAGCCGCGCACCATCTTGCGCAGCACGTACTGCATGATGCCGCCGTTGCGGTAGTAGTCGGCCTCGCCGGGCGTGTCGATGCGGACCACCGCGTCGAACTCCACCTTCGAGCCGTCCGCCTTCGTCGCCACCACGTGCACCGTGCGCGGCGTCTCGCCGTCGTTCAGCGCGGTGATGCCGGTGAAGTCGAAGGTCTCCGTGCCGTCGAGGCCGAGGGAGGACGCCGACTCGCCGCCGGGGAACTGCAGCGGCAGGACGCCCATGCCGATCAGGTTCGACCGGTGGATGCGCTCGAACGACTCGGCGATCACGGCGCGCACGCCGAGCAGCGAGGTGCCCTTCGCGGCCCAGTCGCGCGACGAGCCCGAGCCGTACTCCTTGCCCGCCAGCACGACCAGCGGCACGCCCGCCTCGGCGTAGGCGACCGACGCGTCGTAGATCGTGGTCTGCGGCGCGCCCTCCTCCAGGAAGTTGCGGGTGAACCCGCCCTGCACGCCCTGCCCGTTGTTCTCGTCGGCGAGCAGCAGGTTGCGCAGCCGGATGTTGGCGAACGTGCCCCGGATCATCACCTCGTGGTTGCCGCGACGGGAACCGTAGGAGTTGAAGTCCTTGCGCTCGACGCCGTGCTCGGTCAGGTACTTGCCCGCGGGCGAGTCCGCCTTGATCGCGCCGGCCGGGGAGATGTGGTCGGTGGTGACCGAGTCGCCGAGCAGCGCCAGCACGCGCGCCCCGCTGATCTCCGTCACCGGGGCCGGCTCCATCTGCATGCCCTCGAAGTACGGGGGCTTGCGCACGTAGGTGGACTGGTCGTCCCACTCGAACGTCTTGCCGGTCGGCGTGGGCAGCGACCGCCAGCGCTCGTCGCCCGCGAACACGTCGGCGTAGCCCTTGGTGAAGCCCTCCGGCGAGATCGCCGAGGCGACGACGTCGGAGATCTCCTGCGGCGACGGCCAGATGTCGGCCAGGTACACCGGCTCGCCGTTCTGGTCCTCGCCCAGCGGCTCGGTGGTGATGTCCTTGTCCATCGAACCGGCCAGCGCGTACGCCACCACCAGCGGCGGGGACGCGAGGTAGTTCATCTTGATGTCCGGGTTGATCCGGCCCTCGAAGTTGCGGTTGCCCGACAGCACCGACACCGCGGCCAGGTCGCCCTGGTTGATGCCCGCCGAGATCTCGTCCTGCAGCGGGCCCGAGTTGCCGATGCACGTGGTGCAGCCGTAGCCGACCAGGTGGAAGCCCAGCTTCTCCAGGTACGGCAGCAGCCCGGCGCGCTCGTAGTAGTCCATGACGACCTTGGAGCCCGGCGCGAGGGTCGTCTTGACCCACGGCTTGCGCTCCAGGCCCTTCTCCACGGCCTTCTTCGCCAGCAGCGCCGCGCCGAGCATGACCGACGGGTTCGACGTGTTGGTGCACGACGTGATCGCGGCGATCGCCACCGCGCCGTGGTCCAGCTCGAACTCCGCGCCGTCCACGGTCACCTTGACCGGGTTGGACGGTCGGCCCTCCGCGCCCTCGGCCGCGGACTGGAACACGCGCGGCTTGCCGCCCGCGTCGCCGTCCGACACCGCGATCGGGTCGCTGGCCGGGAACGACTCCTCCGACGCCTCGTCCACCGGCGAGTTGGCCACGCCGTCGTCGTGCGCGACGTAGGCGCCGAGCGCCTGGCGGAACGCCTCCTTGGCGTTGGTCAGCTCGATGCGGTCCTGCGGGCGCTTCGGGCCGGCGATCGACGGCACGACCGTCGACAGGTCCAGCTCCAGCGTCTCGGAGTACACCGGCTCCGCGGCCGGGTCGTGCCACAGGCCCTGCTCCTTGGCGTACGCCTCGACCAGGGCGAGCTGCTCGGCCGTGCGGCCGGTGAGCTTGAGGTAGTCGATGGTCTCGGCGTCGATCGGGAAGATCGCGCAGGTGGAGCCGAACTCGGGGCTCATGTTGCCGATGGTGGCGCGGTTGGCCAGCGGCACCGCGCCGACGCCCGAGCCGTAGAACTCGACGAACTTGCCGACCACGCCGTGCCGGCGCAGCATCTCGGTGATCGTGAGCACCAGGTCGGTCGCGGTCGCGCCGGCGGGCAGCTCGCCGTGCAGCTTGAAGCCGACCACGCGCGGGATCAGCATCGACACCGGCTGGCCGAGCATGGCGGCCTCGGCCTCGATGCCGCCGACGCCCCAACCGAGCACGCCGATGCCGTTGACCATGGTGGTGTGGCTGTCGGTGCCGACCAGCGTGTCCGGGTACGCCTGGCCGTTGCGGACCATCACCACGCGGGCCAGGTGCTCGATGTTGACCTGGTGCACGATGCCGGTGCCCGGCGGGACGACCTTGAACTCGTCGAACGCGGTCTGGCCCCAGCGCAGGAACTGGTAGCGCTCCTTGTTGCGCTCGTACTCCAGGTCCACGTTCAGCTCGAACGCGTCCGGCCGGCCGAAGATGTCGGCGATCACCGAGTGGTCGATGACCAGCTCGGCCGGCGCCAGCGGGTTGACCTTCGTCGGGTCGCCGCCGAGCTGGGTCACCGCCTCGCGCATGGTGGCCAGGTCGACCACGCACGGCACGCCGGTGAAGTCCTGCATCACCACGCGGGCGGGCGTGAACTGGATCTCGGTGTCCGGCTCGGCCGACGGATCCCAGCTGCCCAGCGCGCGCACGTGGTCGGCGGTGATGTTCGCGCCGTCCTCGGTCCGCAGCAGGTTCTCCAGCAGGATCTTCAAGCTGTACGGCAGGCGCTCGGCCCCCTCGACCGCGCTCAGCCGGAACACCTCGTACGAGGCGTCGCCGACGGTGAGCGTGCCGCGGGCGCCGAAGCTGTCTTTGCTCGTGCCTCCAGTGCCGGCAGGCACGGAACTCCCTGGTCCTGTCACGTGAAACTCCATCTGGTGACGCGCAAAGTCGGTTGGGAACTACTGCCGAGTCTTCCGCACCCGCGGGTGCGGCGCCCTCTCACCCCAAACAGTACGCGTGTCCTGTATTCCGCTTCAACCCGGTCCTACCTTGGTCGGGGCATCATCACACCCGTGGTGCGTCTTGATCGAATCGGCAAGCGCTACGGCCGCGGCCCGTGGGTGCTGCGCGACGTCACGCTCGCCGTGGAGCCCGGCGAGGTGGTCGTGCTGCGCGGCGGGAACGGCGCGGGCAAGTCCACCCTCCTGCGCGTGGCCGCGGGCGTGACCGCGCCGACGACCGGGCGGGTGAGCCGCGGCGCGTCGGTCGGGTACGCCCCCGAGCGGTTCCCCACCGGCGTGAAGCTGTCCGCCCGCGAGTACCTGCGCCGCCTCGCCGCCGTGCGCGGCGTGCCGCTGCGCTGGGACCTGGTGGAGGCGCTGGGGTTCGTCGGCGACCCGGACGCGCCGATGGCCACCCTGTCCAAGGGCAACACGCAGAAGGTCGCGCTGGTCCAGGCGTTGCACGCGACCGACCTGCTGGTGCTGGACGAGCCGTGGTCCGGGCTCGACGCCGCCGCGGGCGCGGTGCTGGGCGAGCTGGTGACGTCGTCGGGGGCGGCCGTCGTGCTGACCGACCACCACGGGCACGACCTGCCCGGCGCGCGGGAGGTGCCGCTGGGCGCGGTGGCCGCGGGCGGCGGCGTGGTGATCGAGCTGGACCGGGTGGGGGAGGCGTTCGCGCTGATCAGCGCGTTGGAAGGGGTGTTCGCGGCGCACGAGGTCGGCGGCGGGGCCCGGGTCGAGGTGCGGGCCGGGTTCAGCGACGGCGTGCTGGCCGAGGCGCTGCGCCTGGGCTGCTCGGTGCGGAGCGTGCGGTCGTGACGGCGCTCGTGCGGTACCTGCTGGTGGACGTGCTGCGCACGCAGCGCTGGCTGCCGCCGGTGCTGGTGCTCGCGGCCGTGCTGGGGATGCTCTACGCCTCCGACGCCGGCCCGCCGCTGCCCGCGTACGCCGGGACGTGCGTGCTCGTCTACCCCGTGTCGGTGTGGCTGACGGTCGTCATCACGACCGCCGAGGACCCCGTGCGGCGGACGGTCACCGTCGTCTCCGCGGGCGGCTGGGCCCGCGCGCAGGCGGCCGTGACGGCGCTGTCCGCGCTGGCGGCGCTGGGCGTGGCGCTGGTCGCCGCCCTGGTGCCGGTCCTGACCCAGTCGCGGCCCTACCCGGCGGGCACGGTGGCGCAGGGGTTCGCCGCGCTGGCGGTGTGCGCGCTGGTCGGCGTGGGCGTGGGGGTGCTGTGCGGCCGTCCGGTGATCACCCAGGCGGGGTGGTCCGTGCTCGCCGCGACGGGCCTGGTCGTGCTGGTGTTCCTGTTCGGCCGCACCCCGCCGGTGGGCAACGTGCTGTGGGCGCTGTCGCACGACGACGGCGTCACCTCGGCGCTGGCGGTCTCCGGCGTGGTCGCGGCGCTGTTCGTGGTCGGCGCGACCTGGCTCGGCGTCGCGCTGGGCCCGCGCCGCGGCTAGCGGCGGGACCGGGCGTCACCACTGCCGGCGCACCGCCGCCTTGACGCCCGTCACCAGGGTGGACGGCGGCACGTCGTCGGCCACGACCGCGCCCGCCGCGATCACGGCGTCACGGCCGATGGTGACGCCGGGCAGGATGGTGGCGCCGGCCCCGATCCACACGTTCTCCGCCACGTCGATCGGCCCGCCGCTCAGCCACTCCCGCCGCTCCCCGGGGTCCACCGGGTGGCCGACCGTGATGAACGTGGCCCTCGGCCCGACCATCACGCGTGGGCCGAGCCGGATGCCCGCGTAGTCCAGGAACGTGCAGTTCTGGTTGACGAACACCCGTTCCGCGAGGTCCAGGCGCAGGCCGTGGTCGGTGTAGAAGGGCGGGTGGATCGTGACCCGGTCCGGCAGCGGCCGGCCGAGGATCTGCTCGAACAGCGCCGCCTTGCCCGCCTCGTCCTCGAACGGCAGGACGTTGAGGCGGGAGGTCAGCTCGGTGGCCCGCAGCACCCGCTCGGACATGGCGCGGAACTCGGCGCTGTGGATCCGCACGAGGCGGTCGTCGGGCATGGTGCGGTCACTCCCGGGTCAGGGGCGGGCGTCCGCCCGGCGGAACGAGAGCAGGGGCCCCCGACCGGGGACCCCTGCGTCGCGCGTCCGACCTACTTGATCGCCTTGATCAGCTCGTCGATGTCCTTCGGCTCCAACCCGCGCATCAGCGTCAGGAACAGCTCGCTGTAGGTGCGGAACGGGCTGACGTACCACTTGCCGTCCACCTCGGTGGCGACCACGCCGACGCCGTCCTTGAGCACCTGCGCGCCGACCCGCGCGATCACGTCGACCGCGGCGGACGGGATGTTCCGGCCGCCCTGCTGCTCCACGAGCTGCGCGATCTCGTCCGCGCACAGCCGCTGCGACTGGCCCTGCACCGTCGCGCTGTAGCAGTCGCCGTCCCGGCTGATCTCCACCTGCTCGCCCTCGGCCTCCACGACCAGCTTGCGGATGGTGAGCTGCGTGCCGCCCTTGACGTCCTTGGCGTCGGTCTCCAGCTCGACCAGCTTCGCGCCGGTGGCGGGGGTGCGGCCGACCTGGTCCAGGATCACCGGGCCGACGTCCTGCAGCACGCCCATCTCGTCCGGCGGCAGCAGCGCGATGACGCCCTCGACGTCACCCGCGAGCGCCTTCTCCACGAGCTGCTTGGCGGCGTCGTTCGGCGAACCCGCGCCGGCCGGCGCGATGCCCTGCGCGGGCCACTTCAGGTCCTCCTGCTCCAGCGCGGCGTTCGCGATGGTGTAGAAGAGGCTCGGGTACCACTCGTCGCCGACCTTGATGGTGGCGATGCCGATCGGCTTGCCGCCGCGGTCGGCCTTCTCCTTGGCGAAGTCCAGCGTCTCGGTCTCGGTGCCGGCCTGCTGCAGCTCCGCGCCGAGCGCGTCGACCAGCTTGTCGGTCAACGGGATCTGCTTGACGTCCGAGGTGATCGTGATCTTGCCCTCGACCACCTTGTTGATCGTCAGGCGGTCGTTGACCTTCTCCGCGGCGGCGTCGTCGAACTTGATGCCCTCGCTCTTGATCTGGACGCCGGTGAGCTTGTTCGGGTCCGCGTCCTTCTTCAGGATCTCCAGCCGCTTGGCCTCGTCGACCGTGGCCTCGGTGTAGTCCTTGCTGAGCTTGGCCTCGGCGGGCGCCAGGCCGTTCATGATGCCCAGGACGTCACCGCTGCCCAGCGCGCTGAGCAGGTTGTTCGCCGCGGTGGACGGGCTCTCCGCGCCCGCGGCCACGTCGTCGGAGCTGCGCAGCGCCCACACCGTGGCGACGGTGCCGGCGGCGAGCGCGAGGACGGCGACGACCGCCGTGATCACCAGGCCGGTGCGCTTCTTCTTCGGCGGCTCACCGCCCGCGAAGCCGTACGGCGGCTGGCCGTAGGGCGGCTGCTGGCCGAAGCCCGGCTGCTGACCGGGGTGCTGGGGCTGCGCGAAGCCCTGCGGGCCGGTCTGCGGGTAGCCGCCCTGCGGGAACCCCTGCTGCGGCTGGGGACCGGTCTGCGGGTAGCCGCCCGGCTGCTGCGGGTAGCCGCCCTGCGGCTGGCCGTACGGGTTGTTCTGCGGTGGCCATTCGCCTCCGCCGCCACCTGGGTAGGTCACGGTGCTCCTCCTGGAGTGCTGATCGCTGTGCGGGATGTCGCGGTGAGCACGGTGATCGCCCCGGCGATCCCCAGCACAGCACCACCGAGGGTCACCACCGGTCCGGTCAGGCTGATCCCGACCAATGCCCCCTCGTCGCCCCCTTGGACGGCGGCAAGTGCCGCCACCGTTCCCGCAATCGTGCCAAACACCAGTGCGACCCATGCCGCGAATCGGTGAAAACGCACCGCCCAAAGCACCACACAGCACACCGCCAACGGGGTGAGCGCGACCCACGCGCCGCGCAGCACCTCGCCCTGCGCACCGTCCAACCCGGCGAAACCACGCAGCGCGAGCACTTCGTAACTGGTCCGCGTGACCGTCCCGGAACGCAGCCAGGGCAGGAAGAAACCCACCACCGCCGTGACCAAACCGATAACTCCGAGCACCACGCCGACCCGGCGCCTGGTGGTCGGACCCGCCGACGCTCGTCTCATGGTCGGCTCCTCCGAGGTGTCCTGCGCACGCCGACATGCTCGCAGGCGTGTGGGACGGTGGTGGCATGAACGCACGCGACGTGATGGCCCTCTCGCGGCGGATCACCGTGCTGACCGGCGCGGGGGTGTCGCTGGAGTCCGGGGTGGTGCGGTTCCGGTTCGACGCGTCGTCGTTCCTGACCTCCGCGCGCGTGCGGCGGGACGTGTGGCGGTCCTGGCTGGACGATCCGTTGTGGACGGCCGAGCCGAACGCCGCCCACCGCGCGGTGGCCGCGCTGCAACGCGCCGGCCGGGTGCGGTCGGTGCTCACCCAGAACGTCGACGGGCTGCACCAGCGGGCCGGGTCGTCGTCGGTGGTGGAGCTGCACGGGTCGATGGCCCGGGTGGTGTGCGTCTCGTGCGGCGCGACCGGCGCGACGGGGGACGCCCTGGCCCGGGTGCGCGCCGGCGAGGCGCCGCCGGGCTGCCCGGTGTGCGGCGGCGTGCTGCGGCCGGCCGCGGTCGCGTTCGGCGAACCGCTGCACCCGGACGTGCTGCGCGCGGCGCGGACGGCGGCGCTCGACTGCGACGCGATGCTCGTGGTCGGGACGTCGCTGACGGTGGAGCCGGCCGCGGGCCTGGTGCCGCTGGCCGCGCGGGCGGGCGCGGCGGTGGTGATCTGCAACCTGGACCCGACGCCGCACGACTCGCTGGCGGCCGCCGTGGTGCGCGCGCCGGCCGCCGCGGCGCTGCCGGAGCTGGCCGCCGTGCCCGTGGTGGCGACCGGCCCGATCCGCACGTGGGGCGACCCGAGCACCTGGTGACCACCCGTTCGTGCCGATCGACCACCCACCCGGGCACCCGGTGCGGTGGCATCGTGACCGCATGGGAGATCAACAGTCGCCGATCAACCTCCACGACGCGGTGGTGGTCCCCGGGCTGGCGGACGAGTTGACCGTGCGGTGGCGGGCCGACCAGTTCACCGCCGCCGAGGAGGGCCACGGCTGGCGGTTCCGGCCGCGGGGCGAGCACGTGGTGACGCTCTCCGGCCGGGACTTCCGGCTCGACAACCTCCACTTCCACCGGCCGAGCGAGCACTGGGTGCGCGGCCGGGCACGGGGCGCCGAGCTGCACGCCGTCCACCTGGGCGCGGACGACGCGCTGCGGGCGTGCGTGCTCGCGGTGTTCGTGGACCTGGGCGAGCCGGGCCCGTCCGAGGCGAAACCGCCGAGCGGCATCGACCTGCCGAAGCTCTTCCCGGGCGGCGGCTTCCACCGCTACGAGGGCTCGCTGACCACCGGCGGGTTCGACGAGATCGTCAGCTGGGTGGTCATGCACGACCCGGTGCAGGTGGAGGACCCGGCGCTGCGCGCCTTCGTCCGCTCCCACGCCGACCGGCCGCGGCCCGTGCAACCGGTCAACCGCCGGTTCCTGCTGACCACCGGCTGACGATCGGCCGACGTGGCGCTGGTCGCGGCGCGCACGCGTGCATAAGGTCACCACGTATGCGCGTACCCCTGACTGTCGCCGATTTCCTCGACCGGGCGGAGCAGGTCTTCGCCGACACGACGGCCGCCGTGGACGAGCCCGACCAGCCCGCCGCGCCCGTGCCGACCACCACCTACGGCGGGTTCGCCGCCCGCGTCCGGGCCTGGCAGGCCGGGTTCGACGCGCTCGGCCTCGGCGAGGGCGAGCGGGTGGCCGTGGTCAGCCAGAACTCGGCCCGCCTGCTCGAACTGCTGCACGCCGTGCCCGCGACCGGGCGCATCGCGGTGCCGGTCAACTTCCGGCTGCGGCCCGACGAGGTGTCCTACATCGTCGAGCACAGCGGCGCGTCCGCGCTGCTCGTGGACCCGGAGCTGGAGCTGGACGGCGTCACCGCGCCGCACCGCTTCGTGCTCGGCGAGCAGACCGAGACCGAGCTGATGCGCTTCGGCGTCGAACCGCGCCCGTGGCGCGAGCCGGACGAGGACGCCACCGCCACGATCAACTACACCTCCGGCACGACCGCCCGGCCCAAGGGCGTCCGGATGACCCACCGCAACATCTGGCTCAACGCCGTCACGTTCGCCCTGCACGCCCGCGTCTGGGAGCGCGACGTCTACCTGCACGTGCTGCCGATGTTCCACTGCAACGGCTGGGGCATGCCCTACGGCCTGGCCGGGCTCGGCGTGCCGCAGGTCGTGCTGCGCAAGGTGGACGGGACCGAGATCCTCCGGCGCGTCCGCGACCACGGCGTCACGCTGATGTGCGGCGCGCCCGCCGTCTGGAACGCCGTGCTCGACGCCGCCCGGGAGTGGGACGGCGAGATCCCCGGCCGCGACCGGGTCCGCATCGTCTGCGCCGGCGCGCCGCCGCCCAGCCGCACCATCGCCCGCGTCGGCGAGGAGCTGGGCTGGGAGTTCCTCCAGCTCTACGGCCTGACCGAGACCTCGCCGCTGCTGACCTTCAACCGCACCCGGCCGGCCGACGACGCGCTGCCCGCGGAGGAGCGGGCGCGGAAGCTGTCGCGGGCCGGCGCGCCGGGGCTCGGCGTGCGGCTCAAGGTGTCGGGGACCGGCGAGGTGCTGGCGCGCGGCAACGTGGTCATGGCGGGCTACTGGGAGAACCCCGAGGCCACCGCCGAGGCGTTGGCGGACGGCTGGTTCCACACCGGCGACGGCGGCGAGCTGGACGACGAGGGCCACCTGACGATCTCGGACCGCAAGAAGGACGTGATCATCACCGGCGGCGAGAACGTGTCGTCCATCGAGGTGGAGGACGCCCTGTTCGCCCACCCCGCGGTCGCCGAGGCGGCGGTCATCGGCGTGCCGGACGAGAAGTGGGGCGAGACGATCAAGGCGCTGGTGGTGCGGGCGGAGGGCGCGGAGGTGACGGAGGCCGAGCTGATCGCGCACTGCAAGGCCCGGCTCGCCGGCTACAAGGCGCCGACGTCGGTCGAGTTCCGCGACGCGATCCCGCGCACCGCGACCGGCAAGGTGCAGAAGTTCAAGCTGCGCGAGCCGTACTGGGCGGGCCTCGACCGCAAGGTCAACTGAGCGTGATCAGGTCACCCGGCTGAGGGAGGCTCGCTGCGCCTGCTGTTACCCGTGTGGCTGATGTTCATGCTGGGCCGGTTGGAATCGATGTGGCGGGAGTGGCAGAGTCGGCCCCGTGTCACGCCGTTCGGCGTAACGCCGATCGGCCGAGTGCGCGGGGAGGCGGAAATCGTGACCCGATGGGTGATCCCGGTCGTGATCGCGTTGACCACCGCGGTGGGCCTGGCCGGCACGGCCCACGCGGCCCCGCCACCCCCGCCCAACCCCAGCGACGCCGACCTCGCCGCCGGCCGGCAGGAGGCCGACGCCAAGGCCGCCCGCGTCGGCGAGCTGACCGGCCGGCTCACCGAGGCCGAGTCCCGGCTCCAGGAGCTGACCGACGACGTCGCGTACCGGATGGAGCTGGCCAACAAGGCCCGGGTCGACCTGGAGGCGGCCCAGGGGGAGGCCGACCGGGCCCGCCGGGACGCCGAGGCGGCCCGGGTCGCGGCCGACGCCGCCGGCCGGGCCGTCGAGGACGCCCGCGCGGACCTGGACGAGTTCGCCGCCGCGAGCTTCCAGCAGGGCAGCGTCATCGGGTCGGTCTCGGCGTACTTCGGCGCGTCCAGCCCCGAGGACCTGCTGGCGCGCGCGCAGCTGTTGGAGGCGGTCGGCGACGCCGGCCTGGACGCGTTGGCCGACGTCGAGCGACGCCGGTCCGAGCAGGCGAACGCCGACTCGGCCGCCCGTGCCGCGCTCGACCTGGCCGACCGCAAGCGCGCCGCCGCCGACCAGGCCAAGCGGGACGCCGACGCGGCGCAGGCGGACGCCGTGCGGGCGCAGGAGGGCCAGGCCGCCGCGGCCCGCGCCATCCAGGACGACAAGACCCGGGTCGAGGGCGAGCTGGACCAGGCGTTGCACGCGGTGGAGAGCCTGGAGGGGCAGCGGGCCCGGTACGACCGGTGGCTGGAGGACAAGAGGCGCGAGGAGGAGGAAGCCGCCCGGCAGGCCGCCCTCGCCGCGGCGGCCCCGAAACCGCAGGCCCCGCGCCCGCAGCCGGTCGTCGCGCCGGGCGGCAGCGCGGCCGTGGAGACGGTCGTCGCGCGTGCCCTGGCGCAGCTCGGCGTGCGGTACTCGTGGGGCGGCGGCAACTACAACGGCCCGACCGTCGGCATCCGCGACGGCGGCGTCGGCGACGCGCACGGCGACTACTACAACGTCGGCTTCGACTGCTCGGGGCTGATGATGTACGCGTTCGCGGGGGTCGGCGTCTACCTGCCGCACTACAGCGGCTACCAGTACAACGCGGGCCGCAAGGTGCCGCTGACCCAGGCGCGGCGCGGCGACATGCTGTTCTGGGGACCAGGCGGCGGCACGCACGTCGCGCTCTACCTCGGCGGCGGGATGATGGTCGAGGCCCCGTTCTCCGGGTCGCACGTCCGGGTCGCCCCGGTGCGGTACGGCGGGATCATGCCGTACGCCACGCGCCTGCTCTAGCGGTGCTCGCCCGCCGGTTCCAGGCGCAGCGACCGGACCTCCTCGCGCAACGCCCGGATCTCGGCCAGCAGCGCGTCGTCGGGCGTGGCGGGGCGCGCCGGCACGTCGGACTCCATCGCGTTGCACACGACCGCGATGAACAGGTTCAGCATGGTGAACGTGCCGACGAGCAGGTAGGCCACGAAGAACACCCAGGCCAGCGGCTGGGTCGCCATCAGGTCGCGCATGACGTCCGACCAGCCGTCGCCGGTGGTGATCTGGAACAGCGTGAGGACGGTCGGGCCGAGGCCGTCGAACCGGGGGTCGCCGCCGGCGCGGAACAGGTTCACCGCGACCACGCTGGCGACGTACAGCATCAGCACGAGCAGGCCGGACAGCGAGAGCAGGCCGGGGATCGACTTCACCAGCGCGGTCACCACGCGGCGCATGCTCGGCACCATCGCGACCAGCCGCAGCGCGCGCAGCACGCGCAGGGCGCGGATCACCGACAGCGGCCCGGCGGCCGGCAGCAGGGCGACCGCGACCACGGCGAGGTCGAAGCAGCTCCACGGGTCGCGGAAGAACCGGAGGCGGTGCGCGTGCAGTCGGGCGGCCAGCTCGACCACGAAGAACGCCATCGCGGCCCGGTCGAGCACCGTGAAGAGGCCGCCGGCCGAGGACACCAGGGCCGGTGACGTCTCGCACCCGAGGGTGATCGCGTTGACCACGACCACCGCGACGACCAACCGCTGGAAGCGCCTGCCGTCCACGACGTCGCGGACGCGGTCGCGCAAAGCCATGCCGAACTCCTCCTGCACGCGTCTGGGGCGGTGCCCGATCGAGCACCGCCCCATCGGCGTGCCGGCCGTACGGCTTGACCGGATTCACTTCATCGAGTGAAACCGCGAGAGTCGTCCCCTCGCGCCGCGAGAGTCCTACGTCCAGGACCCGTGAATTCAACGCTCAGGTCACCCACCGCTCGTCGTGAGCGTTGAACTCGGGGTGCGTGAACGTTGGACTCTCGCGGCGCGGGTGTAGGACTCTCGCGGGTGGGTCAGCGGTCCATCAGGGCGAACACGCCCCAGCCCAGGTACTCGCGCTGGTAGCGCGCGTACCGGACCGGGTCGGCGGCGAGTTCGGCGCGCAGGGTGGGCGCCAGCTCGTCGTCCGGGTTCTCCGCCAGCCACCGCTTGGTGTTGAGCCACTGCGCGGCGACGTAGCGGTCCCAGCTGTCCTGGTCGGCCAGCACCATCTCCACCACGTCGCAGCCCAGCTCGCCGAACTGGGCCAGCAGCCCCGGCAGCGACAGGTAGTCGTCGCGGCTGGTGGCGTGGCTGCCCTCGACGGCGGCCTGGTCGGGCGGGTCGAGCCGCCAGTACGGGTGCCCGACCAGCAGCAGGCCGCCGGGGCGCACGCTGCGCCG
The DNA here is from genome assembly GCF_053601135.1 of Actinosynnema sp. NPDC004786. Lineage (NCBI taxonomy): Bacteria > Bacillati > Actinomycetota > Actinomycetes > Pseudonocardiales > Pseudonocardiaceae > Actinosynnema > Actinosynnema sp. NPDC004786. The sequence continues at coordinate 206,680 of NZ_JBSGBG010000007.1, read as the reverse complement.
CAGCAGCTCCACCGTGCCCGGCACGCCGCCGCCGATCCACGTCGCCCCGACGCACGCGGCGATGTCGACCGGCTCGTCCGCGACGTGGCCGGACGCGTCGCCGTGCACGAACTCGACCCGGTCGGCCACACCCAGCTCGACCGCGCGCGCCCTCGCCGAGGCCAGGAACGCGGTGCTGAGGTCGACGCCGGCGCCGGTCAGCCCGTGGTCACGGGCCCACGTGCACAGCATCTCGCCCGACCCGCAGGCCAGGTCGAGCACGCGCCAGCCGGGCCGGGGCCGCAGCGCCCGGCCGAGGACGGCGAGCTTGACGTCGTCGATCGGGTTGTGGATGCGGTGGGTGCTTTCGCGGATGGTGAAACTACGGGGTATGTCCACTTCCGGTGGTCCTCACGTCCAGGGGAATGGTCGGCGTGAACGGCCGCTCGGCGGCCGGGACCCGGACGGGCATGCGAAGCACCTCATTCGTGGACATCGGGTACGGACGGCGGTGAGGCTAGGCCCGGCCGCCACCGCCGGTCCACCGCTTTTCCGCCCCGGACGTCCACAGTGGACAAGGGGTGGATATGAACCCTATTCGGAGCGATCTCGGAATGCGGCCCGGAAATTGCGGAAAAATGTTCCTGATCACTCGAATGCACGGCCCTCGATTCGGTAGCGTCGAAGGTCACAGGGAGGAAGTCAAGTCCAGGGGGGACCATGACGGCCGGCCGCTTGATTCTCGACGACGGGGAACTGTCCTACCTCGGGCAGGGCGAGGGGCCGCCGGTCGTGTTGCTGCACGGCGGCGCGCTCGGCGGCGTCACCTGGGAGCGCCAGTTCGACCTGCTGGCCCGCGATCACGCGGTGGTCCGGTACGACGCGCGGGGTCACGGGGAGTCCTCGCCGCCGACCGGCCCGTTCGCCCACCACGAAGACCTGAGGGCGGTGCTGGACGGGCTGGGGCTGGACCGGGCGACGCTGGTCGGCCTGTCGCTGGGCGCGCGCACCGCCGTCGACTTCGCGCTCACCCACCCCGACCGGGTGGCCGCCCTCGTGCTGGTCGGTCCCGGCGTCAGCGGGATGGCGTTCGCGGACCCGTTCATCCTCGACCAGGCGGCCCGCCTGCGCGCCTCGACCACGGCGGACGAGGTCGCGGAGTGCCTGCTGCGGATGTGGGTGGACGGTCCGCACCGGTCGCCGGACGAGGTGGACCCGCGGGTGCGGGAGCTGTGCCGCGCGCTGGCCGTCCACGCCGTGTCGCGCGGCGCGTTCGCCCGGCCGGCGGACGAGGTGGGCGCGATCGACCGGGTGGCCGAGCTGCGGGCGCGCACGCTGGTGGTCGTCGGCGACCTCGACTCGTCCGACATCCACGCGGTCGCCGACCTGCTGCACCGCTCGGTGCCCGGCGCGGTGAAGGTCGTGGTGGCGGGCGCCGGTCACGTGGTCAACCTCGACCGCCCGGACGAGTTCGACCGCGCCCTGCTGCGGTTCCTCAGCGCGTCGCGATGAACGGCGGTTTCCACCGGGCGGTGCTCGAACGGGCCGACGCCGCCGTGCTCGTGGTGGACCCGGGTGACCTGGGCGTCCGGTGGGCGTCGCCGGCGGCCCTGCGGTTGTTCGGCTGCTCGTCCGGCCTGCTGCCGGACCTGGTGGCGCCCGGCGACGCGGCGGCGGTCGGGACGTTCCTGCACGCCGCGGGCCGCACGGGCGCGTCGCGGCTGTCGTGCGCGGTGCCGGTGGAGGGGTCGGCGCACCGGCGGGTGGACCTGATCGCCCGCGACCTGAGCGACGACCCGGACGTGCGCGGCCTGGTGGTGGTCGCGCTGGACGTCACCGGCTGGGCGGAGACGGCCGACGAGCTGGGCAGCAGGCTCAACACCGACGCGTTGACGGGCCTGGCCAACCGCACCGGGTTCCTGCCGCGGCTGGAGCAGGCCGTGCGCGGCGGGCCCGGACCGGTGCTGGTGTTCCTCGACCTCGACCAGTTCAAGGACGTCAACGACCGGCACGGGCACGCCGCGGGCGACCACGTGCTGCGCCTGGTCGGGGCACGGCTGGCCGCCGTCGTGGCCGGCCGCGGCACGGCGGCCCGGCTGGGCGGCGACGAGTTCGCCGTGCTGCTGGACGAGCTGGACGAGCGGCAGGCCGTCGCCGCGGCGCACGAGATCCTGGCCGTGATCGCCATGCCGGTCGTGCTGGACGAGGCCGTGGTCCGGGTGTCGGTGTCGGCGGGCATCACGTTCGTCCGACCCGGCCACGGCGCGGAGGACCTGGTGCACCAGGCGGACCTCGCGATGTACCGGGCGAAGACGATCGGGCCGGTGGGCGTCGCGGTCTACGACGAGAACCTGGAGGACTGGGCGCTGGCCCGCAAGCACCAGGTCGACCGGCTCGCCGAACGGCTGGAGGAGCTGCGCGCGGAGAACCGGGCGCTGACCGAGGCGGCGACGGTGGACCAGCGCACCGGCCTGCCGAACCCGGCCACGTTCGACGCCGACCACGCCCGCCGCAACCGCGTCGGCGAGCCGTACAGCCTGCTGCTGGTCGACATCGACCGCTTCCACAGCTACAACACCCTCTACCGCTACCTGGCCGGGCACGAGACGCTGCGCCTGGTCGGCGAGGCGATCAACGCCACGGCCCGCGCCGGGGACCGCGCGTACCGGTACGGGGGCGAGGAGTTCACCGTGCTGCTGCCGGACACGCCGCTGGCCGGCGCGCTGGCGCTGGGCGAGCGGATCCGGCAGGCGGTGGAGCGGCTCGGCATCGAGCACCGGGGCAACCCGGGCGGCGTGGTGACGGTGTCGATCGGCGCGGTGGAGGTCCTGCCGGGCGCCACCGTCACCGACGCCGTGGAGGAGGCCAGCGTGGCCGTGCTCCAGGCGAAGGACGCGGGCCGCAACCGGGTCGTGGGCCGCCGCGCGGGCGGCTAGCGGCCGGTGGCGGAGGGGGCCGCCTTCCTCAAGCCCGCGTGGGTCGAGCTGCGCGGCGACGGCCAACTGCTCTTGCTGCGCCCGTCCGACGGGCCGACGGCCTGGCTGATCAACCCGGGGGCCGGACGGGCCGGCGGGGCGGGGCCGGCGCGGACGTGACGGTCCGGGACCTGCTGCCGACCATGACCCGGCGGCTCTCGCCGGACGTCGCGCGGGTGAGCGTCGGCGGCGATCGGGCTGCTGGACCACTGGCTCACCCGCGCGGCGCTATGACTCGGCCGTTCGGCCGATCTGATAACTACGCACAGTAGATAATCGGCAGGGATGGATTGCGAATCAATGAATTAAGCTGGGCCGATCTGGTGAATGCCATCACGCTGAGTTAGTAAGAGTGGCGTGGACCACGACTCGATGCAGCACTTCTCCGACGGCCTCTCCACCCCGGTGTTCGCCTTCGTCGTCTCCGTCATCGGCTCCCTCATCGGCCTCGCCTGCATGGCGCGTGCCCGAGCCGAGCCCGCCCGCGCCGCCAAGACCCGGTGGACCCTGCTGGGCGCGCTCGCCATCGGGGGCATCGGCATCTGGCTGATGCACTTCATCGCCATGCTCGGCTTCGACGTCCCGGACGCCACGATCAAGTACTCCGTGCCGGTGACCGCGCTGTCGGCCGTGGTCGCGATCGTCGTGGTGGGGATCGGGTTGTCCCTGGTCACGCTCATCCGGTTCACCAGGATGCGGCTGCTCCTCGCGGGCGCGCTGGCCGGGCTCGGGGTGGCGGGCATGCACTACCTGGGCATGTCCGCCATCCGGTTCAAGGGCGAGGTCTCCTACGACCCGGCGCTGGTCGCGCTGTCGTTCCTGATCGCGGTGGTCGCGGCGACCGCGGCGTTCTGGTTCACCCTGGTCGTCACGACGACGCCGGCCAGGCTCGCGGCCGGCGTGATCATGGGCGTGGCGGTCACCGGCATGCACTACACCGGCATGGCCGCGGTGCGGGTCAGGACCGACCCGACGATCGCCGCGCCGCAGGGCACGACGGCGTTCGACCTGGTGTTCCCCGTGTTCGTGACGAGCGCGCTCGTCGTGGCGGTGCTGCTGTGGATGCTGTTCACCGACGACGACGCGCTGGGGGAGACCGCCTGACCCGCGACTACCGTGGTCCCGTGACGTCCTGGGCGGCGGTGGTGCTGGCGGGCGGTCGGGGCAGCCGGCTGGGCGGCGTGGACAAGGCGTCGGTCGTGGTCGACGGCCGCACCCTGCTCGACCACGTGCTGGCCGCGGTCGCGTCCGCGCGGCAGACCGTCGTCGTCGGACCCCGCCGGGCCGACGCGCCCGACCTGCCCGGCGTGGGCTGGACGCGCGAGGACCCGCCCGGCGGCGGACCGGTCGCGGGGCTGGCCGCGGGCCTCGCCCACGTCACGACCGACCTGGTGGTGGTGCTCGCGGTGGACCAGCCGGGCATCACCGCGTCCACCGTGGACCGCCTGCTCGCCGCCGTGGCCGACACCGGCGCGGTGCTCGTGGACGAGGACGGGCGGGCGCAGTGGCTCGCCGGCGCGTGGCGGGCCGGTGCGCTGCGCCGGGCGCTGCCCGCCGACCCGCGCGACGTCTCGGCGCGGTCGGTCCTGGGGCCGCTCGACCCGACGCCCGTGATCGCCCGACCGGGTGAAGCGCGGGACGTGGACACTCCCCGCGACCTCGCGCCGTGACCGGTTCCGCCGCGGTCGCCGCCGGGCCGGGCGAAGATCCGGCCCGACGGGCGTGAGCTGCGCCGCTGCCCGATACCGCACACCCGGACCCCTTCACAAGAGCCACACCGTCGGCAGGGGAGACTGACCACCGTCGTACAACCCTGTCGAGGAGGACCTGTTGTCCGAGCCCGCCGCCGAGGCGACCCACACGCCGGCTCGTGACGCCCAGTTGCTCGAACGCACCGTGTTCGAGGTCAAGCGGGTGATCGTGGGCCAGGACCGGTTGGTCGAGCGGATGCTCGTCGGCCTGCTGGCCAAGGGCCACCTGCTGCTGGAAGGCGTGCCCGGCGTGGCCAAGACGCTGGCCGTGGAGACGTTCGCCAACGTCGTGGGCGGCTCGTTCTCGCGCGTCCAGTTCACCCCCGACCTGGTGCCCGCCGACATCCTCGGCACCCGCATCTACCGCCAGGGCAGCGAGAGCTTCGACGTCGAGCTGGGCCCCGTGGTGGCCAACTTCGTCCTCGCCGACGAGATCAACCGCGCGCCCGCGAAGGTGCAGTCGGCCATGCTCGAGGTGATGGCCGAGCGGCACGTGTCCATCGGCGGCAAGACGTTCCCGATGCCCACCCCGTTCCTGGTGCTGGCCACCCAGAACCCGATCGAGAACGAGGGCGTGTACCCCCTGCCCGAGGCGCAGCGCGACCGGTTCCTGTTCAAGATCCAGGTCGAGTACCCGACGGCCGAGGAGGAACGGGAGATCGTCTACCGGATGGGCGTGGAGCCGCCGGTGCCCAACCAGGTCCTCGGCCCGGACGAGCTGGTCCGCCTCCAGGGCGTGGCCTCCCGGGTGTTCGTGCACCACGCGCTCGTCGACTACGTGGTGCGGCTGGTCATCGCCACCCGCGCGCCCAAGGAGCACCAGCTCACCGACGTGGCCGGCTGGGTCGCCTACGGCGCGTCGCCGCGCGCCAGCCTCGGCATCATCGCCGCCGCCCGCGCCCTCGCGCTCGTGCGCGGCCGCGACTACGTGCTGCCCCAGGACATCGTGGACGTGGTGCCGGACGTGCTGCGGCACCGCCTCGTGCTGTCGTACGACGCGCTCGCCGACGGCGTCCCGCTGGACCACATCATCACCCGCGTGCTCCAGACCGTGCCGCTGCCGCAGGTCTCCGCCCGTCCGCAGACGCCGCAGCCCGCGGGCAGGCCGTGACCGAGCCGACCCCGACGACCGCCGGGCGGCCGAGCTGGGCGCCGCCGGTGCTGCACGGCGGCCGGATGGAGGCCGCGCTGCGCACGCTGGAGCTGGAGGTGCGCCGCCGGCTGGACGGCCTGTTGCAGGGCAACCACCTGGGTCTCGTGCCCGGACCGGGCTCCGAACCCGGCGAGGCGCGGCCCTACCAGCCCGGTGACGACGTGCGGCGGATGGACTGGGCGGTCACCGCGCGGACCACCGTGCCGCACATCCGCGAGACCGTCGCTGACCGCGAGCTGGAGACGTGGCTCGCGATCGACCTGTCGCCGAGCCTCGACTTCGGCACGGCGGCGTGCGAGAAGCGCGACCTGGTCGTGGCCGCGACCGCCGCGGTGGCGCACCTGACCCGCGGCGGCGGCAACCGGATCGGCGCGCTGGTCTCCACCGGCGACCGGCTCGTCCGCGTGCCCGCGCGCGGGGGCCTGGCGCACTCGCGCGGCCTGATCCGCAAGGTCGCCGAGACGCCGCGCGCGCCCGAGGGCACCCGCGGCTCGCTGGCCGAGGTGGTCGAGCAGCTGCGCCGCCCGCCGCGCCGCCGCGGCCTGGTCGTGGTGATCTCGGACTTCCTCGGCGCGACCGACTGGCAGCGCCCGCTGCGCGCGTTGTCCGCCCGGCACGACCTGGTGGCCGTCGAGGTGATCGACCCGCGCGACATCGACCTCCCCGACGTGGGCACGGTCGTGCTGGCCGACCCCGAGTCGGGCCGGCAGCGCGAGGTGGTCGCGTCGCCGCTGCTGCGCCGCGAGTTCGCCGCGGCGGCGGCCGAGCACCGGGCGGAGGTGGCCGCCGGGTTGCGCCGGGCCGGGGCCGGGCACCTGGTGCTGCGCACCGACTCGGACTGGATCGCCGACACCGTGCGGTTCGTCGTGGCGCGCAAGCGCCGCTGGTCGGGAGGTGTGGCCTGATGAGCCTGTCCGGGTTCACCGCGCCGTGGTGGTTCCTGCTGCTCGTCGCCGTGGCGGCGCTGGTCGCGTGCTACGTCGTGCTGCAACGCGTGCTGCGCAAGCGGACGCTGCGGTTCGCCAACCTGCCGATGCTGGAGAAGGTCGCGCCCAAGCGCCCCGGCTGGTACCGGCACGCGCCGGCGGCGTTGCTGATGGTCGCGTTCATCGCGCTGACCGTGGCGCTGGCCGGGCCGACCGCCGAGCAGAAGGTGCCGCGCAACCGCGCCACCGTGATGCTGGTGATCGACACGTCGCTGTCGATGAAGGCCACCGACGTCAAGCCGTCCCGGCTGGAGGCCGCGCAGGTGGCCGCCAAGTCGTTCGCCGAGGGGCTGACGCCGGGCATCAACCTGGGGCTGATCTCGTTCGCCGGGTCGGCCACCGTGATGGTCGCGCCGACCACCGACCGCGGCGCGGTCACGCAGAGCATCGACGGGCTGAAGCTGGCCCAGTCGACCGCGACGGGTGACGCGATCGTGGCGGCGCTGGCCGCGATCGACTCGTTCGGCAAGGTGGTCAGCGGCGCGGACGGGCCGCCGCCCGCGCGGGTCGTGCTGATGACCGACGGCAAGGAGACGGTGGGCACGCGGGACGCGTTCGACGCGGCCGAGGACGCGAAGAAGGCGGGCGTGCCGATCTCCACGATCTCGTTCGGCACCGAGGAGGGCGTGGTCGAGATCGAGGGGCGTCGGCAGGACGTGCCGGTGGACGACGACTCGATGAAGGAGATCGCGAAGCTGTCCGGCGGCGAGTTCTTCAAGGCCGCGAGCGCCGAGGAGCTGCGCCGGGTGTACGACACGCTCGGCGAGCAGATCGGGTACGAGAAGAAGCAGGCCGACGCGTCGCGGCCGTGGGTGGCGGTGGGCACCGTGCTGGGGATGCTCGCCGTGGCGGGCGCGCTGCTCTTCGGGCAACGTCTGCCGTGAACGGGCAGTATGTCGCCCGTGGTGGTGGCGGAGCACTGGCGGGAGATGGTCGACTGGTCCGTGGCGCTGCTGCGCCGCGGCACCGGCGAGGGCGTGCCGGAGTGGAACCGGCGGGTGCTCGCGTCCGGCGTGGACAACGAGCGTGACCTGCGGGTCTGGCTGCGGGAGCAGGGCGTCACGGGGTACCCGCAGATGCTGCTGGTGATGGAGCGGTTCGGGTACCCCGAGTTCATGGACCCGCGGTCGGACTGGGCGTCGGCCGGCGTGGTGGACGCCCAGTACGCCGACCGTCCCGAGCTGCGCCCCATCCTCGACCGGGTGCTGGCCGAGGCGGCGTTGCTGGGGCCGATGCGCGTCCAGGCGCGGAAGGCGCACGTGGCGCTGCTCACGCCCCGGCGGACGTTCGCCGTCGTGAAGCCGACCACGCGGACCCGCGTCGACCTGGGCCTGCGCCTGCCGCCCCACCCGCCGGCGGGCCGTCCGGGAGCCGTCACCGTGCGCATCGCCATCGCCAGCGCCGACGACGTGGACGACACCACCCTGGACCACCTGCGCACCGCCTACACCACCAACACCTGACCCGTGAGTCGAACCTCCAGCACCCGCGTGTCCCACGTTCGCGTCCACCGTGTCCTACGTTCAGGCACCCCGAGTTGAACGCTCGGAACAGCCCCGGCCGTCCTGAACGTCGAATTCGGGGTACCGGAACGTAGGACACGGTCGTTCTGGACGTAGGACACGCGGGTGGGTCAGCCGTGCAGGGTGCGGTAGGTGGCGGCGGCGCCGGGGTGCAGGGGGAGGCCGGCGGTGCCGATCAGGCTGCGGACGTCGAGGAACTGGGTGCCCAGCGCCTGCTCCGGGACCAGGGCGGCGGCACGGGAGACCAACGTCCGCGTCACGGCGGCGGCCACGTCGTCCGGCAACGACGCCCGGCACACCAGCAGGTTCGCCACCCCGATGGTCGGCACCTCGCGCGTCGCGCCGTACACCCCGACCGGCACCGACACCTGCTCGTACACCGAACCGTGCGCCGCCCGCAGCCCCGGCACCAGGTCGGCCAGCGGCAGCAGCCGGATCCCCGGCGACGCGGCCAGCTTCGGCGTCGGCACGCCACCCGACCACAGCAACGCGTCGACCCGGCCCTCCGCCAACGCGCCCACCGCGTCACCCAGCCGCAGGTGCTCCACCCGGACGGATCCGCGCAGCCCCAGCGCCACCAGCATCCGCTCCCCGGACAACGACGCGCCGGACCCCTCCGCGCCCAGCGACACCGCCCGCCCGGCGAGGTCGGCGGGCGCCCGCGCCGGGTCGTCCTCGCGCACCACGAGCTGCAGGTAGTTCTCGTACACCCGGCCCAGCGCCCGCAGCTCCAACCCCGGGTCGGCCACGCGCGCGGAGTCGGCCAGGGTCAACGCCACCTGCGCCCCGCCCGACGCCAGCAACGCCAGGTTCGCCAGGCTGCCCTCGGTCTCCAGCACCCGCCCCCGCACGTCCGACAGTTGCGCCGCGAGCAGGGTGGCGAAGTCGAAGTACATGCCCCCGCGCTCACCGGCGGCGATCGCCACCTCCCCGGACGGCCCGCCGGGCGCGCACCCGGCCGCCACCAGACCCAGCAGGAACACCCGCCGGTTCACAGCGCCGGCTCCAACGGCAGCGCCACCCGGGCGGTGAACCCCTCGCCCGGAGCGGACGACAGGGTCAGCACCCCCTGCCGGGCCTTCACGAGCTGGTCCGCGATCGCGAGCCCCAACCCGGTGCCGGGCTGCCCGGACGCCCCGCGCCAGAACCTCGACGTGGCCAACGCCAGCTCCTCCCCGGTCAACCCCGGACCGTCGTCGCGCACCTCGACCCACCCGACCCCCGCCGCACGGTCCGCGCCCAGCGACACCCGCACCGCGCCGCCGTACTTCACCGCGTTGTCCAGCAGCACGTCCAGCACCTGCGCCAGGTCCGACTCGGGGCAGCGCACCAGCACCGCCAACGCGGGCGTGACCGGCAGCGGCACCTGCCAGAACCCCGCCCGCTCCACCGCCACCGCGCCCACGTCGGCCAGCTCCGGCTCACGCCCGCCCGCCGCGACCTCGGTCGCCGCGCTCTCCGCCGACGCCAGCGCGAGCAGCCCGTCCAGCAACGACTCCAGCCGCTCGATCTCCGCCATCCCGGCCGTGTACGCGCGCACGCCCTCCGGCTTGACCTGCCCGGCCAACGTGTCCATGCGCAGCCGCAACGCCGCCATCGGGTTGCGCAGCTGGTGCGACGCGTCCGCGATCAGCCGCCGTTGCTGGTCCGCCGCCTCCGTGACGGCGTCGGACATCCGGTTGAACGACTCCGACAGCTCCCGCACCTCCGGCGGCCCGCTGCTGCCCGGCACGTGCGCCCGCCGCTCGCCCGCAGCCACCGCCCGCACGCCCACCGCCAGCTCCGCCAACGGCTTCAGCAGCCACCGCGTGACCGCCAGCACCAGCAGCACCGAGGCGACGGCCGCCGCCAACGCGCCACCGAGGACCAGCAGCCACCGGGCCGTCACGTCCGCCGCCGCGCGCTCCACCGACGCCCGCAGCACGACCGCGCCGGCCACCCGGGTCCCCGTGCCCACCGGGCGGGCGAACACCACGTGCCCCGACGACCACGGCTTCACCGTCGGCACCGGGGGCGTGGGCTGGTTGCGCAACGCGGCGTCCAGCACCTGGGCCAACGCGGGGTCGTCCGCGGTCAGCCCCGCCTGCGCGACCGGCCGCCGCCGCGCGTCGACCACCACCACCGCGTCGCCGTACAGCTCGACGTACGCGGCGACCTCGTCGGCCAGCGCCGCGTTGTCGCCCGTGGTCTCGGCCTGCTGGGCGAGCGCGGCGAACCGGTCCAGGTCGCCGGTGCGGGCCAGCACGAACCGCTGGGTGCGCTCGGCGGCCGTGGCCGACAGCAGCGGCCCGGCGAACGCCGCCACGGCCGCGGCCGAGAACAGCAGCAGCACGAGCAGCAGGCGGCGGCGCATTCACCCACCGAGCCGGTAGCCGAAACCGCGGATGGTGGTGAGCAGGCCGGGGCGGTCCAGCTTGGCCCGCAGACCCGCCAGGTGCACGTCCAACGACCGCGACACGGCCAGGTACGCGTCGCCCCACACCTCGTCCATGAGCTGCTGGCGGCTCACCGCCGTGCCCGCGCGGCCGGCCAGCGCGGCGAGCACGTCGAACTCCTTCGTGGTCAACGACACCTCCCGGTCGCCGACCACCACCCGCCTGCCCTCCAGGTCGATCTCCACGTCGCCGACCCGGACCCGGCGGTCCCTCGGTCCGGTGAGCGCCGCGCTGCGCCGCGCGACCGCGTCCATCCGGGCCAGCAGCTCGCCGAGCCGCACGGGTTTCACCAGGTAGTCGTCGGCGCCCAGGCGCAGGCCGCGCACCACCGACCGCTCGTCGCCCCGCGCCGTGAGCACCAGCACGGGCACCGGCGAGACCTTGCGGATCTTGCGCAGCACCTCCAGCCCGTCGGTGTCCGGCAGGCCGAGGTCGAGCAGCAGCAGGTCGAAGTCGCGGTGCACGAGCAGCGCGTCCGAGCCCCGCGCCACCCTCGTGGGCCGGTGGTCGTTGCCCTCCAGCGCCTCGACCAGCGCGTCGGCGACCCCGTCGTCGTCCTCGACCAGCAGCACGCGCACCCGGCCACCCCCTTTTTGGTAGGGGCGATTATGGCGTCCGGGGTGTAAACAGGTGCCTGTGAGCATTGACGAGCACGTGCCCGCCCTCCTGCTGGACGAGGCCAGTGAGGCGCTCGAAGAGCTGGCGAGCGTGCTCGCCGACGGGCAGAGCCTGGCCGAGGCCCTCCAGCAGCTGGCGGAGTCGGCGTCGCGGATCATCCCGGACGCCGAGCACGTCAGCGTGACCGTCGTCGGGCCCGAGGGGCCGACCACGGCGGCGGCCACCGACCCCAAGGTGGTCGCCATCGACACCGACCAGTACGTGGTCGGCAACGGTCCGTGCCTGGAGGCGGCGCGCACCCAGCGGCCCGTCCGGGCGACCCCCGAGGACGGTCGGGAGCGGTGGCCGGAGTTCGCGGCCGCCGCCGAGGAGGCGGGCGTGTGCGCGTACCTGTCCGCGCCGATCGTGGTCGAGGACACGGTGCTCGGCTCGTTGAACATGTACAGCTCCGACCCGCGGGCGTTCGACCCGTTCGACGAGGCGCTGGTGCGGCTGTTCGTCACGGCCGCGTCCACCTCGATCACCGGGTTCAGCCGGTACGAGCGCTCCCGCCGCCTGATCGAGAACCTCCAGCACGCGCTGGAGTCGCGGGCGGAGATCGACCAGGCCAAGGGCGTGCTGATGGCCGCGTACGGCATCGACGCCGAGGAGGCGTTCGGCCGGCTGGTGGTCGAATCGCAACAGCACAACACCAAGCTGCGCGACGTGGCGCGCAACCTGCTCGATTCGGTGCGCAAGCCCTGACCGCCGACAATGGTCGCCGGCGCGATTCCGCGGAATTCGGCGACCGCGACGGGTGAAGTGCCGCAAATCGGTCGTCGCCGCCCGGTTCCGGCGGCGCGGCCCTTTCCGGTTCTTCCCGGGAGAGCCGCGCCGCATCGGTCCGTCAGGCTCGGCGACGCGCGCGGCGCAGGTGGTAGAACGTGCCGCCGCCCATCGCGAGCAGCGCGCCGGCCAGCAGCAGCGCGCCCTTGACCTCGGCCCCGGTGTAGGCGAGCTTGCCGCCCTGGTCCGGGTAGCCCACGGGGACCACGGCCTGCGTCGACGTCGTCGTGGACGTGGCCGACGTCCCGGTGGTCGTGGTGCCGCCGCCGGACGAGGTCGTGGTGGTGGTGCCGGAGCCGCCCGTGGGGGTGGTGGTCGTCGTCGGCTCGGTCGTCGAGGTGTCGGTGGTCGTCGTGGTGGTGGGCCCGGTGGTGGTGCCGCCCTCGACGGTGAACTCGTGCAGCCGCGTGGCCTGGCCGGGCAGCAGCGTGCACGGCGAGACGAAGGTGCCCAGGCCCGTTTCCGAGCCGTCGGCCTTGCGCGGGGTGAGGGTGACCTCGAAGTCGCCGACGTCGATGGTGGTGAAGCCCGCGGCCGGGAACGCCACCGGCGGCGTGCCGCCCGTGGCCACCGTGTCGAACGGGCCCGACGCCGGCACGGTGGTCAGCCCCACGGTGAGGTCGGCGTTGATGTCGTACACCGTGCCCGCGTTGTCCGCCCGGGTCGTCGCCCGCGCCGTGCCCTCCACGGTGGCCGCGCCCACGAGCGCCAGGCCCTCGGTCGCCGTGGCCGGGACGGTGGCGGTCGCGGTCACCGTCGTGGCCGGGGTCGGCTGGTTCACCACCGCCGAGTCGGGCAGGTCGGCCACCTCGATGTGGACGGACATCTCCTGGTCGCCGATCAGCGGGAACGGGCAGGTGTAGACCAGCGTCAGCGACGCCGTCGCGGCGTTGCCGACGCCCGCGCCCACCAGGGCCGAACCGCCGACCACCACCGCGCCGACGGCCAGCGCGGCCACCCTGTCTCGCACTCTCATGGCAGGTCTCCCCGGGACGACCGAGCGGGCCGGTGGTGGCACCGGCCCGCGACGGTGTGGTGTGGTCACCGCTGGTGGGCGCTCACGCGGGCGCCACGGTGAACGTGTGGAGCAGCGTGTTCTGGTTCGGCTTCAGCGTGCAGTTGGAGGTGAACGTGCCCAGGCCGGTCAGGCCGCCGCTGGACGTGCGCGGCGTCAGCGTGGTGCTGAACGCGCCCAGCCGGACCGTGCTCACGCCCGCCGTGGTGAAGGTCAACGACGGCGTGCCGCCCGTGGCGACGGTGTTGAACGACCCCGCGAGCGGGATGTTCGTCTTGGCCACCGTCAGGTTCGCCACGACCGGGACCGGCGTGCCGGCGTTGTCCACCGTCACCTGCGACCGGGCGGTGCCCTCCACGGTCGAGGCGCCCACCAGCCGCAGGCCGCTCGTCGCGGTCGCCGGCACCGTCGCGGTGGCGGTGACCTTGGTCGGCGGGACCGGCTGGCCGACCACCGCCGAGTCGGCCAGGTCGGCGACCTGGATGCGCACGGTCATGTCCTGCGTGCCGATCAGCGGGAACGGGCAGCTGTAGGCGAGGGTGAGGCTGGCGGTGGCGGCCGCGCCGGTGCCCGCGCCGGCGAACGTCACCGCGCCGGCGACGGCGGTCGCGACCGCGATCATGCCGACGACCGTACGGCCAGTTCGTTTCTGCATGTGCGTCTCCTCGTCGAGAGCAGTGCGGAAAACAGTTGTTTCGGAGTGCCGCAGGGGCTACTGGTCAGTAAAGTAGCTATGTCGGGCAGGTTCGGCAAGCATTCTTCTCGGCGTTTCCGAGGGTGTGTCAGGTTCTACAAAAGGGTCCGAAAGACTTATCACGCGCGTGACAAAGAATCGTCCGGACTTGTCGCGCCGCAGCCGCGGAAGTAGTTTCGAAGAATGAGCGGAGCGGGGTCGTGAGGATCGCGGCGGTGCTGGCCGCCCTCATCGCGGTGCTGGCCGCGTCGACGTCCCCGGCGCCGGTCGTGCGGCACGGGGAGGGGCCCGCGCCGCGGCCCGTCGCGGGGATCCGGGTGTCCTACCAGGTCGACGGCGTGACGCGGATCGCCAAGCTCCAGTCCGACCTCGTCATCGGCCCCGGCAGGCTGGACGCCGAGATCGACCTCGCGTCCGGCACGATCACCGGGGACCTGTGGCTGCCTCCGGCCGACGGCTACTTCGTCGTCTTCGGCTTCGTGCCGACCACGGCGCGTACCACGCTGACCCCGGTCGGCCGGGTGTCCGGCACGATCAGCGAGGGGCAGGTCGAAGCGCGCGCCGAGGTCGACATCGGGCTCGGCGACGTCGCGGTGAACGAGCAGCCGCTGGACGCCGGTCCGGCGTGCGCGACCGCCGAACCGGCGTCGCTGGGGCTCGCGGGTCCCTTCGAGCTGGCGCAGATGCGGCTGACGGGCGTCTACGCGATCCCGTCGTTCGGGGACTGCCTGGGGCGCGAGCGGCTCGACCCGCTGTTCACCGGTCTGATCTCCGGGCCGGGCAACGCCATCGACCTCACGCTGACCTTGCTCCCGACCCCGTGAACCCGGTCGCGCCCGCCGCCGGCTGCCCGTTCAGCAGCCGCGAGGCGCGCAGCGCGATGCCCATGTCGAACAACGCGTCCGGGTCGTGCAGCCGATCGCCGAACAGCTCCTCCAGCTGCCGCAGGCGGTAGCGCACCGTCTGCGGGTGCACGGCCAGGCTCGACGCCACCTCCGGCGCGCTGCCCCGGGTCTCCACCCACGCCGTCATCGTCTCCCTCATCCGCTGCTGCTGCTTCGGCGTCAGCCCCTCCAGCGGGGCCAGCGTCCGCCGCACCAGCTGCCGCACCAGCTCCTCGTCCCCGAGCAGCAGCAGGGTCGACAGGTGTTCGGAGGCGTCCACCATCGGCCGGTCCTCGATCACGCCCGACTGGATCAGCGTGATGGTGCGGCGCGCCCAGCGCAGCGACTGCCGTGCCGAGGCCAGCGGCACGACCGGCCCGACGGCCGCGCGCCAGCCGCCGAGCTTCTGCTCCAGCGCGACGAGCTGCCGTTCCGGGTCGGTGAGCAGCAGGCACGGCTCGCTGCCCTCCAAGTCCATCAGGATGTCCTCGTGCAGCGCCGGGATCGGGAGCTGGTGCTGGTCGGTGCGCCGTTCCAGCGCCACCACGAGCACCTTGTCCGGCAGCGGCCAGTGCGCGGCCTCGGCCAGCTCCGCCAGCGCGTTCGGGTGGTAGCCGGGCTCGCCCAGCAGCAGCTCCAGCAACCGCTTGCGCCGCCGCTGCACCGCGCCCGCGTGCCGGGCCTGGGCCTCGGCGTAGCCCTCCATCGAGCGCAGCGACAGCTCGTCGATGTAGGCGAAGATCGCCTCCGCGATCAGGCACATGGTGGCCAGCGGCACGCGCTCGGTCTGCCCGAACTCGGAGATCCGCCGCCACGCGACCCGCGCGCCGATCCGGTAGGCGGTCTGGAGCAGGTCGAGGCTGCGGCCCGCGCTGACCTCCAGCTTGCCGAGCATGCGGAACAACTTCGCCCGGTCCTCGCGCTGCGCGGTCGGGTCGACCATCCGGTCGATGAACTGGTGGATCGCCTGTTCCACCCCCTCGACCACCACTTGGCCGAACATCCCCTCCAGCTTCTGCGAATACTCGGCGATCTGGTTCTGGATTTCCCGGACCATGTCCACGGCCACGTCGCCCGCCCTGGCGCGGAACTTCGGCGCCAGGTCGGCGGGCAGTTGCTCCCACAGGTCCGCGTTCCCGATGAGCGGTAACTCGGAGGCGGTGACTTCTCCGGTTCTGTTCATGCTGCTCGCCCACCACCAAACGGTCGGGTGTGATTCCGAACACTGTATTTTTGATCATGAAAAGTTGTCAACCACGCGCACGGGTGTGACAAAGACGCCGGTGGCCGGTGGTCCGAGCGGTCGTGCACCGGCCGTGACCACCGGAGCGCCTGATCGGGTGGGAAGGGCTGCTCCATTGCGGTGCGGTGCCGCGCCCGAATGCGTTCCGGTGCCTGTGCCACGCCCGTGCCCCCGATTCTCGACAACCCGTCAACGCATAGTCCGGGCACGAGTCGGGACGCCAGGTCGCACACGTCTTTGTGCATCCACGTGAGTGTTCGTCACCCCGTTTTTGTCACGCTCCTGACAATTCCCGGCGATCCTTGTGCGCGGCCACGTCCGTCAGTAACGTACCCGCCGGTAACGTGATTTCCGGTTTATTCCACGTATCCCCGGAGAACGCCGTGGTATTGCGTCGACGCCTGTTGGGGCTGCTGTTGGCCGCGCTCCTGGTCGCGGCGTGCGGCGTGTCCGTCGCGGCCTACCGGAAGGCGTTCGCCTCGCGGGTGGCGGTGCTGCTGCGCACCGACCACGTCGGCAACCAGCTCCAGCGCGACTCGGACGTGAAGCTGCTCGGCGTGCCGGTGGGGGAGGTGCGCGCCATCCGCTCGCGCGGCGACGGCGCGGAGGTGGAGCTGGCCCTGCACCCCGACCAGGTGCGCCGCATCCCGGCGAACGTGACCGCCCGGCTGCTGCCCAAGACCCTGTTCGGCGAGCGGTTCGTCAGCCTGGAACCGCCCGCCGACCCGACCGGCTCGCTCGGCGAGGGCGACGTGATCGAGCAGGACCGCACGTCCGCCGCGATCGAGCTGGAACGGGTGCTCACCGACCTGATGCCCACGTTGCAGGCGGTCCGGCCGGACAAGCTCGCCGCCGCGCTCACCTCGGCGGCCCGGGCGCTGCGCGGTCGCGGGGCGACCCTGGGGCAGGCGATCGCGCGGCTCGACGCGTACCTGCGCGAGCTGAACCCGCAGCTCCCGGTGCTCCAGGAGGACATCACCCGGTTCGCCGACGTCGCCGGGGTGTACGCGGACGCCGGCCCGGACCTGGTGCGGGCGCTGGCGGACGCCACCGCGGTCAGCCGCACGCTCGCCGACCAGCGCGCGAACCTCGACGCCGTGTACGGCAGCCTCACGACCGCCGCCGCGGACCTCACCGGGTTCGTCCGCGCCCACGGCGAGACCGCGGTCGCGCTGGCCGACCGCGCCCGGCCGACGCTCGAACTGGTCGCCACCTACTCGCCCGAGTTCCCGTGTGTGCTCGCCGCCGTCAACGCCCTCCGGCCGCGCATGGACGAGGTGCTGGGCAAGGGCACCGACCAGCCGGGCGTGCACGCCGAGGTCACCGTCGTCCCGCCGGGTGAGGCGTACGTGCCCGGCCGGGACGAGCCGGCGCACCGGCGCGGCGGCGGACCGCACTGCCCGACCGGCCCGCTCACCGCCGTGGCCCCGGACCGGGTGCCCGACTGGGCCGGCCTGCTGATGGGAGCCCGATGAGACCCCTCGCCGCGCCGCTGACGAAGTTCCTGGTGTTCGCCGCGGTCACGATCGCCGCGACCGCCTTCCTGGCGGCGACCATCGCGGGCAGCCGGGTCGGCGGCACCGTCGCCTACACCGCGCGGTTCACCGACGTCACGGCGTTGGCCGAGGGCGACGACGTGCGCATGTCCGGGGTCAAGGTCGGCCAGGTCGAGTCGCTGGAGCTGGTGGACGACCGGTTCGTGGACGTCGGGTTCTCCGTCGCGGACGGCAGGCGGCTGTCCGCCGACGTCACCGCCACCGTCAAGTACCGCAACCTGGTGGGGCAGCGGTACGTCGCGCTGGAGCAGCCCGCCGGGCGGGTCGACGCCACGCTGCCGCCCGGTGGCCTGATCCCGGTCGAGCGGACCACGCCCGCGCTCGACCTGACCGCGTTGTTCAACGGCTTCAAGCCGCTGTTCCAGGCGCTGAACCCGGAGGACGTGAACAAGCTCTCCCTGGAGATCGTCCAGGTGCTCCAGGGCGAGGGCGGCACGGTCGAGAGCCTGCTCGCGCACACCGCGTCGCTCACCACCGCGCTGGCCGCCAAGGACGACGTGATCGGCGAGGTGGTCGAGAACCTCAACGCGGTGCTGGAGACGGTCGAGTCGCGCGACGACCGGCTCGACGCCCTGCTCACGTCGATGAGGCAGCTCGTGTCCGGGTTCGCCGCCGACCGGCAGCCGATCGGCGACGCCATCACCGGCCTGGCCGCGTTGAGCGACAGCACGGCGTCGCTGCTGGAGCAGGGCCGCCAACCGCTCAAGGACGACATCGCCGCGCTCGGGCTGCTCGCGGGCACCCTCGGCGACGCGCCGGAGCTGGAGCCGTTCCTGCGCACCCTGCCGGTGAAGTTCGAGGCCATCGGCCGCACCGCGTCCTACGGCTCCTGGCTCAACTTCTACCTGTGCTTCGCCTCCTCGCAGGCGTCGCCCGCGCCCGGCGGCCCGCCGGTCGGCATCCCCGTGACCGAATCGAGGTGTCACCGATGACCCGCAGACCGGTGCTGCTGGGAGCTGTCGGGCTCCTGGTCGTCGCGGTCACCGCCCTGCTCACCTTCTTCCTGGAGGACCTGCCGTTCTTCGGCGGCGGCGCCGTGCACACCGCCGACTTCACCGAGGCGGCCGGCCTGCGCGTGGACGACGAGGTCCGCGTCGCGGGCCTGAAGGTCGGCGCGGTCACCGACGTCGGGCTGCACGAGGGCCGGGTGCGGGTGGCGTTCCGGGTCGAGGGCGTCGAGCTGGGCGACCGCAGCCGGGCCGAGATCCGGATCAAGACCCTGCTCGGGCAGAAGTACCTGGCGCTGGAGCCCGCGGGCCACGACCCGCTCACCGGCGCCATCCCGGTCGAGCGCACCACCTCGCCGTACGACGTGGTCGAGGCGTTCAACGGGCTCTCGGCCACGGTCGCGGCGATCGACACGGACCGGCTCGCGGAGAGCTTCCGGGTGCTGTCGGACGCCTTCCGCGACTCGCCCGAGCACGTGCGGCAGGCGTTGGACGGCCTGTCGGCGCTGTCGAAGACGATCTCCTCCCGCGACGAGCAGCTGGCGTCGCTGGTCGAGGGCGCGAACCGGGTCAGCGGGGTGCTGGCGGCGCGGAACGAGGACTTCGCCGCGCTCATCACCGACGGCAACCTGCTGCTGGAGGAGGTCGGGCGCCGCCGGGACGCCATCGCCCGGCTGCTGGACGGCACGCGGGAGCTGTCCCGGGAGCTGTCCGGCCTGGTCGCGGACAACCAGGAGCAGTTGCGGCCCGCGTTGGAGCGGCTGGAGCGCGTCACCGACGTGCTGCGGGACAACCAGGACGCGCTGGACCGGGGGCTCGCCCTGGCCGGGCCCTACTACCGGCTGCTCACCAACTCCCTGGGCAACGGCCGGTGGGTGGACACCTACCTGTGCGGCCTGGTCGTCGAGCCCGGCGCGCGGCGCGACTGCCCGCAGGGGGAGCGCTGATGTTCATCCGGACGCGGGCCGACCGCCGCCTCGTCGTCGGGCTGGCGCAGTGGTACGCCGTGGTGCTCGTCGTGACCGCCGCGGTGTGGTGGGTCTTCCTCCAGCCCTCGCCGACCCGCGTGACGGCGCAGTTCGCCGCCGCCGTCGGCGTGTACGAGGGCTCGGACGTGCGGGTGCTCGGGGTGAAGGTGGGCCGGGTGGCCGCCGTGGCGCCCGACGGCGCGTCCGTGCGGGTGGACCTGGAGCTGGACGAGGGCGTGGACGTGCCCGCCGACGCCCGCGCCGTGATCGTGTCGCCGACCGTCGTGGCCGACCGGTACGTGCAGCTCACCCCCGTCTACACCGGCGGCGACAAGCTCGCCCCCGGCGCGGTGATCCCGGCCGCGCGGACCGCGGGCACGGTCGAGCTGGACGAGCTGTACGCGAGCCTGGACCGGGTGCTGACCGCGCTCGGCCCGGACGGCGCGAACCGCGAGGGCGCGCTGTCCGACCTCCTGCGCACGGGCGCGGCCAACCTCGACGGGACGGGCGGCGCGCTGAACGAGTCGGTCCGGCAGCTCGCGGACGCGGCCCGGACGTTGGCCGGGTCGCGCGAGGACCTGTTCGGCGCCGTGGACCACCTCCAGCGGTTCACCTCCGTGCTCGCGGCCGACGACGAGCAGGTGGGGCGGCTGGTCGACCAGCTGGCCGACGTGTCCGGCTTCTTCGCCGCCGAACGGGAGGACCTCGGCGCGGCGCTGGGCGAGCTGGCCGCGGCCCTGGAGCAGGTGCGGGACTTCGTGCACGACAACCGCGACCGGGTGCGGTCCACGGTGGACGACCTCGCCGCGTTGACCGGGGTGCTCGTCCGGCAGCAGCAGTCGCTGGCGGAGGTGGTCGAGGTCGCGCCCGTCGCGCTGCACAACGTGGTCGACGCCTACGACCCGCGGACCGGGACGTTGACCGCGCGGGCCAACCTGGACGAGTTCGTGGCCGACCTGCTCAGCGTGCCGGGGGGTGCGCGGTGATGCGGTGGGCGGCGTTGGTGCTCGTGCTCGTGCTGACCGGGTGCTCGGCCACGCCGAGCGCGTACGACCTGCCGCTGCCCGGCGGCGCGGACCTCGGCGACCGGCCGTACCGGGTGACCGTCGAGTTCGACGACGTGCTCGACCTCGTGCCGCAGGCCGGGGTGAAGGTGGACGACGTGCCGGTGGGCAAGGTCGAGGACATCGCGTTGTCCGAGGACGGCTCGACGGCGCTGGTGCGGGTCGCGGTGCGCGGTGACGTGCTGCTGCCGGCCAACGCGCTGGCCCTGCTGCGGCAGTCGAGCCTGCTGGGCGAGAAGTACGTCGAGCTGGTCGCGCCGGCCGAGCGGTCGGCGTCGCCGCTGGTGGACGGCGCGTTGATCCCCGTGACCCGGACCAACCGCAACCCCGAGGTGGAGGAGGTGTTCGGCGCGCTGTCGATGCTGCTCAACGGCGGCGGGATCGGGCAGCTCCAGGAGATCTCGCGGGAGCTGAGCGCGGCGTTGTCCGGCAACGAGGCCGCGGTGCGGTCGCTGCTGTCCACCCTGGACACGTTCGTGGGGGCGCTGGACTCGCACAAGGGCGAGATCACCCGTGCGCTGGACGGGATGAACCGCCTCGCGTCCGCTTTGGAGTCCCGGAAGGACGACATCGGCGAGGTGCTGGACGGGCTGGAGCCGGGGTTGCGGGTGCTGCACGAGCAGCGCGGGCAGCTCGTCGGGCTGCTGGACGCGGTGGACGAGCTGTCCGACGTGGCCGTGGACACCGTCGACCGGAGCCGGGACGACCTGGTGGCCGACCTGCGGGCGCTGGAGCCGACGCTGCGGCGGCTCGCCGAGTCCGGGCAGAACCTGCCGCAGTCGCTGGAGATGCTGCTGACGTTCCCGTTCACCGACGCGGTGCTGGACGGGATCAAGGGCGACTACCTCAACGCGTACCTGACGCTGACCCCGCCGGGAGGCCGTCGATGATCACCGGGCGGACCAGGGTGCGGATCGCGTTGTTCGTCGTCGTCGCGCTGCTCGGCGTCAGCTACGTGAGCGCCAGGTACGCCGGGCTCGTGGTGGTGGACGACGGGTACGTGGTCCGGCTGGAGCTGGCCCGGACCGGCGGGCTGTTCACCGGCGGCGAGGTGACGTACCGGGGCGTGCCGGTGGGCCGGGTCGGTCCCGTGCGGCTGGGCGACGGGCAGGTCGAGGTCGAGTTGCGCATCGCGGCGGGCGCGCCGCCGATCCCGGCGGACCTGGACGCCGTGGTGGCCAACCGGTCGGCGGTGGGCGAGCAGTACGTCGACCTGCGACCGCGGGGCGGCGGTGGGCCGTTCCTGGGTGACGGCTCGGTGATCCCGCGGGCGCGCACCACGCTGCCGTTGCCGGTGGAGCGGGTGCTGGCGAGCCTGGACGACCTGGCCCGCTCGGTGCCGCAGGACTCGTTGCGGACCGTGGTGGACGAGCTGGACCAGGCGTTGCGGGGGACCGGGCCGGACCTCCAGGCGCTGCTGGACGCCACGGCGGAGTTCGTGGCGACCGCGACCGCCCACCTGCCGCAGACCACCCGGCTGCTCACCGACTCGGCCACCGTGCTGCGGACGCAGGTGGACCACGCGGCGGCGATCGAGTCGTTCGCGGACAGCGCCCTGCTGGTGGCGGCGCGGCTGCGGGCGGGCGACGGGGACCTGCGGCGGCTGATCGGGGCCGTGCCCGGGGCGTCGGCGCAGGTCAGCGCCCTGCTGCGGGAGTCGGGGCCGAACCTCGGGGTCGTCCTGGCGAACCTCCTGACCACGGCCGACGTGCTGGTCACGCGGCAGGGGGCGGTGGAGGAGGTGCTGGTGACGCTGCCGGACGCGGTGTCGGTGGGCGCGTCCACGCTGGCGTCCGGGCAGGCGCGGTTCGGGCTGGCGCTGACGTTCTTCGAGCCCCCGCCGTGCGAGGCGGGCTACGAGGGCACCCGGCGGCGGAGCGGGCTGGACACGTCCGCCGGCCCGTTCAACACGAGCGCGGCGTGCACCCTCCCGCGCGGCTCGGCGACCAACGTCCGGGGCTCCCACAACGCCCCGCGCTGACCTGAGCGTTGAACTCGGGGTACCTGAACGTAGGACACACGCGTTCCGAACGTAGGACACACGCGTGTGTCCTACGTTCAGGTCGCGTGTGTCCTACGTTCGGAACGGGTGAGGTGAGCGTTCGGGGGCAGGTGGGGGCGTTCGGGGGGCAGGTGGGGGCGATCAGGGTCAGGTGGGGGAGAGGTAGAGCCAGGAGCCGTGCTCGCGGACGAAGCGGCTCCGCTCGTGCAGCACGTCGTGGTGGCCGCCCACGCGGTAGTGGGCGCGGAACTCGACCGTGCCGGTCGACTGGAACAGGGTGCCGTCGGCGCGGTCGAGGATCTCCAGGCGGGTCCAGCGCTGCTCCGGGTCCAGCTCCAGCGACGCCGGTCGGGTGGTCGGGTGCCACGTGGCCAGCAGGTAGTCCTCGTCGCCCACCGCGAACGCGCTGTAGCGGGACCGCATCAGCGCCTCGGCGGTCGGGGCCTTGCGCAGCCCCCGGTGGTACGGGCCGCAGCACGCCTCGTACGGCTCGCCCAGCCCGCACGGGCAGCGGTCGGGCGCGCTCATCCGGGCCGATCGCACGCGGTGCGGCCGGAACGGTCGTAGCGCACCCACGCCAGCGCGTTCTCCGCCTCCCGGTCACCGGCGGCGGCCTGTGCGGCCAGCGACGCGTGCACCTGGTACCGCAGGTCGGCGGGCACGGCGGGGTGCGTGAGCAGGTTCGCGCGGATCGCCGGCCGCGGGTCGTCGGCCAGCAGCGCCAGCGCCTCGGCCGGCGCGGCGGGGTCGGTCGACAACGCCTCGCGCACCGCGTCGTCCGGGTCGCCGGCCAGGGCCACGCCCCGCGCGACGGACATCGGTTCGGTCACGGCACCAGGATATAAGGAGAGCGGCTCCCCTCCCGTTGACTGCCAGTCGGGGAGGGGAGCCGCTGCGAGGGCTGGGCTACGGCGTCAGCCGCACGCCGCACCGTTCAGAGTGGGAGAAGTGAACGGTGGGGTACCGCCGCTGAAGCTCGCGTTGTAACCGATGGTCGCGGTACCACCGGTCGCGAGCGCGCCGTTCCAGGAAGCGTTGCCGACGCGGACGATGTCGCCGCTGTCGGTCCACGTCCCGTTCCAGCCCTGGGAAACGGTCACACCGGGCGCGGAGAACGTCAGGGTCCAGCCGTTGATCGCAGCGCCCCGGTTCTCGATGACGATCTCACCGGTGTAACCGCCCGACCACTGGCTCACCACGCGGTGCGTCACCCGGCATGCGCCCCCTGGAGGCGATGTGGTGGTCGTGGTGGTCGTGGTCGTGGAAGTAGTGGTGGTGGTGCTCGTGGTCGTGGAGGTAGTGGTGGACGTCGGGCCGGCGGCGATGGCCAGGTCGTAGGCGCGCTGCGGCACGAACTGGCCCGCCGGTGCGATGCAGCCGTCGGCCTCGCCGGGCAGCTTCACCCAGAGGAACCCGGCGATGCGGGAGTCGCCCGTGTTGGTCGTGCTGGGCGTGCCGATGGCGCGCCCGGCCGGGTCGCACCACTCGGTGCCCAGCGGGCCGTTGCCGTTGCGGCTGGTGTCGATCACGGCGGTGAGCCTGCCGTCGCCCACGGCGTTGAGGATGTTCTTGGTGTAGGCCACCTCGTCGGACGTGCGGCGGTAGTTCGACACGTTCGAGGCGATGCCGTCGGCGCTGTTGGAGATGTCGGCGGCGCGCAGCCGGTTGGCGGCCTCCGACGGGGTCAGCCACGCCGAGTTGCCGATGTCGTAGTAGACCTTGGCCTGCCCGGAACCGGCCTTGAGCTTCTTGCCCGCGTAGGCCATCGACGCCCTGGTCTGGCTCTGCTGGTCGGCGCTCTGGCAGTTGCTCATGATCGGCAGCACGTCCGGTTCGAGCACGATCCACGCGGGCCGGCCCGCCAGCCCCGCCGCGACCTCGTCCACCCAGGCGCGGTAGGCGTCGTGGGACGGCGCGCCGCCGCCACTGGCGCCACCGCAGTCGCGGTTCGGGATGTTGTAGACCACCATGATCGGGATCTTCCCGGCCGCCGCCGCCGCGCCGACGTAGGAGCTGACCTCCGAACGCACCGTCGAGGTGTTGGTGGTGGTGAACCACCGCGCCGCCGGCACGGAGGCGATCCGGTCGCGGATCACCGCCGCACGGGAGTCGCCGGGGTTGGCGGCGACCCACCTGGCGCTGGAGGTGTTCGGATCGACGTAGAACGCGGAGTCGGCTGCCTGCGCCGTGGTGGCGCCGCCGCCGAGCACCAGGGCCACCGCACTGGCGACCAACGCGCTGGACAGCGCACCGGCCGTGGCCAGCCTGGCCCTGTGCCGCGGTCGCCGGGCGTCGTGGCCGGTAACGTGCGTGATGTGTGCTCGCATCGGAAGGTCCTCGCAGCGTCGGTGCTGAACGGGGGCTGACTCCACCTGGGAGCGCTCCCAGGTGGCAGGACTGTAGCCAGTCGGAAACGGTGAAGAAAAGAGGCCGTGATCGACCGGTGCCCGCACCGGTTTATACGGTCCGTGAAGAAAACGCCGAATGAACCGCACCTGAGACCGGTCGCCCGCCGATGAACGCGGCGTTCGCCACTCACAGTCATATTTTCACCGCGCCATTGCGCCGTTCGAGTGAGTGAGACCCGGATCACGGCCCGTTCGAAGTTGATGTCGAAAAAGTTGTCGAATTAGGCCGTGCGATGGCGCTGGTGCTGCGCCGAAAAGCCCAAGTCTGGTGCTTTAAACCGGACATTCCTAGTCTGGGAACGCTCCCAGTCCTTCTCCCCGGACCCTGTCCCGACCCGGAGGCACCGCAATGACGCGCAGCCCCTCCCGACCCCTCGCGGTGACGACGGCCCTCCTGGCCTCCGTCGCCCTCGCCGCCACCGTGCTCGTGCCGCACCTGCGACCCGTGGCCGCCGCCCAGGTGGCGACCCAGGCCGACCCGCGGGTCGAGCAGTTGCTCGCCCGCATGTCGCTCGACGACAAGGTCGGCCAGATGACGCAGGTCGACCGCGGCGCCCTCGCCGCCACCTCCGACCTCGCCACCTACCGGATCGGCTCGGTGCTGTCCGGCGGCGGTTCCGCGCCGAGCCCGAACACGCCCCAGGCGTGGGCGGACATGTACGACGGCTTCCAGCGCGCGGCGATGTCCGCGCCGCTGGGGATCCCGCTGATCTACGGCGTGGACGCCGTGCACGGGCACAACAACGTGCGCGGCGCGACGATCTTCCCGCACAACATCGGCCTGGGCGCCACGCGCGACCCCGACCTGGTCAAGCGCATCGGCGAGGTCACCGCGACGGAGGTCGCGGGCACCGGCATCGACTGGAACTTCGCGCCGTGCCTGTGCGTGGCGCGCGACGACCGGTGGGGCCGCACCTACGAGTCGTTCGGCGAGGTCCCGGAGATCCCGACCGCGATGACGACCTACATCGACGGCCTCCAGGGCGCGACGCTCGGCGGCACGCCCGGCTCCGTGCTCGCCACCGCCA
Organism: Actinosynnema sp. NPDC004786; assembly: GCF_053601135.1. Classification (NCBI taxonomy): domain Bacteria; kingdom Bacillati; phylum Actinomycetota; class Actinomycetes; order Pseudonocardiales; family Pseudonocardiaceae; genus Actinosynnema; species Actinosynnema sp. NPDC004786. Next base: position 180,626 of record NZ_JBSGBG010000007.1, on the reverse strand, counting down.
AGCACTTCATCGGCGACGGCGGCACCGAGGGCGGCGACGACCAGGGCGACGCCCGGATCGGCGAACAGGAGCTGCGCGCGGTGCACCTGCCGCCGTTCCGGGCCGCCGTCGACCGGGGCGTCGGTTCGGTGATGATCTCCTACAGCAGCTGGAACGGCGTCAAGGCGCACGGCCACCGCTACCTGATCACCGACCTGCTCAAGGGCGAACTGGGCTTCACCGGGTTCGTGGTCTCCGACTGGGCGGGCATCGACCAGCTCGACGGCGCGACCGGGTTCACCGGCGCGGAGGTCGCCGCGGCCGTCAACGCGGGCATCGACATGGTGATGGTCCCGACCGACTACCGGCGGTTCACGAGCCTGCTCAAGGCCGAGGTGCAGGCCGGCCGGGTGAGCACGGCCCGGATCGACGACGCCAACCGCCGCATCCTGACCAAGAAGTTCGAGCTGGGCCTGTTCGAGCGCCCGCTCACCGACCGCTCGCTCACCTCGACCGTCGGCTCGGCGGCGCACCGCGACCTGGCCCGCCAGGCGGTGCGGCAGTCGCAGGTGCTGCTGCGCAACGACGGCGTGCTGCCGCTGGCCAAGTCCGGCAAGTACTTCGTGGCGGGCAAGTCGGCCGACAACATCGGCTACCAGAGCGGCGGCTGGACGATCACCTGGCAGGGCGGCAGCGGCAACACCACCCCCGGCACCACGATCCTGCAGGGCATCCGCGACCTGGTCGGCTCGCGCGCCACGATCACCCACGACCGCTACGGCGCGGGGGTCGACGGCTCGTACACCGCGGCCATCGCGGTGGTGGGGGAGACCCCGTACGCGGAGGGCCAGGGCGACCGGCCGAACGGCCTCGGCCTGGACCGCGAGGACCTGGAGACGATCAACCGGCTGCGCTCGGCGGGCATCCCGGTGGTCGTCGTGCTGGTCTCCGGGCGCCCGCTGGACCTCGTCGGCCAGCAGGGGAGCTGGAACGCGCTGCTCGCCTCCTGGCTGCCCGGCACCGAGGGCCGCGGCGTCGCGGACGTGCTGTTCGGGGACTACAACCCGACCGGCAAGCTGCCCGTGACCTGGATGGGCAGCAGCTCGCAGCAGCCGATCAACGCCGGTGACGGCAAGCCCGCGCTCTACCCGCTGGGCCACGGGCTGAGCTACGCCCCGACCACGACCACCACGAGCACCACCACGACGACCACCACCACGACCACGACGACGACCACCACCACGGCACCACCGCCCGGCGGCTGCACGGCCACCGCCCGCATCACCTCCTCCTGGCAGGGCGGGTTCCAGGCCGACGTCACCGTCACCAACACCGGCGCCGCGCGGTCGAACGGCTGGACGGTCACCTGGACGAGGGGCGTCGACCACACGATCAACTCGCTGTGGAACGGCAGGTTGACCCAGAGCGGCACCTCGGTGTCCGTGGACGACGTGGGCTGGAACGGCGCGCTCGCCCCCGGCGCTTCGGGGTCCTTCGGGTTCACCGCGTCCGGGACGGCGACCCTGCCCGAGCTGACCTGCCGGGTTCGGTAGCGGCGGCCCGCGGTGACTTTCTGGGAGCGCTCCCCCACGCTGCGTCATTCGGCGCAGCGCGGGCCGACATTCGGCCCACGGCCCGAGGGCTGCCGAGCCGAATTTGTCAAGCCTTTGTGGCTGAACCCTCTTTTCACGGTGTTTCGATGCCGTTACAGTCCCCGACTGGGAGCGCTCCCAGAAACCTCCACCGCCCTGCCCCTCGGAGGCACCGCATGCGACGACGCATGTCCGGGGCACTGGCCGGCACGCTAGCCGTGCTGGTCAGCGCCGCGACGCTGACCCCGTTCCAACCGTCCGCGACGGCCGCGCCCGCGTTCAACTACGGCGAGGCCCTCCAGAAGTCGATCTGGTTCTACGACGCCCAGCGGTCCGGCGACCTCCCCGCGGACAACCGGGTCAACTGGCGCGGCGACTCGGCGCTGCGCGACGGCAGCGACGTCGGCCTCGACCTCTCGGGCGGTTTCTACGACGCGGGCGACCACGTCAAGTTCGGCCTGCCGTTCGCGGCCACGATGTCGATGCTCGCGTGGGGCGCGGTCGAGAACCGGGACGCCTACGAGGACTCGGGTCAGCTGCGGCACCTCATGGCGAACCTCAAGTGGGGCACGGACTGGATCATCAAGGCGCACCCGTCGCCGAACGTGGTCTACGGCCAGGTCGGCAAGGGCGACGACGACCACAAGTGGTGGGGCGCGGCCGAGGTCATGCAGATGGCCCGCCCGGCGTACAAAGTGGACGCCTCCTGCCCCGGCTCGGACCTCGCCGGCGAGTACGCCGCGGCGATGGCCGCGTCGTCCATGGTGTTCAAGCAGACCGACCCGACGTACGCGGCGACCCTGCTGACGCACGCCAAGCAGCTCTACAGCTTCGCCGACACCTACCGCGGCAAGTACAGCTCCTGCATCACCGACGCGGCCAACTTCTACAACTCCTGGAGCGGCTACCAGGACGAGCTGGTGTGGGGCGCGGCCTGGCTGTACCGGGCCACCGGCGACGCGAGCTACCTGACCAAGGCCAAGGCGGAGTACTCGAAGCTGTCCACCGAGCCGCAGACGACCACCCGGTCCTACCGGTGGACGATCGCCTGGGACGACAAGTCGTACGGCGCGTACGTGCTGCTGGCCAAGCTGACCGGCGAGGCCGAGTACATCGCCGACGCCAACCGCTGGCTCGACTACTGGACCACCGGCTACAACGGCAACCGGGTGCGGTACTCGCCGGGCGGCCAGGCGCACCTCGACACCTGGGGCTCGCTGCGGTACGCCGCCAACACCGCGTTCGTCGCCCTGGTCTACGGCGACTGGCTGCGCGAGCGCGACGCCGCGAGGGCCGCCACCTACCACGACTTCGGCGTGCGGCAGATCAACTACGCGCTCGGCGACAACCCGCGCAACTCGAGCTACGTCGTCGGCTTCGGCGCGAACCCGCCGCGCAACCCGCACCACCGCACCGCGCACGGCGCGTGGGCCGACACCATGCAGGAGCCCGCGACCAGCCGGCACGTCCTGTACGGCGCGCTGGTCGGCGGTCCCGGCACCAACAACGACGCGTACAAGGACGACCGCACCGACTTCGTCGCCAACGAGGTCGCGCTGGACTACAACGCGGCCTTCACCGGCGCGCTCGCCCGGCTCTACAAGGAGTACGGCGGCACGCCGCTGGCCAACTTCCCGGTCGCCGAGGCCACCGACGGCCCCGAGCTGACCGTGCAGGCGTCGGTCAACCAGAGCGCGCCCGGCTTCACCGAGATCAAGGCGTTCGTCATCAACAAGACCGCGTGGCCCGCCCGGATGTTCAACGGCTCGCTGCGCTACTACTTCACCCTCGACGGCGCCACCACGCCCGACCAGATCACCGTCACCACGAACTACAACCAGTGCGGCACGCCGACCGCGCCCAAGCAGCACAGCGGCTCGGTGTACTACGTGGACGTGCCGTGCCCCGGCGTCTACCCCGGCGGCCAGTCGGCGCACAAGCACGAGGTGCAGTTCCGCATCACCAGCGCGGGCAGCTGGGACCCGTCCAACGACTGGTCCTACGCGGGCCTGGGCACGGGCAACACGGTGGCGCTGACCGATCGCGTGGTGCTCGCCCAGGACGGCAAGGTCCTGTGGGGCAACGAGCCCGGCCCGGCGGTCGTGGACCGCGAGGCGCCGACCGTCCCGCAGGCGCTGCGGGTGGTCACCGGCTCGAACAACACCTACACCCTGAGCTGGACCGCCTCCACCGACAACGTCGGGGTGACCGGCTACGACGTGCTGCGGGCGGACGGCACGGTCGTAGGTGCCACGGCCACCCCGACGTTCCCCCTCTCCGGCCTCGCGCCCGGCGTGCACTCGTTCTCGGTGCGGGCCAGGGACGCGGCGGGCAACCTGTCCGCGGCGAGCACGCCGGTCACCATCACGGTCGCCGACAACGGGGACCGCCAGGCGCCGACCGTCCCGGGTGGACTGACCGCCTCCGCGATCTCCAGCACGGGCGCGACGCTCACCTGGACCGCCGCCACCGACAACGTGGGCGTGACGGGCTACGACGTGCTGCGCCCCGACGGCACGGTCGCGGCGACCACGACCGGCGTGAGCCACCAGCTGACCGGCCTCGCCGCCGACACCTCCTACACGTTCGCCGTGCGGGCCAGGGACGCCGCCGGCAACACCTCCGCGGCGAGCACCGCGGTGACGTTCCGGACCAGGACCGGCGGGGTGACCGGCACGCTGGCCGTGCAGCAGCGCGGCAACGGCGGCGCGACCGCCAACCAGATCGGCGCCACGCTCGCCGTGGTCAACCGCGGCACGGCGGCGGTCGACCGGTCCACCGTGACCCTGCGGTACTGGTTCACCGGCGAGTCCGCGAACGCCAACTACCAGGTGTTCTGCGACTGGGCGGTGGTCGGCTGCGCCAACGTCCGCGCCACCGTGGTGAAGCTGCCCAGCGCGCGCACCGGCGCGGACGCCTACCTCGAGGTGTCCTTCGCCTCGGGCACGCTCGCCGCGGGCGCGAGCACCGGCGACATCCAGCTCCGGGTGGCCAAGTCCGACTGGTCGTCCTTCAACCAGGCCGACGACCACAGCTACCGGGTCAGCTCGACCCTCACCGACTTCGACCGGGTGACCGCCTACACCGGCGGCGCCCTCGCCTGGGGCGTGGAGCCCTAGCACCCCGAGACTCGGCACGGGGCGTTCTGCGCGCCCAGGCGTCCCGTGCCGACCCCACTCCCCGCCACGCCCTTTCAAGCTCGCGGGTCAATGGCTGATCCGTGCAGGAGGAGGACGCATGAGGTACCGCACCAGAGCGGGACGGTTGCGCACCGGTCCGCTCGCGCTGATAGCCGCGGCGGCGACCGCCGCGGGTGTTATGCCGTTCGTCGCGCCGGTGGCGAACGCGGCCGTGGCGTGCACGGTCAACTACCAGGTCACGAGCCAGTGGCAGGGTGGCTTCGGCGCCAACGTGTCGATCCGCAACGAGGGTGACGCGGTCAACAACTGGCGCCTCACGTGGACCTTCCCGGACGGCCAGCGCGTGCAGCAGGGCTGGAACGGCACGTTCAGCCAGAGCGGCAGCGCGGTGACCGTGGCGGCCCCGAGCTGGTCGCCCAACCTGGGCACCGGCGCGACCGTCACGCCCGGCTTCAACGGCTCGTGGAGCGGCCAGAACCGGCCGCCGACGGACTTCGCGCTCAACGGCACCCGCTGCACGGGCCCGAACGTCAACGTCAACCCGACGGTGTCGCTGACCTCGCCGACGCCCGCGCAGACGTTCCAGTCCGGCCAGGCGATCCCGCTGGCGGCCACCGCGACCGACAGCGACGGGACCGTCGCCAAGGTCGAGTTCCTGGCCGACGGCGTCGTCGTCGCGACCGACACCTCGGCCCCGTACACGGGTTCGTGGACCGGCGCGACCGTGGGTGAGCACGCGATCGTGGCCCGCGCCACGGACGACAAGGGCGGCATCGGCAACTCCAGCATCGCGAGCATCAGGGTCATCGCGGGCCAGGCGATCCAGGCCAGCCCGGCGTCGCTGACCGTGCGGCAGGGCGCCACCGCCACCTTCGGCGTCTCGCTGGCCACCGCGCCGACCTCGAACGTGACGGTCAGCGTGGCCCGCTCGGCCGGCAGCACCGACCTCACGGCCGCTCCGACGACGCTGACGTTCACCCCGACCAACTGGTCGACCAAGCAGAACGTCACGGTCACCTCGGCGGCCAACGGCGGCACGCTCGCCACGGCCACCTTCACCGCGAGCGCCACCGGCGCGGCGTCGGCGTCGGTCGAGGTCCGCGAGACCAGCGCCGACACCTCGCCGTTCGAGCAGGAGTTCCTGGACCTCTACGCCAAGATCAACGACCCGGCGAGCGGCTACTTCCGCACCTTCTCCGACGGGCTGAAGGTGCCGTACCACTCGATCGAGACGCTGATGGTCGAGGCGCCGGACCACGGTCACCAGACCACGTCCGAGGCGTTCAGCTACTACCTGTGGCTCGAGGCCAGCTACGGCAAGATCGTGGGCGACTGGGCGCCGTTCAAGAAGGCCTGGGCGTCGATGGAGAAGTACATCATCCCGGCCCGGGCGGACCAGCCGACCAACGACAAGTACGACGCGTCCAAGCCCGCGACGTACGCCCCCGAGCACCCGCGGATGGACCAGTACCCGTCGCAGCTCGACTCGAACGTGCCGGTCGGCCGTGACCCGATCGCGGCCGAGCTGAAGTCCGCGTACGGCACCAGCGACATCTACGGCATGCACTGGCTGCTCGACGTCGACAACACCTACGGCTTCGGCCGGTGCGGCGACGAGTCCGACGCGGCGCCCGCGTACATCAACACCTACCAGCGCGGCTCGTCCGAGTCGGTGTGGGAGACCATCCCGCAGCCGTCCTGCGACACGTTCGCGCACGGTGGCCCCAACGGCTTCCTCGACCTGTTCACCAAGGACGCCAGCTACGCCAAGCAGTGGAAGTACACCAACGCCCCGGACGCCGACGCGCGTGCGGTGCAGGTGGCCATGCTGGCGAACGAGTGGGCGACCGAGCAGGGCAAGGCGAGCGAGATCTCGTCGGAGCTGGAGAAGGCCGCCAAGATGGGCGACTACCTCCGCTACGCCATGTTCGACAAGTACTTCAAGAAGATCGGCAACTGCACCAGCCCCAACTGCGCGGCCGGTACCGGCAAGGACAGCGCGCACTACCTGATGTCCTGGTACTACGCGTGGGGTGGCGCGACCGACACGTCGGCCGGCTGGGCGTGGCGCATCGGTGACGGCGCGTCGCACCAGGGCTACCAGAACCCGCTGGCGGCCTACGCGCTGGCGAACGTGCCGGCCCTGAAGCCGAAGTCCGCGACCGGCCAGCAGGACTGGGCCACGTCGATGACCCGGCAGCTCGAGCTGCTCCAGTGGCTGCAGTCCGCTGACGGCGCCATCGCCGGTGGCGTGACGAACAGCTGGGAGGGCCAGTACGCCGCGCCGCCGTCGGGCACGCCGACCTTCTACGGCATGTTCTACGACGCCCACCCGGTGTGGCGCGACCCGCCGTCGAACCGCTGGTTCGGCTTCCAGGCGTGGCAGATGGAGCGCACCGCCGCCCTGTACGAGAAGACGGGCAACGCGGCGGCCAAGAAGATCCTCGACAAGTGGGTCCCCTGGGCCATCGCGAACACCACGGTCGGCGCCAACGGCCAGTTCCAGATCCCCTCGGACCTGGAGTGGACCGGCGCGCCGGACACCTGGAACGCCTCGAACCCGGGTTCCAACGCGAACCTGCGCGTCCGCGTGCTCAACTTCAGCCAGGACGTCGGCATCGCCGCGTCCTACGCCAAGACCCTCCTCAACTACGCGGCCAAGTCGGGCAACGCCCAGGCGAAGACCGTCGGCGAGGGCCTCTTGACGGCGCTGCTGGCGCACAAGGACGACAAGGGCATCGCGGTGCCGGAGGAGCGCAAGGACTACAACCGTTTCGACGACGTCTACAACACGTCGACGCGTGAGGGTCCGTACGTGCCTTCGGGCTGGTCGGGCACCATGCCCAACGGCGACCAGATCAAGCCCGGCGTGTCCTTCGTGGACATCCGCTCGATGTTCAAGCAGGACAAGGACTGGCCGAAGGTCCAGGCGTACCTGGACGGCGGCCCCGCGCCGACCTTCACCTACCACCGGTTCTGGGCGCAGGCTGAGATCGCCACGGCGTTCCAGCTGCACGTGGAGCTGTTCGGGTAGACCCGCGAAGGTCGCCGGCACCCCCCTCACGACGTGGTGAGGGGGGTGTTCGGCGTGTCGTGCAACGTCTCAAATGTCGAATGCGTTCGACGCCCCAACGCCGATGAAACAACCGTGAAACTTCGGTGTTGACTCGGGTGAGAGAGCTGTGCCACATTTCTGGCACCCCACCTGCTGGCCCCCCGGTCGGCGACGATTTCGCAGCGATCGAAACGATTCGATTCAGTGAGCTGCAGGTTCGAACAATTCGACGACCGCGAGAGGTGTGCCGTGGCCCCGTTGCCGTTCCGCGACCCGGGTCTGCCGGTCGAGGACAGGGTGACCGACCTGCTCGGCAGGCTGACCGACGAGGAGAAGGTCGCGCTGCTGCACCAGCACCAGCCGGCCGTGCCGAGACTGGGCCTGGCCGGGTTCCACACCGGCATGGAGGCGTTGCACGGCGTCGCGTGGCTCGGGCCCGCCACGGTGTTCCCGCAGGCGATCGGCCTGGCGTCCTCGTGGGACACCGGCCTGGTGCGGCGGGTCGGCGAGGCGACGGGCGTGGAGGCGCGCGGTTTCCACCACCGCGACCCGGTGAAGCACGGCCTCAACGTGTGGGCGCCGGTGGTGAACCCGTTGCGGGACCCGCGTTGGGGCCGCAACGAGGAGGGCTACTCGGAGGACCCGACGCTCACCGCGGCGATGGGCACGGCGTACGCGAGCGGCCTGCGCGGCGACCACCCCCGCTACCTGCGGACCGCGCCGACGCTGAAGCACTTCCTGGGCTACAACAACGAGGACGACCGCTGCGTCACGTCGTCGGACCTGCGGCCGCGGGTGCTGCACGAGTACGAGCTGCCGTGCTTCCGCGGTCCGGTCGAGGCGGGCGCGGCGGTGGCCGTGATGCCGTCGTACAACCTGGTGAACGGCCGGCCGGCGCACCTGAGCCCGTTGCTGGAGCAGGAGGTGCAGACGTGGTCGCCGGACGGGGTGGCGGTGGTCAGCGACGCCTACGCGCCGTCCAACGTGGCCGGGTTGCAGGCGTACCTGCCCACCCAGGCCGAGGCCCACGCCGCGCTGCTCCACGCGGGCCTGCACAGCTTCACCGACCAGGACGACGACCCGACGCTGCTGATCGAGAGCGTGACCACGGCGATCAAGGACGGCCTGCTGGAGCAGGAGGTGGTGGACCGGGCCGTCGGCCGGGTGCTGGCGCTGCGGTTCCGGCTCGGCGAGTTCGACCCGCCGGAGGACAACCCGTACGCGGCCATCACCTCCGACGTGATCGGCACGCACGGCGAGCTGGCGCTGGAAGCCGCACGGCAGGCCGTCGTGCTGCTGCGCAACGAGTCGGCGCTGCCGCTGACCGCGGGCGCCGCGCTGGCCGTGATCGGCACGCACGCCGACACCCTGTTCGAGGACTGGTACAGCGGCACGCTGCCGTACCAGGTGACCGTCCGCCGTGGACTGGAGGAGTTCGCCCCCGTCACCTTCGTGGAGGGCGTCGACCGGATCGCGCTGCGCGCGGCGGACGGCCGCTACCTCGGGGTGCGCGGCGGCGTCGTGGGGCTGGGCGAGCGGGCGCTGTTCGACCGCTTCGACTGGGGCGACGGCGTGTGGACGCTGCGCGACGTGGGCTCGCGGCGCTTCCTGGGCGTGGCCGAGGACGGCTCGCTGGTCGCCGCGGCCGCCATGCCGGGCGGCTGGGACGTGCGCGAGCTGTTCGAGCCCCGGCTGACCGACGCGGGCGTGGTGCTGCGCAACAAGGTGCAGGAGACCGACACCGGGCCGTTCGAGGTGGAGCGGGTCGTGGACGGCCTCGCGGCCGCGGCCGAGGCGGCGGCCCGGGCGGACGTCGCCGTGCTGGTGCTGGGCAACGACCCGCACGTCAACGGCCGGGAGACGCAGGACCGCACCACGCTGCGCCTGCCCTCGCTGGACCTGGTGCGGGCGGTCCGCGAGGCCAACCCGAACACGGTGCTGGTGCTGGTGAGCAGCTACCCGTACGCGCTGGACGGCGAGGAGGAGCACCTGCCCGCGATCGTGTGGACCGCGCACGGCGGGCAGGAGCAGGGCCGCGCGGTGGCGGAGGCGTTGTTCGGCGCGTACTCCCCGTCGGGCAAGCTGACCCAGACCTGGTACCGCGGCGACGACGACCTGCCGGACATCTTCGACTACGACATCATCCGCGCGGGCAGCACGTACCTGTACTTCACCGGCGAACCGCTGTTCCCGTTCGGCCACGGCCTGTCCTACACCACGTTCGAGTACTCGGCGCTGGAGTGGGCCGACGGGGTGGCGCGGCTGTCGGTCACCAACACCGGCGCGGTGGCGGGCGCGGAGGTGGTGCAGCTCTACTCGTCCGCGCTCGACTCGCGGGTGCGCCAACCGGTGCGCAGGCTCCAGTCGTTCGACCGGGTCCACCTCGCGCCGGGCGAGACCGCGGTGGTGGAGCTGCGCGCGGACCGGCTGTGGCACTGGGACGTGATCACCCGGCGCCGCGTGGTGGAGGCGGGGCGGTACGAGCTGTGCGCCGGCTCGTCGTCGCGCGACATCCGGGCGCGGCTGGTGGTGGACGTGCCGGGGGAGCGCATCGGACCGCGCACGGGCGCGCTGCCCGCCCTGGACTTCGACGACTGCGACGGCGTGCGGCTGGTGGACGACGAGGTCGTGTTCACCCGGGCCGGCGCCTGGATCGCGTTCCACGACGTGACGCCGGGGTCGCGGTCCGCGCCGCCGGGCACCCGGCTCTCGGTCGACGGCACGTCCGTCGTGCTCACCGCCGAGACCGCCGGCGTCCGGGTGCGGGAGGTGGGCTGAGGTGGTCACCATCGCCGACGTCGCCCGGCACGCCGGGGTCGCGCCCAGCACCGTGTCGTACGTGCTCACCGGCCGCCGCTCGATCTCCTCGGCCACCAAGGCCCGGGTCGAGGCGAGCGTGCGGGCCCTGGGCTACCACCCGCACGCGGGAGCCCGCTCGCTGGCCAGCAACCGCGCCAACGTGCTGGCGCTGGTGCTGCCGATGCGCGAGGGCATGCACATGCCCGTGCTGATGCAGTTCGTCGTCGCGGTCGCCAACGCGGCCCGCCGGCACGACCACGACGTGCTGCTGGTGACCGCCGACCAGGGCGCGGCGGGCCTGCGCCGGGTCGCGGGCAGCGCGCAGGTCGACGGGCTGCTCGTGATGGACGTGGAGATGCACGACGAGCGCGTGCCCGTGCTGCGCGAGCTGGACCGCCCGTCGGTGCTGATCGGCTTCCCCGCCGACGCGGCCGGGCTGACGTGCGTGGACCTGGACTTCGCCGAGGCGGGCTCGCGGTGCGTGGACCACCTGGCCGACCTCGGGCACACCTACGTGGCGCTGGTCGGCGCGCCCCGCGCGGTCTACCAGCGCGACACCGGTTTCGCGCACCGCACGATGGCCGGGTTCAGCGCGGCGGCCATGCGGCGCGGCGTGTCGTCCACGACCCTGCCCACCGAGACCGACCACGAGTCGGTCCGGGTGGCCATCACCGGCCTGCTGGAGCGCCACCCCGCGGTGACCGGCCTGGTGGTGCACAACGAGGCCGCGCTGCCGTCCGTGGTCGAGGTGCTGCGGTCGCTGGGCCGCAAGGTGCCCGACGACGTCGCGGTGGTCGCGATCTGCCCCGACGACCAGGCCGAGCGGCTCATGCCGCCGCTGACCTCGGTCGCCGTGCCGGCCGAGCAGTTGGGCCACCACGCGGTCGCGCTGCTGATGGCGAAGCTCGACCGGTCCCCGACACCTCCGCTGACGCTGCTGCCGCCCCGGCTGACCGAACGGGCCAGCACCACCCGCTGAGCACCGCGCCCGTCCGCGCCGGCGCGGACGGGCGCGTCGTTTCGAAGCGCTTCGACGTACCCGAGGAGGGACACCGATGGGTTCGCGGGAGATGACCGGTGGCCTCGACCGGCGGGACGTCCGCGCCGGGGCGGGCGCGGCGCCGCTCGACCACATCCCCCTCTTCGTGCGCGAGGGCGCACAACTTCCCTGATCCGACACAAAGGGGCGTTTCTCCGATGATTCTCAACCGCAGGGGCTTCCTGACCTTCACGGCGGCAGCCGGCGGCACACTGCTGGTGGGGTGCGGCGGTCCGGCCACGCAGCACACCGGCTCCGCGCTCGGCGAGGACGCGCTGGCCAAGGTGCTGCCGTCCTACCACCCGGTGGAGTACGCGAAGCCGGACCTGCCCGGCGTGAACGGCTCGCTGGCGGGCTACCTGAAGTTCCCGACCAACCTGGTGGACGCGGTCAAGGACAAGGTGCTCAACGGCGGCGAGGTCACCGCGATGACGCCGGCGTTCTGGCCGCTGCCGCCCGGTCTGGGGGAGAACTCCTACTGGGACGCGGTCAACCAGCGCATCGGCGGCACGGTCAAGTTCGAGCAGGTGCAGGGCCAGGACTACCAGGCCAAGCTCGGCGCGATGGTGGCGGCCAAGCAGGTGCCCGAGATCACCGTGATGCCGACGTTCACCATCCCGCCGCGGTTCAGCGAGGGCGTCGGCCAGGTGTTCGCCGACCTCACCGACATCCTCAGCGGCGACAAGATCAAGGACTACCCGCTGCTCGCGAACATCCCCTCCGAGTCGTGGCACGCCTGCGTCTACGGCGGCCGGCTCTACGGCGTGCCGTTCCAGGGCGAGATGTTCCCCGAGACCATCATGTACCGGCGCGACATCATCGAGTCGCTCGGCGGGCAGGCGCCCAAGAACATCGACGAGTTCTTCCAGCTCTGCAAGAAGATCAACGACCCGGGCGCGAACCGGTGGGCCGTCGGCGACGTCTTCCGGTCCATGGTCCGGGTCTTCGGCGACCCCGGCGACTGGCACCGCGACCCGTCCGGCAAGGTGGTCAACAAGCTGGAGACGGACGCGTACAAGGAAGCCGTCAAGTTCACCCGCTCGCTGTTCGAGGCGGGGTTCGTGCACCCGAACATCGTGGCCGGCAGCAACACCGGCGTCAACGAGCTGTTCGAGGGCGGCCAGATGCTGATCCACCTGGCGGGCATGGGCTTCTGGGGTGAGGCGGTCCGGCGCCAGCGGCCGGCCAACCCGCAGTTCGGCCTGGAGGCCATGCCGCTGTTCGCGCACGACGGCGGCAAGCCCCGCTACGTCGTGACCGCGCCGACCGCGATGGTCACGCTGTTCCGCAAGGACCTCTCGCCCGACCGGATCAAGGAGTTGCTGCGGCTCGCGAACTTCGTCGCCGCGCCGGTCGGCACCACCGAGCACTTCCTGATCAACTACGGCGTCGAGGGCAAGCACAGCACCCGCGACGCCAACGGCGCGCCCGGCCTGAACGAGCTGGGCCGCAAGGAGGTCACGCTCACCTACGGCTTCATGTCGCGGGCGCCGGAGGCCATCATCGACGCCCAGTACCCCGACTTCGTCAAGGCCAAGCACGCCTGGTTCGTGGACGCCTACGAGCACCAGGTGCGGCCGCCCACGTTCGGCCTGCGCATCGAGGAGCCCGCGGAGTTCTCCAAGCTGCCCAAGGAGTTCGAGGACCGGACGGCCGACATCCTGCGCGGTCGCCGGCCGGTGTCCGACGTCGACAAGCTCGCCGAGGACTGGCGCAAGGCGGGCGGCGACGAGCTGCGCGAGTTCTACGACAAGGCCCTCTCCGATGCCGGGCGCTGACCTGCTGGAACGACCGTCCGCCCGGACCCGCACGCCGGCAGCCGCCGGCCGGCGTGCGGGGTGGCGGCGCAGGCTGAAGCGGGACTGGGTGCTGCTGGTCATGGTGGCGCCCGCCATCGGCCTGCTCACCGTGTTCCACTACGTGCCGCTGCTGGGCAACGTGGTGGCGTTCCAGGACTACTCGCCCTACGTCGGCATGCTCTACAGCCCGTACGTGGGCTTCGCCAACTTCGTCAGGATCATGGAGGACCCGGAGTTCTGGTCCGCCACGGTCAACACCCTGATCATCACGGCGTTCCAGCTGGTGTTCTACTTCCCGATCCCGATCGGCCTGGCGCTGCTGGTGCACAGCCTGCTGAGCCCGCGGCTGCGGATGTTCGTGCAGAGCGTGGTCTACCTGCCGCACTTCTTCTCGTGGGTGCTGGTGGTCACGCTGTTCCAGCAGATGCTGGGCGGCGCGGGCGTGCTCAACCAGGTGCTGCGCGCCAACGGCGCGCCGACGTTCGACGTCATGACCAACCCGGACCTGTTCATCGGGCTGGTGACGGCCCAGGCGGTGTGGAAGGACGCGGGCTGGGGCGCGATCGTGTTCCTCGCGGCCCTGGCCACCGTGGACACGAGCCTGTACGAGGCGGCGGCGGTGGACGGCGCGGGCCGCTGGCGGCGGCTGTGGCACGTGACGCTGCCCGCGCTGATCCCGGTGATCGTGCTGCTGCTGATCCTGCGCCTGGGCGAGGCGCTGACCGTCGGCTTCGAGCAGTTCCTGCTGCAACGCGACGCGGTCGGCCAGGAGGCGGCGGAGGTGCTGGACACCTACGTCTACTTCACCGGCGTGGTGAACGCCGACTACTCCTACGCCGCCGCGGCGGGCCTGATCAAGGGCGTGATCGGGCTGCTGCTGGTGCTGGCGGCGAACCGGGTGGCGCACATGGTGGGGGAGCAGGGGGTGTACTCGCGATGACGACGGCTCTCGCGCGCAGGTCGGCCTCGGCGCGGCGGCGGCCCGTCTGGGACGAGCCGCCGACGCGGATCGGCCAGGTGGCCAAGGGCGTGCTGGTGGGCGTGGTCCTGCTGGCCGTGCTGTTCCCGCTGTGGGTGGTGGTGGTCACCAGCCTGTCGCCGGCCAGGGCGATCACCGAGGCGGGCGGCCTGGTGATCGTGCCGGACGGGTTCAGCCTCGGCGCCTACGCCGAACTGCTGTCCGGCGGCGTGGTGACCAGGTCGGTGCTCGTCAGCACCGGCGTCACGGTCGTCGGCACGCTGTTCAGCACGGTGGTGACCCTGCTGGCGGCCTACGGGCTGTCGCGGCCCGGGTCGTTCGCGCACCGGCCGCTGCTGTTCATGGTGCTGCTGACGTTCCTGTTCGGGCCGGGCCTGATCCCGACCTACCTGCTGGTGAACTCGCTCGGGTTGCTGGACACCTACGCCGCGCTGGTGCTGCCCGGCGCGGTGGCGGCGTTCAACCTGGTCGTGCTGCGGTCGTTCTTCATGAACCTGCCGCAGGAGGTCATCGACAGCGCCCGCATCGACGGCGCGAGCGAGTTCGGCGTGCTGACCCGGATCGTGCTGCCGCTGTCGAAGGGCGTCACGGCGGTCATCGCGCTGTTCTACGGGGTGGGGTACTGGAACGCGTTCTTCAACGCCTTCCTGTACCTGAACTCCAACGACAAGTGGCCGTTGCAGCTCGTGCTGCGCACGTACGTGCTGCAGGGCCAGTCGATCCCGGGCGCGAGCGCGGTGGACTCCACGCTGACCGGCACCGGCGGGGTCGTGGCGACACTCGCGATCAAGATGGCGGTGATCGTGCTCGCCGTGGTGCCGGTGCTGGTGGTCTACCCGTTCGTGCAGAAGCACTTCACCAAGGGAGTGATCGTGGGGGCGATCAAGGGATGACGGGCCTGCGCTACGGCGGCGACTACAACCCGGAGCAGTGGCCGGAGGAGGTGTGGGCCGAGGACGTCGAGCTGATGCGCCGCGCGGGCGTGAACACCGTGACCGTCGGCGTGTTCTCCTGGGCCCGCATCGAGCCGGTCCCGGGGGAGCGGGACTTCGGCTGGCTGGACCGCGTGCTGGACCTGCTGCACGGGGGCGGCATCGAGGTGTTCCTGGCCACGCCGACCGCTTCGCCGCCGCCGTGGCTCGGGCACCGGCACCCGGAGACCCTGCCGGTGGACTTCGACGGCCACCGGCTGGCCTACGGCTCGCGCAACCAGTTCTGCCCGTCCTCGCCGGTGTACCGGGAGCACGCGCTGGCATTGGTCTCCGACCTGGCGCGGCGGTACGCCGACCACCCGGCGCTGGCGATGTGGCACGTGGGCAACGAACTGGGGCCGGTGTGCCACTGCGACGTGACCGCGCGGCACTTCCGGGAATGGCTGGGCGCGCGGTACGGCTCGCTGGACGCGTTGAACGCGGCCTGGCACACCACGTTCTGGAGCCAGCGCTACGGCGACTGGGCGGAGGTGATCCCGCCGCGCCGCGCGCCGTACCTGATCAACCCCGCGCAGCGGCTCGACTTCGCCCGGTTCTGCTCGGACGTGCTGGTGGAGTCGTTCCGGGCCGAGCGGGACGTGCTGCGGGCGGTCACGCCCGACGTGCCGGTGACGACGAACTTCATCGGCCTGCAGGCCCCCTTGGACTACTGGGAGCTGGCCCGGCACGAGGACGTCGTGTCGCACGACTGGTACGCAGACCCGTTCGACCCGACCGGGCACGTGATGAGCGCGTTGGGCTTCGACCTGATGCGGTCGCTGGCGCGCGGGCCGTGGGTGCTGATGGAGCAGGCGGCGAGCGCGGTGAACTGGCGGCGGCGCAACCCGCCCAAGCCCGCCGGGCAGCTCCGCGCGCAGTCCGTGCAGGCGGTGGCGCGGGGGGCGGACGCGGTGTGCTTCTTCCAGTGGCGGGCCTCGCGGGCCGGCGCGGAGAAGTTCCACTCGGGCATGGTGCCGCACGCGGGACCGGACAGCCGGGTGTTCCGCGAGGTGGTGGCGCTGGGGGCGGACCTGGCGGCGTTGGCGCCGGTGGCGGGCGCCGGGGTGACCGCGTCGGTGGCCGTGGTGCTCGACTGGGAGAGCTGGTGGGCGGCACAGCTCGACGGGCACCCGTCCGCGGACTTCGACGTGCTGCGGCGGGTGCGGGACTTCTACGAGCCGCTGTTCGACCTCGGCGTGACGGTGGACTTCGCGCACCCGGAGGCGGACCTGTCGGCGTACCGGTTGGTCGTGGTGCCGAACCTGTACCTGGTGCGCGACCCGGAGCCGCTGCGGTCGTTCGTGGCGGGCGGCGGCACGCTGGTCATGGGGTTCTTCTCCGGCGTGGTGGACGAGCACGACGAGGTCCGGCTCGGCGGCTACCCCGCGCCGTTCCGGGACGTGCTGGGGCTCCGGGTCGAGGAGGTCGTGCCGCTCGGGCCGGACGAGGTGCTGGCGTGCACGTCGGCGTCGCTGGGGGAGTTCACGGCCGACTTCTGGTACGACGACCTGCGGGCCGAGGGGGCGGAGGTCGTCGCGTCGCTGGTCGACGGGGTGCCGGTGGTGCTGCGCAACGCGTTCGGCGACGGGGTGGCGTGGTACGTGGGCACCCGGCCGTCCGCCGACGCGATGGGGCGGCTGCTGGCCCGCGTGGTCGCGGAGGCCGGTGTCGAACCGGTGCTCGGACCGCCGCGCGGGGTGGAGGCGGTGCGCCGGGGCGACGTGCTGTTCCTGGTCAACCACGGGACGTCGGAGGTGCGGCTGGACGTGCCGGGGTCGCACGTCGACCTGCTGACCGGCGCGACCGTCGCCGGCTCCGTGGCGCTGGGGAAGTTCGGGGTCGCCGCCCTCGCGCCGCTAGCCTCGGGAGGATGAGCGACAACCACGTCGTGGTCATCACCACCACGGACAGCGAGGCCGCCGCCGCCACCCTGGCCAAGGCGATCGTCGAGGCCCGCCTGGCGGCGTGCGTGCAGATCAGCGGCCCGATCCGCAGCGTGTACCGCTGGCAGGGCGAGGTCGCCGACGAGCCCGAGCACCAGCTCTGGATCAAGACCGCCTACGACCGGGTGGACGAGCTGACCGAGTTCGTCAAGGCGCACCACACCTACGACGTGCCCGAGGTGCTGGCCCTCCCCGTCCTGGGCGGCAACCCCGACTACCTGACCTGGCTGACCACCGAAACCCGCCCCTAACCCCCCGCCCCCTTCGCACCCCCGTGAGTCGTACCTCCAGACCCCGCGTGTCCTACCTCCAGAACGCGTGTGTCCTACGTTCAGAACGCGCGTGTCCTACGTTCGGAACCCCTGAATTCAACGCTCAGGTCACCGGCCGACCGTCCTGAGTGTTGAACTCAGGGGGCGCGAACGTAGGACTCTCGAGACTTGAACGTAGGACTCACGCGTTCTGGAGGTAGGACACGCGTGACGCGAACGTAGGACACGCGCGGCGGTCAGAGGGACAGGCGCTGGCGGAGCAGGGTGGCCAGGTGGACGGGGGCGGCGGACGAGCCGTGGCGGATCTGGGTGCGGCAGCTGAACCCGTCGGCCACGACGGCCGTGCCGGGGTCGGCCGACCGCACGGCCGGGAGCAACGCCTGCTCGCCCACCGCCATCGACACGTCGTAGTGCCCCCGCTCGAAGCCGAAGTTGCCCGCCAACCCGCAGCACCCCTCCAGCACCGCCGCGCTCAGCCCCGCCTTGGCCAGCACGTCCCGGTCGGCGTCCGTCCCCAGCTCCGCGTACTGGTGGCAGTGCGGCTGCACGACCGCCCGCCCACCGCCCGCCACCGGCTCCAGCAACGGCGACACGTGCTCGGCGAACGTCCGCACCGACGCGGCCAGCCGCACCACGTCCGGGTCGTCGCCCGCCACCTCCACCGCGTCCGAGCGCAGGAACGCCGCACAGCTCGGCTCCAACCCGACCACCGGCACGCCGTCCCGCGTCCACGGCCGCAGCAGCCGCGCGGTCCGCCGCACGACCCGCCGCGCCACGCCGAGCTGCCCGGTCGAGAACCACGTCAACCCGCAGCACACCGCGCCCTTCGGCACCTCCACCGCCTGCCCGACGTGCCCCAGCACGGCCGCCGCGTCGAACCCGATCCCCGGCTCGAAGTGGTTGGTGAACGTGTCCGGGAACAGCAGTACCCGCTCACCACCGCCGCCACCGCCGGCGAACCGGGACTGGAACGACCGCACCGGCGTCGGCAACGGCCGCTCCGGCGCCACCCCGCCGAACCGCGCGAACCGCGCGCTCACCCGGTTCACCAACCGCAGTCGCAACCACAACGGCAGCCACCCCATCGAGTAGTGCGCCGCCGGCCGCACCCGCCCCCGGTAGTGGTGGTGCAGGAACTCCGCCTTGTACGTGGCCATGTCCACGTCCACCGGGCAGTCCCGCTTGCACCCCTTGCAGCCCAGGCACAGGTCCAGCGCCTCCCGCACCTCCTCCGACCGCCACCCGCCGCGCACGACCTGCCCGTTCAGCATCTCGAACAGCAGTCGCGCCCGACCGCGCGTGGAGTGCTTCTCCTCCCGCGTCACCCGGTAGCTCGGGCACATCACCCCACCGGACGTGTTCAGGCACTTGCCCACGCCCACGCACCGCCGCGTCGCCGCCGCCAGGTCGCCGCCGTCGGCGTGCAGCGCGAGCTTCGCCCTGGTCGGGATCACCGGCGGCGCGACCAGCACGCGCAGGTCGGCGTCCAGCTTCGCGGGCGACACGATCCGGCCCGGGTTCATCAGGTTGCCCGGGTCGAACGCCGCCTTGAACCGCCCGAACGCCTCGATCGCGGCCGGCGGGTACATCCGGGGCAGCAGCTCCGACCGCGCCTGGCCGTCGCCGTGCTCGCCCGACAACGACCCGCCGTGCGCCACCACCAGGTCCGCCGCGTCCTCCAGGAACGACCGGTGCCCCCGCCGGAAGTCGAAGTCGATGCGCACGTGCAGGCAGCCCTCGCCGTAGTGCCCGTAGGTGACGCCGCGCCGGCCGTGCCCCGCCAGCAACGCGTCGAACTCGCGCAGGTACGCGCCGAGCCGCTCCGGCGGCACGGCCGCGTCCTCCCACCCCGACCACGCCTCGCCGCCGTCGGCCATCCGGGTCGCGAGCCCCGCGCCGTCCTCCCTCAGCCGCCACAGCGCACGCTGCCGCCCCGGGTCCGTCACCACGACGGAGTGCGGCGCGAGCGCGGCGGCCCGGTGCGCGACCGAGTCCTCCACCGCCTCCACGTACAGCCAGCTCCGGCCGGGCGGCAGCAGCCCTCGCGAGTCGCCCGCCGCGCGCACCAGCTCGACGTTCAGCCCTTCGATCGTGAGCACGTCCAGCTCGCGCAGCGCCGGCGCGAGGTCCGCGGCGTCGTACGGGCCGTCGAAGCCGAGCACCGCCAGCACCCGGCGCGGCGGGGCGGGCACCAGCTCCACCGTCGCGCCCAGCACGGTCGCGCACGTGCCCTCCGAGCCGACCAGCGCCCGGGTCAGGTCCGGCAACGCGTCCAGCCGGTACCCCGACACCCGCCGGTCCAGCGCCGGGAACCACGACGGGTCCACCTCGGGCAGGTCCAGCGGCGGGGGAGTGCGGGTGTCGAACCGGCGGCCGTCGGCCAGCAGCACGTCGAGCGCCCGCACGTTGTCGCTGGTCTTGCCCCACGCGACCGAGTGCGCGCCGCACGCGTCGTTGCCGATCATGCCGCCGAGCGTGCAGCGGGAGTGCGTGGACGGGTCGGGCCCGAACACCAGCCCGTGCGGCCGGGCGGCGTCGTTGAGCCGGTCCAGCACCACCCCGGGCTGCACCACGGCGACCCGCTCCACCGGGTCCACCGAGATCACCCGGTCGAGGTACCGCGAGAAGTCGATCACCAGGCCGGACCCGGCCGAGTTCCCCGCGATCGAGGTGCCCGCGCCGCGGTGGGTGATCGGCACGCCGTGCTCGACCGCCACCCCGACCGCGGCCACCACCCCGTCCACCGACCTCGGGCGCACCACGACCGCGGGCACGTGGCGGTAGTTGGACGCGTCGACGGAGTACAGCGCGCGGTCGCCGGGGTCGGCGAGCACGTCGCCGTCCACCGCGGTCCGGAGGTGTTCGACGAAACCGGTCACGGCCCGATTGTGATCCACCTCCGGCCGATGATGGCGTACTCCGGGGTACGGGATAGCCTCGCCCGCATCAACCAGCAGCGATGGGAGCAAGCGTGTCGAGGTCCGTTCTGGTCACCGGCGGCAACCGGGGCATCGGTCTGGCGATCGCTCAGGCGTTCGCCGCGCAGGGCGACAAGGTCGCGGTGACGCACCGCGGGTCCGGCGCGCCCGAGGGCCTGCTCGGCGTCAAGTGCGACGTGACCAGTTCCGCCGAGGTGGACGCGGCGTTCGCCGAGGTCGAGGAGGCGCACGGGCCGGTGGAGGTGCTCGTGGCCAACGCCGGCATCACCGACGACACCCTGCTGCTGCGGATGACCGACGAGCAGTTCACCCGCGTCCTGGACGCCAACCTGACCGGCGCGTTCCGGGTCGCCCAGCGCGCGTCCAAGGGCATGCTGCGCAAGCGCTACGGTCGGATCGTGTTCATCTCCTCCGTGGTCGGCCTCACCGGCGGCGCGGGCCAGGTCAACTACGCCGCGAGCAAGGCGGGCCTGGTGGGCGTGGCCCGGTCGATCGCCCGCGAACTCGGCTCGCGCAACATCACCGCCAACGTCGTCGCGCCCGGGTTCATCACCACGGACATGACCGACGCGCTGCCCGAGGAGCGCCGGAAGCAGATCCTGGGCCAGGTGCCGTCGGGCCGCTACGGCACGACCGACGAGATCGCCGCCGCCGTCACCTTCCTGGCCTCCGACGCCGCCGCCTACATCACCGGCGCGGTGCTGCCGGTCGACGGCGGCCTCGGCATGGGCCACTGAGCCACTGCCACTACCAAGCACAACTTCTCGGAGGACGGGTTTCAGTGACGGGACTGCTCGAAGGCAAGCGGCTGCTGGTCACCGGCGTGATCACGGACGCGTCGATCGCCTTCCACGTGGCCAAGGTCGCGCAGGAGCAGGGCGCCCAGGTCGTGCTCACCGGCTTCGGCCGGATGAGCCTCGTGGACCGGATCGCCAAGCGCCTGCCGCAGCCGGCGCCGCTGGTCGAGCTCGACGTGCAGAACCAGGAGCACCTGGACACGCTGGCCGACCGGGTGCGCGAGCACGTGGACGGCCTCGACGGCGTGGTGCACGCGATCGGCTACGCGCCGCCGTCGTGCCTGGGCGCGCCGTTCATGGACGCGCCGTGGGAGGACGTCTCCACGGCCATGCACGTCTCGGCGTACTCCTACAAGGCCCTGGTGCAGGCCACCCTGCCGCTGATGGGCCGCGGCGCGTCGGTCGTCGGCCTGGACTTCGACGCCCGCCAGGCGTGGCCCGCCTACAACTGGATGGGCCCCGCGAAGGCGGCGTTCGAGGCGATCAACCGCTACCTGGCCCGCGACCTCGGCCCGCAGGGCATCCGGGTCAACCTGGTCTCGGCGGGCCCCGTGCGCACCATGGCGGCCAAGTCGATCCCCGGCTTCCCGCAGCTGGAGGCCCTGTGGGCGGAGAAGGCGCCGTTGGGCTGGGACGTGGCCGACCCGGAGCCGGTCGCCAAGTCGGTGTGCGGGCTGCTGTCGGACTGGTTCCCGGCCACGACCGGGTCGATGGTGTTCGTCGACGGCGGCGTGCACTTCCTGGGCCTGTAGCGCGCGACCCGGGTCGGCGTGCGGTCGGTCACGCCGACCCGGTTGTGCGGCCACCGGTCGTCGGCGCGAGGATGTCCGGGTGAGTTACGACGCGCTGCTCTGGCTGTCCTTCGGCGGACCGGAAGGACCGGAGGACGTCCGCCCCTTCCTCGAGAACGTGACCCGCGGCCGCGGGGTGCCGCCCGAGCGGTTGGACGAGGTCGAGCGGCACTACCTGCACTTCGGCGGCGTGTCGCCGATCAACGCGCTCAACCGCGCCGCCATCGAGGCCGTGCGCGGGCTGGTCGACCTGCCGATCTACTTCGGCAACCGCAACTGGCACCCGATGGTCGAGGACACGCTGGCCGAGATGAAGGCCGCCGGCGTCGAGCGCGCGCTCGTCTTCCCGACCAGCGCCTACGGCGGCTACTCCGCGTGCCGCCAGTACGACGAGGACATCCTGCGGGCCCGCGCGGCGGTCGAGGACGCGCCGGAGCTGGTCAAGCTGCGCCAGTTCTTCGACCACCCGCTGTTCGTGGAGTCGTTCGCCGAGGCCGTCCGCGCCGCCGCGGCCGGGCTGCCCGGCGACGACTACCGCCTCGTGTTCACCGCCCACTCGGTGCCGGTGTCGGCCGACCGCGCCGCCGGGCCGCCGGAGGACGGCGGCCACCTCTACTCCCGGCAGGTCGCGGAGGCGTCCCGGCTGGTCGCGGAGGCCGTGGGCGTGTCCGACCACGACGTGGTGTGGCAGTCGCGGTCCGGGCCGCCGCAGATCCCGTGGCTCGAACCGGACATCGTGGACCACCTCGACACCCTCTACGACAAGGGTGTGCGCAACGTGGTCGTGTGCCCGATCGGGTTCGTCAGCGATCACCTGGAAGTGGTGTGGGACCTCGACACGGAGGCCCGCGAACGCGCCCAGGAGCTGGGCATGGGGTTCGCCCGCGCGGCCACGCCCAACAACGACCCCCGGTTCGCCCGGCTCGTCGCGGAACTCGTCGCCGAGCACGTGTCCGGCGCGCCCGCGCGCAAGCTGTCGGACTTCCCGGCGCTGGGCTGCACGCGGGACGGCGCGTTCTGCGCCACCCGCTGCTGCGAGCCGGCGAAACGGCCGGGAGCCGCCGGATGAGCGTGGACTTCAGCTGGTCGCCCCGGCCCGCGGACTGGCGTGACGCGCTGCGCATCGCCGTGCCGCTGTACCGGTGGGCGCCGTGGTTCGCCGCGGTGCTCGCCGCGCTGGGCGTGGTCGTGCTGGTGATGGGCATGACCTGGGCGGGTGTGTTCGGGCTCGGGCTCGCTGTGATCATCATCGCACTCGTGCCGGTGGGCACCGCGGTGAACTTCCACAACCACCCGCTGGCCGCCAAGGCCGTGACCGGCACGGCGGACGCGCACTCGCTGCGCATGTCCGTCGGCGAGGCCGCGCGCAGCGAGCTGAGCTGGTCGGAGCTGCCGGGCTGGGTGGAGACGGCGCGCGGTTTCGTGCTCAGGACCGGCACGACCGCGCTGTACGCCGTGCCGCACCGCGCGTTCGCCGACCGCGACGCCGTCGACCGGTTCCGCGCGTTGCTGGTCGAACACGTCGGCCCGGCGACCTGAGTTCCGGGGCGGCCCGCGTACCCTCGGCAGGCGTGTCTGGTGCGAGTGCGACGCTGGTCGTCTGGACGTCTGCCTGGCTGCACGGTGCGGCCGCGGCCGACGACGTCCTGGACGCCCTGGGGTTCTGGGCCGAGCTGCACGAAGTGGTGGCCGACGACGACGGGACCGCGACCGCGCTCGACCTGCCCGGCCCCGACGAGGCCCCGGTGGGACCGGCGCTGCTGCTGGCGTCGCTGCGCCGCGCGAACGCGACCACGGCCCGGATGGTGATCCCCGTCCCCGGTGACGTGCGCGGGCTGGGCGGCAGCGGGCCGCTGGGCAAGTCCGCGCTGCGCGCCGGGCAGGCCGCCGTGCTGCCCGAGGTGGGCGTGGGCCTGGTGCCGAAGCTGGTGGCCGACGGCGTGATGCGGTGGACCGTCTTCGACCTGCCGAACGCCACGCCCGGCGAGCACGTGCCGATCGGCGAGGCCGAGCACGGGCTGGCGTCGGCGATGCGGGAGGCGGCCACCGCGCTCGTGACGCTCGACGTGGCGCGGCACCGCCCGAACGTGCGCGCCGAGATCGCCGAGCTGTCCGCCGAGCAGACGAAGGTGGCCTGGCCCGCCGGCATGCCGCCGCGCGCGCTGCGGGTGCTCCAGCGGGCCGCCGAGGTGGCCGCGATCCTCACCGTGGCGGCGTCCGACGCGCCCGGCGGGGCCGTCTCGGCGACCGCGACGCGGGCTCGGGACGAGGCGCTGCGGCCGCTGTCCGAGGCCGTCCGGCGGGCGCGGCTCGCGGCCGTGGACGAAGCCGTCCGGGTGCTTTCGGATCAGGGGGCCGGCCGCCATTAGGCGGCACCCGCCGTCGAATGTTCGACAGCGATTCGGCGGTGGTCGAAATGCTGTTGCGGGACCACTGATTCGCGGCCAGTCGAAGATTCGACGCGGAACTACTCCGGACACGGTGCCGGCAATCGGCTGAACAGGTGACACGGCTGACAGCCGTTTGCCCTCCGAATCGATTCCGGCCGAAGCGGAAGTAACAATCCCATTGGTGTTCGATGCGCTGAACCCACAGGTCAGGGGCCTTGTGGATGGCTTCGCGCACGGGTATAGACGCCGATTATGTCCAGGTCAACCCCTCGTCAACACGAGGTGTCGTGCGTTACGGTACGTCTGGGAGCGCTCCCAGCCACCCCGTTTCGGTCTCGCGTCGAATCCCGATTCGGCGGCTTCGCTGGGAGCGCTCCCAGATGGCGGGTTGCTCGCAAGGAGGCGATGCATGAGTCTGCGCACGTTCGTACGTTCCCGGAAACTCACCGGGGCGTTGGCGGTGACCTCGGTCTCGGCTTTGGCCGTGGCCGGGGTGGTGGCTTCCGGAGCCACCGCCAACGCTGCCCCGGGGTGCCGGGTGTCGTACCAGATCAGTAGCCAGTGGCAAGGCGGATTCGGCGCCAACGTCACGGTCACCAACCTGGGTGACGCCATCTCCGGCGGTTGGACGCTGGAGTGGGACTTCGCCGCCGGCCAGCAGGTCCAGCAGGGTTGGAACGGCACGTTCTCCCAGTCCGGGGCGCGCGTGACGGTCCGCAACCCCTCCTGGGCCCCGAGCCTCGGCACCGGCGCCTCGGTCACCCCCGGGTTCAACGGCTCGTGGAACGGGTCCAACCCGGCTCCCACGCAGTTCCGCCTGAACGGGACGGTGTGCACGGGGAGCATCAACACGACCACGTCGACGACGACGACCACCACCACGACGTCGACCACGACCAGCACCACGACGACCACCACGACGACGGGCACCAACCCCGGCGGTCCGCGGGTGGACAACCCGTACGTGGGCGCGGGCGTGTACGTCAACCCGCAGTGGTCGCGCCTGGCGGCCGCCGAGCCGGGTGGTTCGCGGATCGCGAACCAGCCGACCGGTGTGTGGCTGGACCGGATCAGCGCGATCGACGGCAACGGCTCGCCGACCACCGGCTCGATGGGCCTGCGCGACCACCTGGACGAGGCGGAGAAGCAGCGCGCCGCCCGTTCGGACGGCCAGCTCGTCTTCCAGTTCGTCGTCTACAACCTGCCCGGCCGCGACTGCGCCGCGCTGGCGTCGAACGGTGAGCTGAAGCCCGACGAGATCGGTCGCTACAAGACCGAGTACATCGACAAGATCGCGGGCATCGTCGGCGACTCGAAGTACTCGAAGCTGCGCATCGTCGCGGTCATCGAGATCGACTCGCTGCCGAACCTGGTGACCAACGTGTCGCCGCGGGCGACCGCGACGCCGAACTGCGACGTGATGAAGCAGAACGGCAACTACGTCGAGGGTGTGTCCTACGCCGTCGGCAAGCTCGGCGCCATCTCCAACGTCTACAACTACATCGACTCCGGCCACCACGGCTGGATCGGGTGGGGCGACACGGTGCCCGAGTACGACAACTTCTACGCCTCGGCGAAGCAGTTCGCTGCCATCCTGGGCAAGAACGGCGCCACCAAGGACAAGGTCCACGGCTTCATCACCAACACGGCGAACTACTCCGCGCTGGAGGAGCCGTACTGGACGGTCGACGACAACGTCGGTGGCCGCCCGGTGAAGGAGCAGGCCAAGTGGGTCGACTGGAACGACTTCAACGGTGAGCTGGGCTTCGCCACGGCGATGCGCACCGAGCTGGTCAAGCAGGGCTTCGACAGCGGCATCGGCATGCTGATCGACACCTCGCGCAACGGTTGGGGCGGCCCGAACCGGCCCACCGCGAAGTCGACCTCCACGAACCCGGACACCTACGTGAACGAGTCGCGGATCGACCGTCGCTACCAGAAGGGCAACTGGTGCAACCAGTCCGGTGCCGGTCTGGGCGAGCGGCCGAAGGCGGCTCCGAAGCCGAACATCGACGCCTACGTCTGGATCAAGCCGCCGGGTGAGTCCGACGGTTCGAGCAAGGCGATCCCGAACGACGAGGGCAAGGGCTTCGACCGCATGTGCGACCCGACCTACGGCGGCAACGTCCGCAACGGCAACAACCCGTCGGGCGCCCTCCCCGACGCGCCGGTCTCGGGCCACTGGTTCTCGGCCCAGTTCCAGGAGCTGATGCGCAACGCCTACCCGGCGCTGTGACCATCGACTGACCGGCACGACAACTGAATAAGCTCTGCACAACCCGTAGGCGGTGTCCCTCGTGGACACCGCCTACGGGCTTTCCGCGTCCCGCTACCGTGTCCCCGGTGGACGTCGAGGAGATCACCGCGCGGTTGGCCCTGAGGTTCGGCTCCTCGATCGCGCGGTGGTGCGCGGAGCTGCCCTCGCGGGTGTCGGAACTGGCCACGCGCTGGGACGTGACGCCGGTCGGGATGACGCCGCAAGGCGCCTCGTCGGCGGTGCTGGCCTGCGAGCGCCCGGACGGGACGCCGCTGGTGCTCAAGCTCAGCCCGGACGAGGGCTTCCTGGCCCGCCAGTCGGCCGTGCTGCGGCTGTTCGCCCCGTCCGGCCGGGTGCCCGCCGTGCTCGCCGAAGCCGCGGGCGCGGTGCTGATGGAGGCGATCCGGCCGGGCACGATGGCCGAGGAGCTGCCGACCCCGCCGTCCGCCCGCGAGTGGGCGGGCCTGGCGGCCGCGCTGCACAGCGCGCCCGACCCGGGCGACGGGTGGCTGGACCTGCGCGACCGGTGCGAGGAGTTCTTCACCCGGATCGGCCGCCGGCTGGCCGACCCGGCCGTGGCCGCGCACGTCACCGGGCCGATGTGGGCACGGGCCGCGCGGCGGTGCCGCGCCCTGCTCGACACCCAGCCCCGCGTGCTGCTGCACGGCGACCTGCACCTGGGCAACGTGCTCGACGGCGGCCCGGACCGCGGTCTGGTGGCGATCGACCCGAGGCCGTGCGTCGGCGACCCGTGCTTCGACGTAGTGGACTACGTCCTGGACGCGGCGGGACGCGAAGGCGTGGCCGCCCGCGCGGGCCTGGTGGCCGAGGCCGCCGCGCTGGACCCCGACCGCCTGCGCGAGTGGTGCCGCGCCCTGGCCCCGGTGATCGCCGTGTCCCGCCTGGACGACGAGGCCGCCCGCGCCGAGCTGCTGGTCCTGGCCGGCTGACGCCGCCGGTCCCGGAGGTGGAGCCGCTCCACATCGACCGGAGGCCGTCGGGTGCGTAACTTCGGAGGGGTGACCTCCGACCTCCCCACCACCGCAGGCGCCCTCCGCGCGGCCGGTTACCTCCCGCGCGGCGTCAAGACCGAGATCCGGGAGAACCTGCTGGCGGCGCTGCGCGAGGGCCGCGACCCGTGGCCCGGCATCGTCGGCTTCGACCGCACCGTGCTCCCGCAGCTCGAACGCGCGCTGCTCGCGGGCCACGACGTGGTGCTCCTCGGCGAACGCGGCCAGGGCAAGACGCGCCTGCTGCGCACCCTCGTGGGCCTGCTGGACGAGTGGACCCCGGTGATCGAGGGCGCCGAGCTGAACGAGCACCCGCTCGACCCCATCACCCCCGAGTCCCGTCGCCGCGCCCGCGAGCTGGGCGACGACCTGCCCGTCACCTGGAAGCACCGCGACGAGCGGTTCGCCGAGAAGCTCGCCACCCCGGACACCAGCGTCGGCGACCTGGTCGGCGACGTGGACCCGGTCAAGGTCGCGCAGGGCCGCAGCCTGGGCGACCCCGAGACCATCCACTACGGCCTGCTGCCCCGCTCCCACCGCGGCGTCATCGCCGTCAACGAGCTGCCCGACCTGGCCGAACGCATCCAGGTGGCGCTGCTCAACGTGATGGAGGAACGCGACATCCAGATCCGCGGCTACACGCTGCGGCTCCCGCTGGACGTCCTCCTCGTCGCCACCGCCAACCCCGAGGACTACACCAACCGCGGCCGCATCATCACCCCGCTCAAGGACCGGTTCGGCGCGGAGATCCGCACGCACTACCCGCTGGAGATCGGCGCGGAGATCGACCTGGTCCGCCAGGAGGCGAACCTGGTCGCCGAGGTCGGCGACCACCTGCTGGAGGTCATCGCCCGGTTCGTGCGGCACCTGCGCGAGTCGTCGTCGATCGACCAGCGCTCCGGCGTCTCGGCCCGGTTCGCGGTCGCGGCGGCCGAGACGGTGGCCGCGAGCGCCCTGCGGCGCGGCGCGCTGATCGGCGAGAACCCGCCCGTCGCCCGCCCGGTCGACCTGGAGTCCGTGCCCGAGGTGCTGCGCGGCAAGCTCGAGTTCGAGGCGGGCGAGGAGGGCCGCGAGCAGGAGGTGCTGGTGCACCTGCTGCGCCGGGCGATCGCGGACACCGCGCGGTCCACGTTCGCGGGCGTCGACCTGCGCCCGCTGGCCCGGCTGGTGTCCGAGGGCCACCCGGTGGCCACCGGCGAGCGGGTGCACCCCGGCGACCTGCTGGCCGCGCTGCCGGAGCTGCCCGTGCTGCACGACGTGGCGCAGCGGGTCGGCGCGGGTCCCAAGGACCCGGCCGGGCGGATCGCCTCGGCCGTCGAGCTGGCGCTGGAGTCGCTCTACCTCACCCGTCAGCTCTCCAAGGACAGCGACGACGACCGGTCGGTGTACGGATGAGCGGCTACCGGTACGGCCGGTACGTCGACGGGCCCGACCCGCTGGCGCCGCCGACCGACCTGCGCGCGGCCATGGACGAGCTGGGCCGCGAGGTCATGGAGGGCGCGTCGCCCGCCGCCGCGCTGCGCGAGCTGCTGCGCCGCGGCCTGCCGGGCACCCGCGGCCTGGACGACCTGACCGCGCGGCTGTGGCAGAAGCGCGCCGCGCTGACCAGGCGGCACCGGCTGGACGGCACGCTCCAGGAGGTCCAGCGGCTGCTGGAGGAGGCGTTGCGGGCCGAGCGCGCCGCGCTGTTCCCCGACCCGGACGACGACGCCCGGTTCCGCGAGGCCCGGCTGGACGCGCTGCCGCAGTCGACCGCGGCCGCGGTGAACGAGCTGGCCGAGTACGACTGGCGGTCGCCGCAGGCCCGCGAGTCGTACGACAAGATCCGCGACCTGCTCGGCCGCGAGCTGATGGACCAGCGGTTCCAGGGCATGAAGCAGGCCATGGAGAACGTCCGCCCGCAGGACGTGCGGCGCATCCAGGCCATGCTGGACGACCTGAACGGGCTGCTCGCCGCGCACGCCGCGGGCGAGGACACGACCGAGCGGTTCGAGCGGTTCATGCGCGAGCACGGCGAGTTCTTCCCGGAGAACCCGCGGTCGGTGGACGAGCTGGTGGACGCGCTGGCCGCCCGGTCGGCCGCCGCCCAGCGCATGATGAACTCGATGTCCGAGGACCAGCGGCGCGAGCTGGCGGAGCTGTCGCAGCAGGCGTTCGGCGACTCCGGCATCGGCTCGCAGCTCTCCCGGCTGGACTCGCTGCTCCAGGGCCTGCGGCCGGGCGAGGACTGGACGGGGTCGGCGCGGTTCCGGGGCAACAACCCGCTGGGCCTGGGCGAGGGCGCGCAGGCGATGGCGGACCTGGCCGAGCTGGACGCGCTGGCCGAGCAGCTGTCCCAGTCCTACCCCGGCGCGCGGCTGGAGGACATCGACCTGGAGGCGCTGGTCCGGCAGCTCGGCGACGAGGCGGGCGTGGACGCGCGCCGGCTGGCCGAGCTGGAACGCGAGCTGCGGTCGCAGAACCTGCTGGAACGCGCGCCGGACGGCTCGCTGCGGTTGACGCCGAAGGCGCTGCGGCAGCTCGGCGAGACCGCGTTGCGCGGCGTGCTCGACCGCGCCCGCGAGCAGGGCCGGCGGGACAGCACGTCGGCGGGCGCGTCCGGCGAGCTGGTCGGGTCGACGCGGCCGTGGCGGTTCGGCGACACCGAGCCGTGGAACGTGCCGCGCACGGTGGCGAACGCCGTGCTGCGGTCGGCGGGCGGCCCGGTCCGGCTGGACGTGGTGGACGTCGAGGTCAGCGAGACCGAGCAGCGGTCGCGGGCGGCCGTGGCGCTGTGCGTGGACACGTCCTGGTCGATGGTGCAGGACGGCCGGTGGGTGCCGATGAAGCGCACCGCGCTGGCGCTGCACCACCTGGTGCGGACCAGGTTCCGCACCGACGCGCTGGAGCTGATCACGTTCGGCCGGCACGCGGAGACCGTCGACATCGGGCAGCTCACCGCGTTGGAGGGGGTGTGGGAGCAGGGCACGAACCTGCACCACGCGCTGCTGCTCGCGGGCCGCCACCTGCGCAGGCACCCCGACGCGCAGCCCGTGGTCCTGGTGGTCACCGACGGCGAGCCGACCGCGCACCTGGAGGCGACCGGCGACGCGGAGTTCCACTACCCGCCGCTGCCGCGGACCATCGGCAAGACCCTGGTCGAGGTGGACGCCCTGGCCCGGCTCGGCGCGTCGGTCACGGTGTTCCGGCTCGGCGACGACCCGAGGCTGACCAGGTTCGTGGACACGGTGGCCCGCCGGTCGGGCGGCCGCGTGGTCGCGCCGGGCGAGGACGGCCTGGGCGCGGCCGTGGTCAGCGACTACCTGCGGTCGCGCAAGCGCCGGTGAGCGCGGGGCCCACCCCTGGTGGGCCCCGCACCGCCGCTCAGTCCTCGCGGTCCTCCCTGACCTCGTCCTTGGTCTCGCGCTCGCGCTCGGTGGGGGCCAGCACCTTCTCCGTGGCCGTGTCCGCGCCGACGTCGTGCTTGCCCGACCGGGTGAGGGAGAAGTGGGACTCGTCGCGCATCCGCTCGACCATGTGCGGGTAGTGCAGCTCGAACGCGGGCCGTTCGGACCTGATCCGCGGCAGCTCGGTGAAGTTGTGCCGCGGCGGCGGGCAGGACGTCGCCCATTCGAGTGAGTTGCCGAAGCCCCAGGGGTCGTCGCGCTCGGCCGGGTCGCCGAACCGGTAGCTGCGCAGCACGTTCCACACGAACGGCAGCACGGACGCGCCCAGCACGAACGCGCTGATCGTGGAGATCGTGTTCAGCAGCGTGAACCCGTCGTCGGGCAGGTAGTCGGCGTACCGGCGGGGCATGCCCTCGTTGCCCAGCCAGTGCTGGATCAGGAACGTGCCGTGGAAGCCCAGGAACGTGGTCCAGAAGTGCAGCTTGCCCAGCGGCTCGTTCAGCATCCGCCCGGTCATCTTCGGGAACCAGAAGTACAGGCCCGCGTAGGTGGCGAACACGATCGTGCCGAACAGCACGTAGTGGAAGTGCGCCACTACGAAGTACGTGTCGGTGACGTGGAAGTCCAGCGGCGGCGAGGCCAGGATGATGCCGGTGAGGCCGCCGAGCAGGAACGTCGCCATGAACCCGACGCTGAACAGCATCGGGGTCTCCATCGTGATCGCGCCCTTCCACATGGTGCCGATCCAGTTGAAGAACTTGATGCCGGTCGGCACCGCGATCAGGAACGTCATCAGCGAGAAGAACGGCAGCAGCACCGCGCCGGTGGCGAACATGTGGTGCGCCCACACCGCCGTCGACAGCGCCGCGATGGCGAACGTGGCGAAGACCAGTCCTTTGTAGCCGAACAGCGGCTTGCGGCTGAACACCGGGAAGATCTCGCTCACGATGCCGAAGAACGGCAGCGCCACGATGTAGACCTCGGGGTGGCCGAAGAACCAGAACAGGTGCTGCCACAGGATCACGCCGCCGTTGGCCGGGTCGAACACGTGCGCGCCGAGGTGCCGGTCGGCGGCCAGGCCCATCAGGGCCGCGGTGAGGATCGGGAACGCGATGAGGATCAGCAGGCTCGTGACGAAGATGTTCCAGGTGAAGATCGGCATCCGGAACATGGTCATGCCGGGCGCGCGCAGGCAGCACACCGTGGTCACCATGTTCACGCCGCCGAGGATCGTGCCGAGGCCGGACACCGCCAGGCCCATGATCCACAGGTCCGGCCCGACGCCCGGCGCGTGCGCGGCGCTGCTCAGCGGCGTGTAGGCGGTCCAGCCGAAGTCCGCCGCGCCGCCGGGGGTGAGGAACCCGGCCATCACGGTCAGGCCGCCGAACAGGAACAGCCAGTACGACAGCGCGTTGAGCCGGGGGAACGCCACGTCCGGCGCGCCGATCTGCAACGGCAGGATGTAGTTGGCGAAGCCGAACAGGATCGGTGTCGCGTACAGCAGCAGCATGATCGTGCCGTGCATGGTGAACAGCTGGTTGTACTGCTCGGTGGACAGGAACTGCAGGCCCGGCCGGGCCAGCTCGCCCCGGATGAGCAGCGCCATCACGCCGCCGACCATGAAGAACAGGAACGAGGTGCTCAGGTAGAGCAGCCCGATCTGCTTCGGGTCGGTGGTCCGGAACAGGCCCAGGAGCACCGCTCCCTTGGACCGTCGGCGGGCCGCACCGGGGTGCGCGATCACGGGTACCGGCTTGAGCGCGGTCATGCCGCCTCCCTCGTCCCGACGACGTGAGCCAGGGCACAATGCTCCTCCGGTAGGCCGAACGGGGCAAACGCTCAGCCGGGCTCCGCCGCCTTGACCTGCTGTTCCACCGCATTTGTCGCCCGTTCGAGGAATCGGAGCAGCTCGACCGGGAAGGGCAGCACCAAGGTCGAGTTCTTCTCCGCCGCCACCTCCACGATGGTCTGGAGCAGGCGCAGCTGGAGCGCGGACGGCGTCGCGGCCATGGTCGCGGCGGCCTCGGACAGCTTCTTCGACGCCTGCAGCTCGCCGTCGGCGGTGATGATCCGGGCCCGCCGCTCCCGCTCCGCCTCGGCCTGCCGCGACATGGACCGCTTCATGCTCTCCGGGAGCGCCACGTCCTTGATCTCCACCCGGTCGATCTCGACGCCCCACGACAACGCCGGGTTGTCGATCATCAGCTCCAGGCCCTGGTTGAGGCGTTCCCGGTTGGACAGCAGGTCGTCCAGCTCGCTCTTGCCGATGATCGACCGCAGCGAGGTCTGCGCGACCTGGAGCATGGCGAACCGGTAGTCCTCGACCGTGACCACGGCCCGCACCGGGTCGACCACCTTGAAGTACACGACGGCGTCCACGCGCACGGTCACGTTGTCGCGGGTGATGCCGTCCTGCGCCGGGATGGGCTGGGTGACGATCTGGAGGTTCACCTTCCGCAGCCGGTCGACGCCCGGCACGACCAGCGCCAACCCCGGCCCGCGCGGCTTGGCGAGGACCCGGCCGAAGCGGAACACCAGGCCCTGCTCGTACTGCTTGACGACACGCGCGCTGCCCGCGAGCCCGAGCGCGGCCACGCCCAGCGCGGCGATGAGGATGTCGAGCACCATCGCGACCATCTCCCACGTACCAGGACGAGCGTACGCCGCGCCTCCCGCGAGGCGGACGTTTCGGCCCTGGTGGGGCGCGCGAGTTAGGGTCGGTGACATGCAGACCTGGTCCTCCACCCCTGTCCCGCGGGTAGCGGGCGAGCCGCGCCCGCTGCGGCTGTTCGACACCGCCGCCGGCGAGGTCCGTCCGACCGCTCCCGGCGACACCGCCGGGCTGTACGTCTGCGGCATCACCCCGTACGACGCCACCCATCTGGGCCACGCGGCCACCTACCTGGCGTTCGACCTGGTCCACCGGGTGTGGCTGGACAACGGCCACGACGTGCACTACGTGCAGAACGTCACCGACATCGACGACCCGCTGCTGGAGCGGGCCGAGCGGGACCAGGACGACTGGGTGGTCCTCGGCATGCGGGAGACCGCGTTGTTCCGCGAGGACATGGTGGCGCTGCGGGTGCTGCCGCCGCGCGACTACGTGGGCGCGGTGGACGCGATCCCCGAGGTGGTCGAGGTGATCGCCAAGCTGCTCGCCAACGGCGCCGCGTACCGGGTGGACGACCCGGAGTTCCCGGACGTGTACTTCGACCACACCGCGACCGGGCGGTTCGGCTACGAGTCCCACTACGACCTGGGGACGATGACCCGGTTCTTCGCCGAACGCGGCGGCGACCCGGACCGGCCCGGCAAGCGCGACCCGCTCGACGCCCTGCTGTGGCGCGCGGCCCGGCCGGGCGAGCCGTCGTGGCCGTCGGAGCTGGGCGAGGGCAGGCCCGGCTGGCACATCGAGTGCAGCGCCATCGCGCTGAACCGGCTCGGCACGTCGTTCGACGTGCAGGGCGGCGGGTCGGACCTGATCTTCCCGCACCACGAGTTCTCCGCCGCGCACGCCGAGGCGCTGACCGGCCAGCACCCGTTCGCCCGGCACTACGTGCACGCGGGCATGATCGGCCTGGACGGCGAGAAGATGTCCAAGTCGCGCGGCAACCTGGTGTTCGTGTCCAAGCTGCGGGCGGAGAAGGTCGACCCGAACGCGGTGCGGCTGGCGCTGTTCGCGGGCCACTACCGCACCGACCGGCCGTGGAGCGCGGAGCTGCTGGCCGAGGCCGAGGCCCGGCTGGCGCGGTGGCGGCAGGCCGCGGCGCTGCCGTCGGGGCCGGGCGCGGCGGCCGTGGTCGCCCGGCTGCGCGACCACCTGAGCGACGACCTGGACACGCCCAAGGCGCTGGCGGCGCTGGACGCGTGGGCGGCGGAGGCGTTGTCGACCGGCGGCTCGGACCACACCGGCCCGACCCTGTTCCGGGCGGCGGTCGACTCGCTGCTGGGCGTGGAGCTGTAAGGCGGCAACCGTGGGAGCGGGGCCGCCCCCTCGCGGGAGGGGACGGCCCCGCCGGTCACGTCACGCTCAGACGTCGAGCGTCCAGCTGTTCAGGTAGCCCGTGTCCAGGTATGCCTGGTCGCGGACGCGCAGCTTCCAGGTGCCCGCGGCCGCCTCGGAGGAGGCGTCCACGGTGAAGGTGCGGTTGATGTTGTCGGTGCCGCCGCCGCTGCGGTTGTGCAGGTTGTAGACCGAGCCGTCCGGCGCGACCAGGTCGACGATCAGGTCACCGATGTAGGTGTGCACGATGTCCACCTGCACGGTCGTGGTGGCCGAGGCGTTGCCCGCGCAGGTCAGCGTGATCGAGCTGCTGACGTCGGAGTTGTCGCCGATCGTCACGTCGGTGCCGTTGGTGACCGGGTCGCAGCCGCCGCCGGTCGACGTGATCGCCCACGAGAACGTGGTGCTGCCGGTCCGCGACGCCGAGTCCGTCGCGGTCGCCGTCACCGAGTACGTGCCCACGGTGGTCGGCGTGCCGCTGATCAGGCCCGACGTGCTGATCGACAGGCCCGGCGGCAGGCCGGTGGCCGAGAACGAGTACGGCGCGGTGCCGCCGGAGGCGGTCAGCTGCAGGCTTGCCGGGGAGCCCACGACGGTCGACTGGTTGCCGGGGTTGGTCACCGCCGGACCGCCGGGGACCGTCGTGCCGGTGAACAGCAGCTTGTTCGCCGAGCCCGAGCCCGGGTTGGACACCTTGTCCGAGGTGGCGGCGGCGACGATCGCCGCGTTCACGGTCGGCGGGGTCGCGGTCGGGTTGGCCGCCAGGTACAGCGCGGCGGCGCCCGCGACGTGCGGCGACGCCATCGACGTGCCGCTGATGGTGTTGGTGGAGGTGTCGTTGGTCATCCACGCCGAGGTGATGTTCTGGCCCGGCGCGAAGAGGTCGGTGCAGGTGCCGTAGTTCGAGAACGAGGCACGCGCGTCGGTGTTGGTCGACGCGTTCACGCTCAACGCCTCGGCGACGCGCGCCGGCGAGTAGTTGCAGGCGTTGGCGTTGGAGTTGCCGGACGCGACCGCGTAGGTGATGCCCGAGGCGATCGAGTTGCGCACCGCGGTGTCCAGGGCGGTGTCGACGCCGCCGCCCAGCGACATGTTGGCCACGGCGGGCTTGACCGCGTTCTGGGTGACCCAGTTGACGCCGTTCACCACGCCGGCGGTGGTGCCGGACCCGGCGCAGTTGAGCACCTTGACCGCGATCAGCTGCACGCCCTTGGCGACGCCGTGCGCCGTGCCGCCGACCGTGCCGGCGACGTGGGTGCCGTGGCCGTTGCAGTCGGTGTTGTTGCTGTCGACCGTGTTGGTGCCCCAGGTGGCCCGGCCGCCGAAGTCCTGGTGGGTGGTCCGGATGCCGGTGTCGATGATGTACGCCCGCACGTTGCTCGCGGTCGTCGCGTAGTTGTAGGCGCTGTCCAGCGGCAGGTCGCGCTGGTCGATGCGGTCCAGGCCCCACGACGGCGGGTTCGGCTGGACGGCCTCGACCTTGATCGGCAGGTCGGCCTGCACGAACGCCACCCGCGGGTCGGCGGCCAGGCGCCGGGCCTGGGCCGCGGACATCGTGGCGTGGAAGCCGTTGAGCGCGTGCTGCCAGGCCACCCGGACCTGACCGCCGTACTTGCCGACCAGCGAGGACGCGGTCGACGCGGACGCCGACCTCGGCGACGCCGAGTCGTTGAGGGCCACGATGTAGGAGCCGGGGACGGCGTCGGCGCGGTCCGCGCCGAGCACGGCGCCCTCGGCCGCCGCCACGCCGACGTTCGAGAAGGCCAGCGCGGTGGCCGACACGGCGGCCAGGCCGAGCGCGGCCAGTCTTCTGGTGGTTCGGGCGTCTCCCATGAGCAGGGTTCTCCCTTTTCGGGCAGGGCTGCGCGGCCGGGCCGGCGGGTGAGCCGGTCGGCCGAGCGGTGCAGGGATGGGGACGTTCGCGCGAACGGTGTGTGGCGACCTGGTCACTTGCATGGTCGGGAGAAAACCGACCGCCCAGTAGCGCCGTTAGTCGTAACTACGTCGAATCGGGACCGATCAGGTCCGATCGGCGGGTCCGTCCTGGCCCAGGTGCTCGTCCCGGTACGCCCGCCAGCGGGCGAGCAGGTCGGGCAGCGCGGAGTGGACGAACTGGAAGAACATCAGCATCTCGGCGATGCGCCCGCCGGCGGGCGTGTCGGACCCCAGCACGCCGATGCCCTCCTTGAGCGGGGCCTCCCAGCGGCGGAACATCTCGTCGCGGCGGAACAACGCCTCGTACCAGACGTCGTCGAACAGCCGGTAGAGATCACGGCGCGTGCCGATCTCACGTTCGCGGGTCACCAGGTTCACCTGGCTGAGGTAACGTATCGCGCCGGAGATCGCGGCCGGTGACACCCGCAACAGCTCGGCCAGCTCCGCGGAGGTCATCCCGCCGGAGTCCGTGCAGAGCAGGGCGACGAACACCCGTGACGGCATCCGGGGCAGGCCGGACTCCGTGAACACCGAGGAGAAGCGCTCGATGAAGCGCAACACCGCCTGATCGTCCCGCTCGCCCACGTGAGTCACCGCCGGATCATCCCTTCAAGTACCGCTGATCGGGTGGCAGTTTATACGCTTCCTTAACTTCACGAGTTTGTGAAAATACTGTAGCTTCCCTGCCATGACTGCTGCGATATCCGTGTCGGGCCTGGTCAAGGCGTTCGGCCCGACGCGAGCACTGGACGGGTTGGACCTGACCGTCCGCGAGGGGGAGGTGCACGGCTTCCTCGGCCCGAACGGGGCGGGCAAGTCCACCACCATCCGGGTCCTGCTGGGTCTGCTGCGCGCCGACGCGGGCTCCGCGTCGCTGCTCGGCGGCGACCCGTGGCGCGACACCGCCGAGCTGCACCGCAGGCTGGCCTACGTGCCGGGGGACGTGAGCCTGTGGCCGAACCTCACCGGCGGCGAGGTGATCGACCTGCTGGGCCGGCTGCGCGGCGGGCTGAACGAGAAGCGCCGCGCCGAGCTGCTGGAGCGCTTCGAGCTGGACCCGCGCAAGAAGGGCCGCACCTACTCCAAGGGCAACCGGCAGAAGGTCGCCCTGGTCGCGGCGCTCGCCTCCGACGTGGAGCTGCTGATCCTGGACGAGCCGACCTCCGGGCTGGACCCGCTGATGGAGGCCGTGTTCCAGGACGCGGTCAACGAGCTGCGCGGCGAGCGGACCGTGCTGCTGTCGAGCCACATCCTGGCCG
Source organism: Actinosynnema sp. NPDC004786 (assembly GCF_053601135.1). NCBI lineage: Bacteria > Bacillati > Actinomycetota > Actinomycetes > Pseudonocardiales > Pseudonocardiaceae > Actinosynnema > Actinosynnema sp. NPDC004786. The sequence goes on along the minus strand of NZ_JBSGBG010000007.1, from coordinate 142,291 downwards.
AGGTCGAGGCGCTGTGCGACCGGGTCAGCATCATCCGCAACGGCCGCACCGTGGAGAGCGGCACGCTGGCCGACCTGCGCCACCTGACCCGCACCAGCGTCGCCGCCGAGCTGGTCGACGCCCCCGAGGGGCTGGCCGACCTGCCCGGGGTGCACGACCTGGTGGTCGAGGGGCGGCGGGTGCGGTTCGAGGTCGACACCGACCACCTGGACACCGCCCTGCGCGCGTTGGTCCGCGGCGGCGTGCGCACGCTGACCAGCCGGCCGCCGACGCTGGAGGAGCTGTTCCTGCGCCACTACGAGGACGTGGCGGAGGGGGCGATGTCGTCGTGACCGGGCTCGGGGCGCTGGTGCGCCTGGCCCTGCGCCGCGACCGGCTGCTGCTGGCCGTGTGGGTGGTGGGCCTGGTCGGCATCACGCTGTCCACCGCGTCGACCGTGGGCGAGCTGTACGGCACGGTCGAGTCCCGGCAGCAGCTCGGTGCGACGGCCGGCAGCAACCCGGCGTTCCTGGCCATGCTCGGCCCGCTGTACGACGCGTCCACGACCGGCGGCGTGGTGGCCTGGCGGTGGGGCGTGTTCGGCGGGCTGCTGGTCGGCCTGATGGCGATGTTCCTGGTCACCCGGCACACCAGGGCGGAGGAGGAGGCCGGACGGCTGGAGCTGATCGGCTCGACCGTCGTCGCCCGGCACGCGCCCCTGGCCGCCGCCGTGGTGGTGGCCCTGCTGGCCGCCGCGGTGATCGGCCTGCTCGTCGCACTCGGGCTGATCGGCCTGGGCGAGCCGGTGGGCGGGTCGTTCGCGCTGGGCCTCGCGTTCGCGTCCGTCGGGTGGGTGTTCACCGGGGTCGGCGCGGTCGCCGCGCAGGTCTCGGAGAGCACCCGCACCGCAAATTCGATCGCGGGCGCCGCGCTCGGCCTCGCCTACCTGCTGCGGGCCGTCGGCGACGCGGCGGGCGACGAGGGGCCGACCTGGTTGACCTGGCTGTCCCCGCTGGGCTGGCTGGAGCTGACCCGGGCGTTCGCGGGCGACCGGTTCTGGGTCCTGCTGCTGCCGGTGGCCCTGCTCGGGGTGCTGCTCGCGGTCGCGTCGGTGCTGGTGACCAGGCGGGACCACGGCGGTGGGCTGCTGCCGGCCCGTCTCGGCCCGGCCCGCGCGCCCGCCTCGCTGGGCAGCGCGTTCGGCCTGGCCTGGCGGTTGCAGCGCGGCACGCTGATCGGCTGGACGCTGAGCCTGTTCGTGCTCGGCGCCGTCTACGGGTCGGTCGCGCGGGGCGTCGAGCAGATGCTGGAGGCCAACCCGGCGCTGGAGCGGATCATCGCGCAGATGGGCGGCACGGGCGCGATCGTGGACGTCTACCTGGCCTCGATCATCGGCATCATCGCCCTGTTCAGCGCCATCTACGTGGTGCAGTCGACGTTGCGGCTGCGCGGCGAGGAGTCCGCGTTCCGGGCCGAGCCGGTGCTGGCCACCCCGGTCAGCCGGTTCGCGTGGGTCGGCAGCCACGTGCTGTTCGCGACCGTCGGCACGGCCGTCGTGCTGGCCGCCGCCGGCGCCGGCGCGGGCCTGGTGCACGGCGCGCGGGTCGGCGACGTCGGCGGCCAGGTCGCGCGGCTGGTCGGCGCGGCGTTGGCGCACGTCCCGGCGGTCTGGGTGGTCGCGGGCCTCGCGTTCGCCCTGTTCGCGCTGGCGCCGAAGCTGTCGTCGGCGAGCTGGGCGGTGATCGTGGTGTTCCTGGTGCTGGGGCAGCTCGGTCCGCTGCTGCGGCTCGACCAGTGGGCGATGGACCTCTCGCCGTTCACCCACATCCCGAAGGTGCCGGGCGCGGAGCTGACCGCGACGCCCCTGGTGTGGCTGACGGTGGTGGCCGCCGCGCTGGTGGCGGTGGGTTTCGCCGGGTTCCGGCGGCGGGACGTCGGCCGGTGATCTGAAAGGGCACTTTCGAAAGGACGCTTTCAGGTCTACCGTCGGGGCCATGGACCTCCCACGGCCCCGACGCGTCGCCGATGCCGACGCGCTGAAGGCGTTGGCGCACCCCCTGCGGGTGTCGTTGCTGAACCACCTGCTGGCCGTCGGCCCCCGCACCGCGAGCGAGTGCGCCGAGGCGGTCGGGTCGACGGCCTCCAACTGCAGCTGGCACCTGCGGCAACTGGCCAAGTCCGGGTTCGTCGAGCGGGCCGACGCGGGCGACGGGCGGGAACGGCCGTGGCGGGCCACCTCCGTCGGCTACGACGTCGGCGCGTTCGCCGACGACCCCGAGGTCCGCACCCCGCAGGACGCGCTGCTCGCGCTGGCCCTGAACGAGGACGACCGGCTCGTCCGGCGGTTCCTGGACCGGCAGCGCGAACTGCCGCGCGAGTGGCTGGACGCGTCCGCGCTGCACGGCTACACGCTCGCCGTGACCGCCGAGGAGCTGAAGGACCTGCTCGGCCGGATCGACGACGTCCTGCGCCCGTACCTGGTCCCGGTGCGGCAGGACGTGCCCGAGGGCGCGCTGCCCACCCACGTCGGCATCAGGGCCTTCCCCCGGTGAGCCGGCCCGGGCCGTTGCGCGGGCCCGCGTTCCGCCGGCTGTGGATCGCGGGGTTCGTCTCCGAGATCGGCGACTGGGTGCTGCTGGTCGCGCTGCCGGTGCACGTGTACCAGCGCACCGGCTCCACGGCCGCCACCGCCACGACGTTCGTGGTGGCCCTGCTGCCGAGCCTCGCGCTGTCCCCGGTGGCCGGGGTGCTGGCCGACCGCTTCGACCGGCGGAAGCTGATGCTGCTGGTCAGCCTCGCCCAGGCGGTCACCCTGCTGCCGCTGCTCACCGGCGACCTCGTGCTGGTCAACGTGGTCACGGCGGTGCAGGCCGGGCTGGCGGCGCTGTTCGAGCCCGCCAAGAACGCCCTGCTGCCGACCCTCGTGCCGCGCGAGCAGGTGCCGGCCGCCAACGGGCTGGTGGCGCTGAACGCCAACCTGGCCCGGCTGGTCGGCGCGTCGCTGGGCGGTCTCTTGCTCGGCTACACCGGGCTGACGGGCGTGGTGCTCGCCGACGTGGCGTCGTTCCTGCTGGCCGCGGCCCTCCTGGCGACGCTGCGCACGAGCGACCAGCGGCGCGGAGCCGGCGCACCCGCGTGGCGCGCCTGGCTGGACGGGCTGCGCGAGCTGCGCGGCCCACTGCGGCCGATGGTCGCCGTGGTCGGCCTCATGGCCACCGGCCAGGGCCTCTTCGTCGTGCTGTTCGTGGTCTTCGTGACCGAACGCCTCGGCGGGGGAGCGGCCGAGGTGGGGCTGCTGCGCGGGGTGCAGGCCGTCGGCGGTCTGCTCGGCGGCCTGCTGATCGGCGTCTTGGCCCGCCGGCTCACCCCCGACCGGCTGCTGGGCGCGTCGCTGCTCGGGTTCGCCGCGATCGCCGCCCTCGGCTGGAACGGACCGCACCTGACCACGGCGCCGGTGTTCTACCTGGCCGTGTTCGCCGTGGTGGGCGTGCCCGGCGTCGTCGCGGGGGCCGGGATGATGTCCGTGCTGCAACTGCACACGTCCGACGACGTGCGCGGCCGGGTCATGGCGACCTTCGGCAGCCTCTACGACGGCGGCCAGGCGCTCGGCATGGTGCTGGCGGGCGCGCTCATGCCCGTGTTCGGCCTGTCCGCCCTGCTCAACGCCCAGGCCGCGCTCTACCTCGCGGCCGGCGTGCTGGCCCCGGCCGTCCTCCGCGACCGAAGAGCAGCGCCGGCGGCGCGGCCGTGACCAGCGCGGCGGGCACCAGGAACGCGCCGACCGGGTCCGCGTGGTATAGCGGCACGATCGCCGCCGGCGACACCGCCCCACCCAGGAACCGCAACGACTGCACCACCGACACCGCCCCACCGCGATTCGCGCCGTCCCCCGACAGCGCCAGGGCGTTCAGCCCGACGATCACCGCCTGACTGCACGCACCCGCCACCGCCCACAACGCCGCCACCGCCACCACCGACGGCAACAGCCCGACACCCGCGAGCAGCACCCCGCCGACCGCCGTGCCGGCCACCGCGCACCACCGCGCCCCGAACCGGTCGATCGACCACCCGGTGAGCCGAGCCGTGCAGATCGCGACCAGACCGAACCCGGTCAACACCAACCCCCGCCCACCCGCACCCATCCCGAACGCGTCACCCAGCCGCAACGCCACCAGGAACGACAACCCGCCCAGACAACCCCAGGCCACGAACCCGGTCGCGGCCAACCGCACCGTCCGCCCCCGCCACGCGCTGCGCAACCGCGGCCGCTCACCCCCGCGCGGCGGGTCCGCGGGCAACCCGGCCACCGCCAACCCCGCCGCCACCACCGCCGCCCCGACGAACGCCCACCGCCACGACACCTCCGCCGCCAACCCGCTCAACAACGGCGCCGACGTCTGCCCCGCCGCCTGCATGGACGCGAAGACCCCCAACGCCCGCCCGAGCCGCTCCTTCGGCACCACCGCCGCGATCGTCGCCAACAACAGGGGAGTGGTGAACGCGTTCGCCGCCCCCTGCACCGCCCGCCCACCCATGAGCACGGGAAACGACCACGACACCGCGCACAGCACCGACGCCACCACGTACACCGCGTACGCCACCCGAACCGTGCGACGGGCTCCCCACCCCTCCCCCCACGTACCGGAGAACAACATCAACAACGCGAACGGCACGAGGTACCCGCTCACCGTCGCCGCCGCCGTGCCACCGGAAACCCCGAAGTCCCCACCGACCTCGGGCAACACCGAAGCCGTCATGGCCCCACCGAAAGGCCCGAGGAACCCACCCGCGTACAACGCCGCCACCCGAACACGGCCCCGGACCTCACCCACGGACCCGGACCCTAACCGCCCACCACCATGACAACCGTTGCCAAGCCCCCCGTGCAAGGGCTCTTCTTCCCCGAAGGAGGGGGCCGTGTCATCCCGCCGACCTGGCCCTGCCCAACCACACGTGTCAAGGGGGCACTCCCGGCCCTACCGCACCCGAGGCTGGAACGGCCCCCTTGACAGGTTGGACGTGGAATTGCAGTTGGCGCGGTACTCGCGTCCGCACGCGGTTCCCACCCCCGGTTCCGCTCAAGACGGAAGCGTCGGCGCGGCGGGTGGTGTTGGATCGCGACACGGCCGTTCTGTTGGCCGGCCTGATTGGGAACCGGCCGAAGACGGCCCGGTGTTCGCCAACCCGATTACCGGCGGGTGGTGGTCCCGCCAGCAGGTGAGCAAGGCTTTTGCTCGCGCCCGGGATCACGCGACGGCGGCCGGGATGGTCAAGCGGTCCCGGATTCACGAGCTGCGCCACACCCACGCCGCGTGGCTGCTCACCGACGGGGTTCCGCTGCCGGCGGTGTCGTGCCCGTGAACCTGGTGACGTACCGGCCGGGGTCGGCACTACTTGGCGGGCCCGGCGGGGTCCGCTAGTTCCAACTGGGTTGCCACTCGATCCCGGTTGGCCGTGCGCCCCCGGTGTTCATGTACTCGTGCGCGGCGCGGCGTGCTTCGGTCAGCGGGATTTCGGCGTTTGCCGGGAATTCGGTGTCTGAGCCGGTGAAGTAGTACAGGGGTGGTTGCTCGGCGGTGTCGGGTCCCTTGCTGATACAGGCGTCGGGAGCGTCGGGCCCGGAGTAGTAGAGGACTCCACGGCCGGTGCGGGCGTCCAACCCGACGTCAAGGATCGCGTGGCCGGGATCGCCGTGGATGAGCAGTTGGATCGTGATGGGTGCGTTCCAGCCCACGACGGTGTCGAACACGGCGTCCAACTCGGCCGGGGTGTGGACGACGGTGGGCCCGGTGGCTTTCCTGTCGTACCAAGCTTCTAGCGCCACCACGGGCGGGCACCTCCTGTGTATCGCTTGCTGATGGGTTCGCCTTGTTCGGTCGTGCCGTACACGGTGAGCGTCGATCCTTCCGGGAGCAGGATCGGCACGAGGGTGTCACACCCGAACGGGCCGACGCACGGCTCATTGTTGATTACGACCGTGGCGTGTCGGATTCCCTCCCGGCTCATGCGCGTGGCAAGTTTGATTTCCACATCCCCGGTCTTGGCGGATTTTCGCGGCATCCCCATGTCACGTAGTCGGGCATCGGCCGCGTCGGCATCGTCGTCCCGGCCGCTGACAATCGGTTGGGCCGTGCCGTCCGGGCCGATCCAGTAACCGCGCGTCTTCTGCCCGGCTCCGGGCACTACGGGCGGGGGTAGTTCGCGGCGTAGTTCCCCGACCCGTTCGGGTGGGACCGCGGGCCCTTCGGGTTCGGCCCGGTTGGTCGGTGGTGGTGGTGTGGACGGCTGTTGTTCGGGCGGCCGTTGCGGTGGCTGTGCCGGCCGTGGAGCGTCCGGGGCCGGTGGCACGGTGTCCGCACCCGTGAGCGCGGTCAACGCGGCCTGTGCGCGGTCCATGCCCGCCCCGAGGATCTTCCACAGGTCACTCACCCCGTTGATCACCTGTTGGAAGCCGGCCAGCGCCTGTTCGGTGGCCGACTCCAGCCCGACGGCCCCGCGCAGGTGTGCCGCCAACAGGTCGTGCGCCTCTTCAGCCAAGTCCTGAGCCCGTCCGACTGCGTCGCGGCACTGTGACGCCTTATCGCACGCCTGGGACAGGCTCTGAGCCACTTCCCCGATCGAGGCCACCCGGTCCCCTCTCCCCGCGCGCCAGCGTGGCAGAGGGGTCCGACAGTGACCGTGTCGCCACACTCCGTGTCCGACCCGCCAGAGTGGGGGAACGTGGGCAAGCCGCGGCATCGCCCAGTTGCTCGCTCGCGCTGGCCGGGGCGAGGTGAGCACGCCACTTGCCCACGTCGCGTACCACCTTGGACACGTCGGCGGGATGACACGGACACCGGCCCCACCATCCGACCGCAGTCAACGACGATGGCCCGTCATCCTGCCGATCTGCCCGTCCGGCGAGGACTCTTCTTGCTTTTCGGGTCACATCCCGGTCGGCCCACGCCCGGGCCCACGCCCCCGCCGCCGCAGGTACCGCTCGAACTCGGCCGCGATCGCGTCACCACTGGCCTCGGTGATCTGCAACTCCGCGTCCCCGCGCTCCTCCAACGCCCGCACGTAGTTGCGCACGTCCTCGTCCTCGTCGGCCATCTCGCTGACCGTGCGCTCCCACTCCTCCGCCTGCTCGGGCAGCGCGCCGAGCGGCACCTCGACGTCCAGCACCTCCTCCACCCGGTGCAGCAGCGCCAACGTCGCCTTCGGCGAGGGCGGCTGGGACACGTAGTGGGGCACGGCCGCCCAGAAGGAGATCGCGGGCACGCCCGCCTGCACGCACAGGTCCTGGAACACGCCCACGATCCCGGTCGGCCCCTCGTACCGGGACCGCTCCAACCCGTACTTGGCGGCCGCCGCCTCGTCGTAGGCGGTGCCCGTCACGGGCACGGGACGGGTGTGCGGGGTGTCCATCAGCAGCGCGCCCAGCGTGACCACCGTCGTCACGCCCAGCCGTTCGATGTGCCCGAGCAGCTCGCCGGCGAACTTCCGCCAGCGCATGTTCGGCTCGATCCCGTGCACCAGCACCACGTCGGTGGAGGAGCCGGGTGGACGGCACACCGACAACCGCGTCGTCGGGAATTCCACCCGTCGGGTGACACCGTCCACCATCCGGACTGTGGGTCGAGTCACCTGGAAGTCGTAGTAGTCGTCCGGATCGACCTCCGCCAACGGCCTCGCGTCCCACGTGAGTTGCAGGTGTTCGATCGCCGTGCTGGCGGCGTCGCCTGCATCGTTCCACCCCTCGAACGCGCACACCATGATCGGGTTGGTGAGCGGTTCGCTGGGGTCGTAGGGGGTCTGGTCGGCCTGGTCCGGATCGGTCACGGCGCCAGACTACGACCACCGGCGCACACCCGACGCCGTAGGCTTGGCGCATGTCGGATCGTGTCACGCCCCCGTTCCGGGGCGCGCTCGCCGACCACCTCCTCGTCGCGGGGGCCGTGACGGGCGTGACGCCGAGGTCCGCCCGCCGTCCGTCGGACGACTTCGCAGCTCACCGGGACCGCGACGGGATCGCGACCGGAGCCCGGCCGGACGTCGCCGGTGCCCTCGCGCCCGGAGCGGAGCCCTCCGGACGGGCCGGGCGCGGCGTCGAGGAGCGGATCTTGGAACTGTCACGTCGGGGTGCCGAACTCACCCGTTCGCGGCACACCACCCCTGAGGCACCGAACGGCGAAAGGCGCACATGACGGTCGAGGCTGTGCTCTGGGACATGGACGGCACGCTGCTGGACTCGGAGAAGCTGTGGGACATCCCGCTCTACGAGTTCGTGGAGAAGTTGGGCGGCACGCTGTCGTTGGAGACCAGGCAGGCGATGGTCGGGTCGAGCGTGCCGCGCACGATGGCGATGCTGTTCGCCGAGGTCGGCGAGCCGAACCCGACGCCGGAGGACGTGGCCGACGGCGCGGCGTGGATCATGCGCCGCACCGAGGAGGTGTTCCGCGCCGGGCTGCCGTGGCGGCCGGGCGCGCAGGAGGCGTTGCGCGCGGTCCGTGACTCGGGGGTGCCGATGGCCCTGGTCACCTCGACCGAGCGCCAGTTGACCGAGGTCGCGCTGGACACCATCGGGCGGGACCTGTTCGACGTCACCGTGTGCGGCGACGAGGTGGACCGCCGCAACAAGCCGCTGCCCGACCCGTACCTGAAGGCCGCGCGCCTGCTCGGCGCGAACCCGACGCGCTGCGTCGCGATCGAGGACTCGCCGACCGGCGTGGCCTCCGCCGCGGCCGCCGGGTGCACGGTCCTGGTGGTGCCGTGCGACGTGCCGGTGGAGCCGGGCGAGCGCCGCGTGTTCCGCGACTCCCTGGTGGGCGTCACCCTCGCGACGCTCGCCCCGCTCCTGAACGGCTGAGACCCCGGCCCGACCGCAGCCGACCCGGCCACAACCGGCCCGACCGCAGCCAGACCGATACAGCCGGACCGACCGCCGCTAGACCGCCGACACCGGCCGAACCCGCCGCACGGCCGGGTCGACCAGCAGGCCGAACACCACCCCGAGACCCAGCCACAACGTGGCCGTCTCGGCGAGCGACGCGAGCCGGAACTCCCACAGCACGGCACCCGGCACGTCGGCCGGCACCGCGTCCGGCGTGCCCGGGAACGCCACCAGCAGCACGACCACGGCCGCGACCACCGCCAACGCCACCACCGTGCCGCGAACCGGCGGGCTCAACCGGTGAAGCCGCGACGCGAGCCGGCTCGCCCCGGCCGCGACCAGCAGCCCGGCCGCGATCAACCCCAGGTAGAGCACGGTGCGGTACTCCACCGTGTCGGCGTCGCCGACACCGGGCGGGTTGGCCGGGTACTTCACCGCGGGCAGCACCGCGGCCGCGCCGAACGCCGCCGCGGACAGCGTCACCGCCCGCACGAACGGCGTCCGGCCCGCGAACCACCGCCGCGACCCCGCGTACGCCGTGGCGAACAACGCCCCGACCGCGACGCCGACGAGCACCGCGGCCAGCACGCCGCCGACGACCTGCGTGCCCCGGCTGAACACCTCGCCGTGCCCGTGCCCGCCCGACGCCGCGGGCCGCGCCTCCTCGACGGCCAGCGCCGCCCGGATCGGCGCCTCGACCACGAGCACGCCGACCAGGCCCGCGAGCAGCCCGGACACCGCGCCCGCGCCCACACCGCGGGCCAACAACCCCTGGTAGGTGGGTGTCCTCACGCCGGCGCCTAGTGGCACGGGACGCCGAGCGCGTGCCGGCCGTCGTGGAAGAACTCGTGCACGGTCTCGGCGGCGTGGCCGAGCGCGATGCCGTTCTCCTGCAGCACCAGCCAGGTCACGGCCAGCGCGACCAGCGCGACGGCGTAGGCCCATTTGGGGACCGGTGGGGAGAGGGGGTGCGCGGGGCTCGTCATGACGGCCTCCTCCATACCTCGTGGAAGGTCAACAACAACTCGTGCCGCAGCCGGTCTCCTGACTCCCGGATCGACGCCGTCCCCGCGTCTTCCCAGCCGCTGCGCGCGGCCAGTGACGTGCTCGGCGGGTTGGCTCCCCGGTCACAGTGGCGAGGACCGCGCCGGATTCCCACCGGCTTCCCGTCCACTGCGGCGCCCGAACGGTAGAGGCCGATCACCGGCGGGCACAACCGACCAGACGAGTTGTCGTGCGCGTCATCCCCGCCGCGGCGGCAACGGGCAGTCGCCGCACGTGCCGCCGCCGTCGAGCCGGTAGTACAGGCAGCAGCTCCGCCGCCGGAACGCGATCTCGCCGGGGAACGGGATGAAGTCGCCGGTGCCCTTGAGCGGCGGTTCGGCGAACAGCTCGTCGGCCAACGCCGCGCAGTCGACGCCGCCGCGGTGCACCGTGCGCAACGCGCCCGCCGCGGACGACCCCGCGTTGCCCCACAGCAGACCGCGGGCCACCCGGGTGGTCGTGTGCAGCGCCTCCACCACGGGCTCCAGCGACTCGGCGAGGCCGACGCCGGGCAGCGGGTCCTTCAGCCGGACCTGGAGCCCGTCCGGGCCGTAACGCCACCACAGGTTCGCGGGTCGGACGTCCGGCGCGACACCGCCGACCGCGCGGGCGGCCACGACCGGGCTGAGCAGCCGCGCCGTGTAGCCGAGGAAGAACAGCGACCCGGCGACCCGCCGCTCCCCGGTGCGGTAGCGGGCGGCGATCCGGTCGAGGGCGTCGGGCAGGGCGGGGCCGCGGTCCGCCAGCGCCTCGCCGTCGTGCCAGCCGTCGTCGGGCCGGCCGACGTCGAGGGCGAAGAACGGGCTGAGGCCGCGGACCTGCCGCAGGGTGGCCAGGACTCGGGCGAACTCGGACACGCGCCCCAGTCTGCCGCCACCGCGCCACCTGCGTCCGCAAGCCCCCGTCCGCCGCTGGTCCGCCGCCCTCGTCCGTCAGGGGATGTAGAACGTCATCAGGTCGCCCCGCACCGGCGGGAACAGCGCGTGCATCAGCTCGGCGTTCGGCCCCGGGTACACGTCCGGCTCCCGCGCCGTCAGGCCGCGCAGACCGTGCGGACCGAACAGCAGCGACGCCAACCGGTCCGGCGCCACCCCCGCGCCGCCCGCCGCGCCCGGCGCCTGCATCCGACCGCCCGGCACGACCGGCCCGACCTCGCCCGCCCGGAACGGCAGCCGCACGTGCGAGCCGTAGAACGAGACGATCGCCTCACCCTCCCGGTCCGCGAAACCGCTGTTCGCCAACCGCCGCCCGAACACCGGCCGCAGGTGCTCCAGCAACGCGACCGGGTCACCGATCCGCACGTAGTACGAGTTGGCCTCCTCCGGCGGCGGCCCGAGGAACGGCGCCAGCGCCGCGCCCGCCACCGACCACGGCCGGTCGGTCATCTCGGTGGCCCCCGTCGCGGCGAGCAGCGCGTGCGCCGCCGCCTCGTCCACGGCGGCCACCTCGCACAGCCGCACGCCCTCCTCCGGCGGCGTGGTGCGGCCGGTCGCGACCGGCACGCCGTCCCGCTCCACCAGCCACTGCGCGCTGCCGTCGCGGGCCACCAGCCACCGCCACAGCGCGGGGGAGTGCGGCATCCGCAGGTCGGCCCGCGCCTGCTCGGCGTCCTGGAGGCGCGCCATCGCCGGGATGTCGGCCACGGTCGCCTCGCGCACCACGTGCCCGCCGACGTCGGGGCGTCGCACGACCGGCCGGGTGGCCGGGATCGGGATGGCGTAGGTGTAGCCCAACCGCCGGTAGAAGTAGGGGATGCCGAGCATCACGTGCACCAGGTGACCGCGCGCGGCCGAGCGCTCGTGCGCCCACGCCATCAGCGCCCGCACCAGCCCCCGGCCCTCGTAGTCGCGGTGGGTGGCGACCAGCTCGACCTGCCCCGCCGGGATCTCCACGCCGTCGAGCACCAGCGTCTCGTCCAGCAGGGTCGCGGTCGAGACGACCTCGTCGCCGTCCACCACGACCGCGCACGCGTCCCAGCCCGCGTCCGGGTCCTCGACCACCAGGCGGTGGTCCACGGCGTCGGCCGGCTCGCCGCGCTCGGCCAGCAGCGCGCCGATCCGGTCGAGGTCTTCGGGGCGCGCGGTCCGCAGCACCAGCCCATCGGTCACCACGCCAGTGTCGTCAGGCGACCGGAGACCGCGCCATCGGTTTTTCGGTGGCGTCGGCGGCCACGCCACCGCACAATCCGCGCATGCCCTGGCTCCCCGCTGACTTCGCCCACCCGACCCGCGTGCCGCTCGACGCCGAGCACCACCTGCGGCCCATCCGCGAGTCCGATGTGGACATCGACTACCCGGCCGTGATGGGCTCGCGGGAGCGGCTGTGGTCGCGGTACGGCGAGAAGTGGGGCTGGCCGCCCGCCGACATGACCCACGAGCAGGACCGGGTGGACCTCGCCCGCCACGAACGCGAGCAGGACGCGCACGAGTCGTTCAACTACGCCCTGTTCGACGCCGCCGAGACCGCGCTGCTCGGCTGCGTCTACATCGACCCCGTGGCCGAGCACGAGCCCGCCGACGCGCGGATCTCCTGGTGGGTCGTGGACGGGCACGTGGGCACCGACCTGGAACGCGCGCTCGACGCGTTCGTGCCGAAGTGGATCGCCGAGGTGTGGCCCTTCACCAGTCCCGAGTACGGGATCTAGAGTCCGTGTGGTGACCTCGTCGGCCAAGTGGACCATCGTCGCCGTCTGCCTCACCGTCCTCGCCGTGCTGGTGCCGTGGTCGCACTACGGCGGCATCGACGTCGAGCTGCCCCGCCTGCCGCTCTGGTGGGCCTACGTGGGCGCGGCGTCGGCGATGCACGCGACCGCGATGGCGCCGCCGCGTGCCGCGCTGCCGGTGGCGGCGGCGTTCGCCGTGGTCGCGCTGGTGGCGGCGGTGGTCGTCGCGACCGGCTACGACGCCTCGTCCCACATCTTCGACCACGTCATCCCAGCCGTCCGGCCGCGTCCCGGGCTGGGCGCGGTGTTCGCCGTGGCGTCGGTGGCCGCGCAGGCGGCCGGGCTGCGCGCCCGTGCCCGCGCGGCGCGGTCCGTCCCGGCCTGACCGGGGTCCTGGCTGCCTGCGGCCGTTCGGGGGATGGGAGGATCAGACCCCGTGAAGACCTTCGACGAGCTGTTCGCCGAGCTGAGCGAACGCGCACGCACCCGCCCTGAGGGCTCCGCCACCGCCGCGGCTCTGGAGGCCGGGGTGCATGCGCAGGGCAAGAAGGTGCTGGAGGAGGCCGGCGAGGTCTGGATCGCCGCGGAGCACGAGTCCGACGAACGCCTGGCCGAAGAGGTCTCCCAACTGCTGTACCGCGTGCAGGTGCTGATGCTTGGCCGCGGCCTGACCCTCGAAGACGTCTACAAGCACCTGTGATCCTGGAAGTCGCCGCGCTCGACGTCCGCCCCGGGCTGGAGGCGGACTTCGAGCGGGCGTTCGCCGAGGCGCGCGGGCTCGTGGCGCGCTCGCCCGGGTTCGTCTCGCTCGACCTGCGGCGCTCGGTCGAACGACCGTCCCGGTACCTGCTGCTGGTGGGGTGGGAACGGCTGGAGGACCACACGGTCGGCTTCCGGCAGGGACCGCTGTACCCGCGCTGGAAGGCGTTGCTGCACCACTTCTACGACCCGTTCCCGACCGTCGAGCACTACCGCGAGCCCTGACCGCCCAGCAGCGCGACCACCTGGTCGTCGGTGACCTGGTCGAACCGCTCGTAGAACCGGCCGACCGCGCGGAAGTCGGCCCGCGCGTGCGGGCACACGACCAGGTCGGCGTCCTCGGCCAGGGCGCGCACCGCGTCCGCCGCGCCCACCGGCACCGCCAGCACCAGGCGGCCGGGCCGCTGCCCGCGGGCTTCCCGCAGGGCGGCGCGGGCGGTGACGCCGGTGGCCAGCCCGTCGTCCACCACCAGCACGTCCCGGCCCTCCAGCCGCACCGGCCCGTCGCGGTACCGCGCGAGCCGCCGCCGGGCCTCCTGCCGTTCGGCCGCGCACGTCTCGGCCAGGTCGTCGGCGGTGAGGCGGAGCAGGCGCAGCGCGTCCTCGTCGAAGATCGGCGCGCCGTCGGCGGTGACCGCGCCGACGCCGTACTCGGGGTGGCCGGGCGCGCCGATCTTGCGGGCCACGGCCACGCCCAGCTCGCCGCCCAGCGCCGAGGCCACCTCGACCGCCACCGGCACACCGCCGCGGGCCAGGCCGAGCACCAGGGGGTCGGTCCACGTCCGGTCGGCCAGCGCGCGGGCGAGCACCCGGCCGGCGTCGGAGCGGTCCGCGAACCTCACACCCCCATGGTGCGCGCGTCGCGGGCGGCCGGCGACCGCCGGGCTAGCGCTCCCGCACGAACAGCGACTGCGCGCCGCGCCCCACCTCGCCGCGCTCGTCGTGCAGCACGCTGCTCGCCACGCCGACGCCGGACGGTCCGATCACGGTCCGCGCGTCCAGGGCGAACCACTCGCCGACCGGTTCCCGGTGCAGGTGCACGGTCAGGTCGGTGTTGATCGCGTACCAGGTGCGCAGGTCGAGCCGGCTCGACACGCCGCTCGCCGAGTCCGCCGCGGTGAACAGGCGCTGCGTCGCGCTCGGCTCCTCGCCGGCCACCACGCGCACCCGCGGCCGGGCCCACACCACCGCGTCGCCGGGCGTGAAGACCCCGCCGCGGACCGAGCGCCACTCCATCGCCCCCAGGTAGCCGCCCCGCCAGTGCTCCGGGATCGCCATCGGCCCGCACTCCGCCGGCGGGGTCGGCGGCCCCTGGTCGCCGGCCGCGACCGACGCCGTGTCGCCGACCACCATCCGCCAGGCGTGGGCCCGCAGCACCGGCCGGCCGGCGTGCGCGAGTTCCGCGGTCAGCAGCTCCACCGAACGGCCCGGCCGCAGCACCGACGCCGTCACGGTCAGCTCCGCCACCGGCACCGGGCCCAGCACCTCGAACGCGACCCGCGACAGCGCCGTCCCGGGACGCGGCGCGCACCGCTCCAGCGCCCGCACCAGCAGCGCGGACGGCGGCCCGAGGTGCTGGCTGTCCTCGCTCCACGGCCCCGAGGTGTGCCGGGTGGAGGCGAACCGGTCGTCGGCCAGCCGCTCGTAGAACGCGTCCATCGGTCGGCCCCCGTCAGTCGGCCCGGTCCAGCGCGGTCTCCACCCCGGCGTCCGGCTCCGGCCAGCCCGGGTACGGCGGCGGCGTGCCGTCGAACGCCGGGCACAGCGCCTTGTGGTCGCAGTAGTCGCACAGCCTGCCCGGGTTCGGCCGGAAGTCGCCCGACTTCGCCGCGCGCAGGATCGCGTCCCAGATCGCCTCCAGCGTGCGCTCGAAGCGGGTCAGCTCGGCCTCGTCCGGCTGGTAGGCGAGCGCCTGCCGGTCGGCCAGGTACATCAGCCGGAGCTGGCGCGGCACCACGCCCCGCAGCCGCCACAGCACCAGCGCGTAGAACTTCATCTGGAACAGCGCCTTGGCCTCGCCGACCTCGCGCGGCGCGGCGCCCGTCTTGTAGTCGACCACCCGGATCTCGCCGGTCGGCGCCACGTCCACCCGGTCGATGTACCCGCGCAGCAGCACCCCGGAGGGCAGCTCCCACTCCACCAGCAGCTCGCGCGCGTCGGCGTCGAACCGGCGCGGGTCCTCCAGCCCGAAGTAGCCGTCCAGCAGCTCCTCCGCCGAGGCGAGCCACCGCTCCTGCTCCGGGTCGCCCTCGGCGAACAGCTCGGCGAACTCGGGCCGCTCCGCCCGCACCCGCTCCCACGCCGGCCCCAGCAGCGCCCGCGCCGTCTCCGGCAGCCGCTCGGCCGCGGGCAGCCCGAACAGGTCCTCCAGCACCGCGTGCACCACCGTGCCGCGCACCTGCGCCCTCGTCGGCTTCTCCGGCAGCCGGTCGACGGCGCGGAAGCGGTAGAGCAGCGGGCACTGCTTGAAGTCGCCCGCGCGGGAGGGCGACAGCGCCGGCCTGCGGACCGGGCGCTCGGTGATCGTGGGCACTGCCATGGTCGAGAACCATAGGCCAAGCCCCCGACAAGATCGGGTTCCGGCGGGGGCGCCCGGTGCGCTCGTCGGGGTGTGCGCGGGTGTGCCGGTCGGTCTCGCCGTGCAGGTCACGGCGCTGGTGGCGGCGTCGCGGACCGGAGCCCACGGCGGCCCGGCCGACCGGGACGCCGCGCCCGGCGCTGATCCAACACAGTGCCGATACACCCGGCACCCTAGGCTCGGGACGTGGCGACGACGGGGAGTTGGCGGCGGCAGGTCGGCCGGGACGGCGGGCTGCCGCTGTTCCGCGCGGCCGGGATCCCGGTGCTGCTCGCGCCCTCGTGGTGGCTCGGCTCGGCGGCCATCGTGGTGCTCTACGCGCCGCTGGTCGGCCGCATCGCGCCCGGCGCGGGCGGGCTCACCGGCGTGCTGCTGGCCGCCACGTTCGCGATCTTCCTCGGCCTCTCGGTGCTGGCGCACGAACTCGGCCACAGCCTGGTCGCCCTGCGCCTGGGCCTGCCGGTGCGCCGGCTGCGGCTGTTCCTGCTCGGCGGTGTGTCCGAGGTGATGCGCACCCCGACCCGCCCCGGCCACGAGGGCGCCATCGCCGCCGCGGGCCCGATCGTCTCCATCGTGCTGGCCGGCCTGTTCGCGCTGGCCGCCGCCGCCATCCCGCGGCCGGACGCGGTCTGGCTGCTGATCGCGCAGACCGCGTTCGCCAACGCCGCCGTCGCGGTGTTCAACCTGCTCCCCGGCCTGCCGCTGGACGGCGGCCGGATCCTGCGCGCGGGCGTGTGGGCCGTCACGGGCCGCCGCGCGGCGGGCACCAGGGCCGCCGTGATCGGCGGCGGCGTCGTGGCGGCGCTGCTGGTCGTCTGGGCGCTGTGGGGCGTGCTCGACGGGGCCGAGGACCGCTGGATCCGCTTCGGCGTGTGCCTGCTGACCGCGTGGTTCGTGCTGGCCGGCGCGCGCGGCGAGCTGACCGCCGAGCGCCGCAGCACCTGGCCGGACGGCCTGACCCTGGGCCAGCTCGTCCGACCCGTGCTGCAACTGCCCGCCGAGAGCCCGGTGTCGGGCGCGCTCACCGCGTCCGCCGGCCGGGGCGTGGTCCTGGTCCGCGCGGACGGGGTCGCGGCCGGCCTGCTGGACCGCGAGCTGGCCACCCGCCTGGCCAGCACGTCACCGCACGCGCCCGCCGAGCAGGCCGCCGTGCCGATCCGGCCGGAGACCGTGCTGCTGGAGAACGAGACCGGCGCGGAGGTGGTGGAACGCGTGCACGGCACCGCCGCCTGGGAGTACCTGGTGGTCGACCTCGAAGGGCGACCGGCGGGCGTGCTGCGCCGCGAGGACCTCAAGGCCGCGCTGGACCGCCGCTGAGCAGCCCGGCCTCCTGCGCGAGGATCGCCGCCTGCACCCGCGACCGCAGGCCCAGCTTGGTCAGCACCCGGGACACGTGGGTCTTCACCGTCGTCTCACCGATGTGCAGCTTTCGCCCGATCTGGTGATTCGACAGACCCTCGCCCAGGCACACCAGCACCTCGACCTCACGCTCGGTCAACGCGTCGAGCCCGGCCGGGCGAGGCCGCGGCGCGGTCGAGGCGAACTCGCGCATCACCCGCCGCGTCACGCCCGGCGCGAGCACGCCGTCCCCGGCGGCGACCTGCCGCACCGCGTCGACCAGCGCGGACGCCTCCACCGACTTCAGCAGGAACCCGGCCGCGCCCGCCCGCAGCGCGCCCCGCACGTACTCGTCCAGGTCGAACGTGGTCAGCACCAGCACGTCGCACACGCCGCTGAGCCGCCGGGTCGCCTCGATGCCGTCCATCCCGGGCATCCGGATGTCCATCAGCACCACGTCCGGCGCGAGCCGCGTCGCCAGCCGCACCGCCTCCGCGCCGTCCGCCGCCTCGCCGACCACCTCGACGCCGTCCGCGTCGTCGAGGATCATCACCAGGCCCGCGCGGATCGCCGCGTGGTCGTCGGCCACCACGACCCGGATCACAGCGGGAACCCGGCCCGCACGACCCACCCGCCGTCGCCGTCGCGGCCCGCGGAGAACTCCCCGCCGACCAGGTGGGCGCGTTCGGCCATGCTCACCAACCCCGTTCCCGTCCCGTCGCCGCGCGGCCCGTCGACCACGTCGTTGCGCACGACCACCACCAACCGCCTGACCTGCCGTTCCAGCACCACCGACGTGCGCGAGCCCGGCGCGTGCTTCACCGCGTTGGTCAACGCCTCCTGCACGACCCGGTACGCCGCCAGCTCCACCTCCACCGGCAACTCGCCCACGTCGGCGCCGCGCAGCTCCACCGCCAGCCCGCTCGCGGCGGCCGACTCGACCAGCCGGCCCACGTCCGCGAGCCGCACCGCCACCGGCTCGTCCGCGGGCCCGTCGGCCCGCAGCACGTCGATCATGGTCCGCATCTCGGCCAGGGACCGGACGCTGTTCTCGCGGACCGACCTCAGCACCGTGCGCACCCGCTCCGGGTAGGGCTCCCGCACCGACAGCACCGCCTCGGACTGGATGGCGATCGCCGACAGGTGCCCGGCCACCACGTCGTGCAGGTCGCGGGCCATCCGGTTGCGCTCGGCGTTCACCGCGGCCCGCCGGTCCAGCTCGGCGATGCGGGCGACCTGCTCGGCGCTCTCCCGGTGCTGCCGCACGTTCGTCGCCCACCACACGGGCACCACGAGCAGCGAGAACACCTGCAGACCGGTGGAGAAGGACTGCCGCCAGTCGCCCAGCACCGCGGCCGCCACCGTGACGCCGACCGTCGCCACCGCCACGCCGCCCACCAGGAACCGGTGCAGCCGGCGCGGCCCGTGCAGGGTGGCCACGAACAGCACGTCGACGCACACCATCAGCACCGGCATGCCCAGGTCGAAGTGCCAGTCGGTGAGCACGGCCGCCCCGACCACGGCCAACGCCACGGGCGGCGAGCCGCGGCGGAACGCCTGGCCGGCGCACGCCACCGCCAGGACGCCCACCCGGGCCCAGGTCGGCGCCGCGGTGCCCCGGGCGCCCGGCGCCAGGTCCATCCCCAGCCAGGCGACCAGCAGCCCCACGCCGAAGAACAGCGCCGCGACCAGCACGTCCCGGCGTTTCCCGTGGAGCTCCACCCCGTCATCACAGCACAGGGCCGCACGCCGGTCGTCCCCCCAACCGACCCGGCGGCGTCCTACTAACTGATGACGCGATGTCGTTCGGCCCGCCGACGCGCGCGAGGCCGCGAGTGGGCAGGATTGATCCCGTGGTCGATCCGTTGGTAGTCGTCATCGTCGCGTGCGAGATCGGGTTCTGGGTGCTGCTGGGCGCGGGGCTGCTGGCCCGCTACGCGCTCCGGATGCGCAGGCTGAGCGCGGTGCTGCTGGTGTGCACACCCGTCGTGGACGTCGTGCTGCTCGTGGCCACCGTCGTGGACCTGCGGTCGGGCGGGGAGGCCACGGCGGCGCACGGGCTCGCCGCCGTCTACCTGGGCGTGAGCGTGGCGTTCGGGCACACCATGCTGCGGTGGGCCGACCAGCGGGTCGCCCACCGGTTCGCGGGCGGCCCGCCGCCGACCAAGCCTCCCAGGCACGGCGCGGCGAAGGTGCGCTACGAGTGGCGCGAGTGGGGCAAGTTCGTGCTGGCCTGGGCCATCGCGGGCGCGGTGGTGCTGCTGCTCACCTACGTCGCGGGCACGCGGGAGCGCACCCTGGCGCTGTGGGGGCAGATGGCCACCATGACGGTCGTCGGCCTGATCTGGCTGGTCGGCTGGCCCCTGTACCACACGGTCACCGAGCTGTTCCGCAAGGACAAGGCCGCCGTCAAGGGCGACTGAGCGCGTCGGGCGGGGGCGCACCTGCCGCCGGCCGCGCGCGGCGTCCGTGCGACCATCGTGCGCCCTTGACGACGCGTGCAGCAGGAGGTTCGCCGCGGTGAGCACCGCCAGTGGTCCGTTCCGACCGGGAGACCGGGTGCAGTTGACCGACCCGAAGGGACGGCACTACACGATCGTGCTCGAACCGGGCAAGGAGTACCACACCCACCGCGGCGCGTTGCCGCACGACAAGCTCATCGGGCAGCCCGAGGGGTCCGTGGTCGTCTCGGTCGGTGGCACGTCGTTCCTGGCCCTGCGGCCCCTGCTGCCGGACTACGTGCTGTCCATGCCGCGCGGCGCCCAGGTGATCTACCCCAAGGACGCCGCCCAGATCGTCATGTACGGCGACGTGTTCCCCGGCGCGCGGGTGCTGGAGGCCGGCGCCGGGTCGGGCGCCCTGACCTGCTCGTTGCTGCGGGCGGTGGGGGAGAAGGGCAGCGTGACGTCCTACGAGGTGCGGCAGGACCACGCCGACCACGCGGTGCGCAACGTCGAGCAGTTCTTCGGCGAGCGGCCGGGCAACTGGTCGTTGACCGTGGGGGACGTGGCCGCGCACGAGGGCGAGGTCGACCGGGTCGTGCTGGACATGCTCGCGCCCTGGGAGGTGCTGCCCACGGTGTCCCGCAGCCTCATCCCCGGCGGCGTGCTGGTGGTGTACGTGGCGACCACCACGCAGCTGTCGAGGGTCACCGAGGCCATCCGGGAGCAGCAGCACTGGACCGAGCCGCACGCGTGGGAGACGCTCGTGCGGCCGTGGCACGTGGTCGGCCTGGCGGTGCGGCCCGAGCACCGGATGATCGGGCACACCGCGTTCCTGCTGACCACCCGCCGGCTCGCCGACGGCGTCACGCCGCCCCGGCCGCAGCGGAGGCCGTCCAAGGGCTGACGCAAGGCCCTGAACAGCGAGAACGGCCCCGGCACGCGAGGTGCGGGGCCGTTCTCGCGGGTGCGGTCAGTTGTCCGGGCAGGCGACCCAGCCGTCGTCCGTCTTCTTGAACGGCAGCGTGTCGGTCTGGTCCTTGACGAACTCCTTCATGTTGTCCGGGACGCCGTCGAACCGGACCGAGACGGTGGCCGCGGCCTCCGTGTCGCTCTTCTCCTCGACCTTGTCGACGGTGAGGTTGACCTTGATGTTCTTCGCCGCCTCCTGGGCCGCCTCGACCTGCTCCTTCAACTCCGGCGGCAGGTCCTTCAGCTCCTTCTCCAGCTCCGCGGCGAACGCGCCCGGGTCGGTCGCCTTCTTGATATCGTCGATCGTGCCGTGCTTCTCGCTGCAGGTCAGCGTCTTGAGCTTGTCGAAGTCACGGCTGTTGACGGCAGCGACGTAGCTGTCCGCGGCGTCCTTGGCGGTGCCGTTGCCGCCACCGCCCATCGTCAGGACCAGGGCGATGACCACGCCGATCACGACCACGGCCCCGACGCCGCCCAGGATCCACGGCAGCGGGCTCTTCTTCCGCGGCGGCGTGCCGTAGGGGTCGCCGAAACCACCCGGTTGGCCGTAACCGGGCTGGTTGAACTGGCCGGGCGGGCCGTAGGGCGGCTGACCGGGACCGGGCTGACCGGGCTGACCGTAACCACCGGGTGGCGTGCCGTAACCGGGCTGCTGCCCACCCTGTGGGAAACCCTGGGGCGGCGGCGGGTACCCGCCGGGCTGCTGGCCGTACCCCGGCTGCTGGCCGAATTGGCCTGGTTGCTGGCCAAATTGACCCGGCTGCTGACCGTAGGGACCCGGCTGCTGCGGCGGGACGGACATCACGTTCTCCTAGAACTTCTTGCAGGTGGCAGTGGACACTGCCCGGACTGCGCGCGTGGGACTCGTTATGGGACGCACGGTAGCGGGTAGGAGGTTCCGGCAGACACCGGTATGGAGCAGTTGATCCGGCCGAGCGGGCGGTTTGTGTCATCACACGACGCCCGGGAACCCGCTGGGTGGCGGCTTTTGTCGGTGATCGCCGGTACCGTTGTCGTACGAACACGGGAGGAGGGTGCCGACATGCAGCACGGTCATCCCGGCAGCCAGCCCGATGAGGGTGGCGAGCTGAACAAGGGCAACAACTCTGGTGAGCTGACAGCGCAGATCAGGTTCCTGGAGGACGAGATCGCGTTGCTGCGCCGCAAGTTGACGGAATCCCCACGACACGTCCGCCTGCTGGAGCAGCGGTTGGCCGAGGCGACGGAGCGCGTCAGCCAACTGACCGAGCGCAACACGAAGCTCATCGACACCCTTCGAGAAGCACGGAGCCAACTGCTCGCGCTGCGCGAGGAGGTCGACCGCCTCGCCCAGCCGCCGAGCGGTTACGGCGTGTTCCTGGCCAGGTTCGACGACGGCACGGTGGACGTGTTCACCTCCGGCCGCCGCATGCGGGTCTCCGTATCGCCCGCGGTCGAGACGGCGTCGCTGGTCCTGGGCCAGTCGGTGCGCCTGAACGAGGCGTTGACCGTGGTCGAGGGCGGCGACTTCGAGCGCACCGGCGAGGTGTGCACGTTGCGCGAGGTGCTGACGACCGACACGGCGGACGGCTCGATCGGTCGCGCGCTGGTCGTGGGCCACGCCGACGAGGAGCGGGTCGTGTGGCTCGCCCAGCCGCTGATGGACTCGCCGCTGAAGGCGGGCGACTCGCTGCTGGTCGACTCCAAGGCCGGGTTCGCCTACGAGCGCGTGCCCAAGGCCGAGGTCGAGGACCTGGTGCTGGAGGAGGTGCCCGACGTCCGGTACGAGGACATCGGTGGCCTCTACCGGCAGATCGAGCAGATCCGCGACGCCGTGGAGCTGCCGTTCCTGCACGCCGACCTGTTCCGCGAGTACAAGCTGCGTCCGCCCAAGGGCGTGCTGCTCTACGGCCCTCCCGGCTGCGGCAAGACGCTGATCGCCAAGGCGGTGGCGAACTCGCTGGCCAAGCAGGTCCACGCCGCCCGCGGCGAGGACCACCGCGAGGCCAAGAGCTACTTCCTCAACATCAAGGGCCCCGAGCTGCTGAACAAGTTCGTGGGCGAGACCGAGCGGCACATCCGGTTGATCTTCCAGCGGGCCCGGGAGAAGGCGTCCGAGGGCACGCCGGTCATCGTGTTCTTCGACGAGATGGACTCGATCTTCCGGACCCGCGGCAGCGGTGTGTCGTCCGATGTCGAGACCACGATCGTGCCCCAGCTCCTCAGCGAGATCGACGGCGTCGAGGGCCTGGAGAACGTGATCGTGATCGGCGCCTCCAACCGCGAGGACATGATCGACCCGGCGATCCTGCGCCCGGGCCGGCTCGACGTGAAGATCAAGATCGAGCGCCCGGACGCCGAGGGCGCGAAGGACATCTTCAACAAGTACCTGACGCCCGACCTGCCGATCCACGCCGACGACCTGGCCGAGTTCGGCGGCGACCCGGTGGCCTGCATCGACGGCATGGTGCAGCACACGGTCGAGCGGATGTACGAGGAGTCCGAGGAGAACCGGTTCCTCGAGGTCACCTACGCCAACGGTGACAAGGAGGTCCTGTACTTCCGGGACTTCAACTCGGGCGCGATGATCCAGAACATCGTCGACCGCGCGAAGAAGGCGGCCATCAAGAGCCTGCTGGACACCAAGCAGCCGGGCCTGTCGGTGCGCCACCTGCTGGACGCGATCGTGGACGAGTTCGCCGAGAACGAGGATTTGCCCAACACGACCAACCCGGACGACTGGGCGCGGATCTCGGGCAAGAAGGGCGAGCGGATCGTGTACATCCGCACGCTCGTGACCGGCAAGAACCAGGAGTCGGGCCGCGCCATCGACACGGCCACGAACACCGGTCAGTACCTGTGACACCGTCCTACCCGTAACGCCGTCATCGCGCGGCGACCCGCCTGGAACGCCCGCCCCGCCACCTCGGCCGGGCGGGCGTTCCGCGTGGTGGGTGAGGGCGCTGGCGGTGAGTGGGCCGGGACTCGGGCGGGCGTTTCGCATGGTGGATGAGGCGGCGCGTGGGCAGGCTGGGACTCGGGCGGTGCGCGGCCGCCGCGACGCGCCGTTCGCCATCAACGTCGAGCGGCTTGCGTGTGGCAGGCGAGGGCCGGCCGGTGACGCGGGGCTCCTCGGGCGGGTCTCCGCGTGGTGGCTGCGTGACGGCCGGGCCGTGAGCCGGCGGGGCTCGTCGGGCGGGGTGTCCCGCGTGGCGGGCGCGGTGACCGGGTCGGATTCGTCGGCGTTCTGCGCGGTCGGAGGGTCAGGAGCGGGCGGTGACCAGGCCGGACTCGTAGGCGGCGATCACGAGCTGCGCCCGGTCGCGGGCCTGGAGCTTGTGCAGCAGGCGGCCGATGTGGGTCTTCACCGTGCCGGCGGACAGGTACAGCTCGCGCATGATCTCGGCGTTGGAGTACCCGCGGGCGATCAGCAGCAGCACCTCCTGCTCACGTTCCGTGATCGAGTCGAGGCGGACCCGGCGCGGCTCGGGCGTGCGGGAGAACTCGGCCACCAGCCGGCGCGTCACGGACGGTGACAGCAGGGCGTCGCCCTCGGCCACCACCCGGACCGCCGCCAGCACGTCGGCCGGGGGAGTGTCCTTGAGCAGGAACCCGCTCGCCCCGGCCCGCAGCGCCGAGTAGACGTACTCGTCCAGGTCGAACGTGGTCAGGATCAGCACCCTGGCCGCCGAGGAGGCGCTGATCTCGCGGGTCGCCGCGATGCCGTCCACGCCCGGCATCCGGACGTCCATCAGCACCACGTCCGGCGAGGTCGCCCGCACGACCGACACCGCCTCCGCGCCGTCGCCGGCCTCGCCGACCACCCGCAGGTCGGGCGCGGAGTCCACCAGCACCCGGAAGCTGCCCCGCAGCAGCGCCTGGTCGTCCACGATCACCACGTCGATCACGTCAGCGGCACCTCGGCGCGCACCGCGAACCCGCGCCCGGCCAGCGGTCCCGCCGAGAACGTCCCGCCGTACACCGCCACCCGCTCCCTCATCCCGATCAACCCGTGCCCACCGCCGCCACCGGCCAGGACCCGCTCGCCCGGCCCGTCGTCGACCACGCAGACCCGGACCGAATCCTCCCCGACGACGACGGACACCTCGCAGGAGGCCGGCGCCGCGTGCTTGACCACGTTGGTGACCGACTCCTGCACGATCCGGTACACGGTCAGCCCCAGCGCCTCGGGCAGCGAGCCGGACACCGACAGCGACACGTCCACCCCCGCCAGCGACGCGCGCGAGACCAACTCGGGTAAATCGGCCAGACCGGGCATGGGCGCCAGCTCGACCCGCGCGTCCTCCGACCGCAGCACGCCGAGCAGCCGCCGCATCTCCACCAGGGTGCCGCGGGAGGTCCGCTCGATGACCTCCAGGGCCTCCCGCGCCTCTTCGGGGTGCGCCGGGGCCACGTGGGCGGCGACCCCGGCCTTGACCGTGATCAGGCTCAGGCTGTGCGCGACCACGTCGTGCAGTTCCCGGGCGATCCGCATGCGCTCCTCGGTGAGCGCCCGGGACGCGGCCTCGGCCGCCTCGCGGGCCTCGTAGGACCGGCGGACCTGCGTGGTGCGGCCCAACGCCCACGCCGACCCCGTCACCAGCGCCAGGAACACGGCCAGCCCGGCCGAGTCCGGCCACGGCTCGCTGACCAGCACCGCGACCCACGCCGTGCCGACCGAGCACACCAGCGCGGCCACCGCCACCCGGTGCGCGCAGACCGCGGCCACCATGTACAGCGCGAACGCGGTCGCGCTGTAGGGCTCCAGCGTGACGTGGGTCAGGGTGGCCACGTTCTGCGCGGCCAGCACGACGCCGAGCGTCAGCACCGGCCGCTTGCGGCGCAGCGCCAGCGGCGCGCCGACCAGCGCCGCGAGCGGCACGCCCAGCCACAGCGACACCCCGCCGGCGCGGGCGAACTCCAGGTACACCGTGACGACCAGCACCGCGGCCGCCGTGTCGAGCGCATACAGGTAGGCGGTCGGCAGCAGGCGCAGGACTCGTGAGGTCACGCTCGGCACCGTAATCGGCGGCGGGGCGGAGGGCGTCGGACCACGGTCCGACCCGAAACCCCGGACCCTGGTCCGATCCGCCCGCCCCCACACCCGAGCAGGCTCATCCCCATGATCCAAGTGAGGCACCTGACCAAGCGCTACGGCCGCGCCCGCGCCGTGGACGGCCTGTCGTTCGAGGTGAAGCCCGGTTACGTCGCCGGCTTCCTGGGGCCCAACGGGGCCGGCAAGTCCACCACGATGCGGGCGATCCTGGGCCTGGACCGGCCGACCAGCGGCGAGGCGCTCGTCGAGGGCCGGCGCTACGCCGACATCCGCCGCCCGATGCACCACGTCGGCGCGCTGCTCGACGCGGGCGCGGTGCACGGCGGCCGGTCGGCCTACGACCACCTGCGCGTGCTCGCCCGCAGCAACGGCATCAAGGACCGCCGGGTCGTCGCGGCCCTGGAGCAGGTCGGGCTGGCGGGCGTGGCCAGGAGACGCGTGGGGTCGCTGTCGCTGGGCATGAAGCAACGCCTCGGCGTGGCGGCGGCCCTGCTCGGCGATCCCGGCGTGCTGCTGTTCGACGAGCCGGTCAACGGCCTCGACCCGGAGGGCATCCGGTGGATCCGGCACCTGATGCGCGGCCTGGCGCGCGAGGGCCGCACGGTCCTGGTGTCGAGCCACCTGATGAGCGAGATGGCGCTGACCGCCGACCGGGTGATCGTCATCGGGCGGGGCAGGCTCATCCTCGAGAGTTCGATGCAGGACCTGCAGGAGAGGTTCAAGAAGGACGTGCTCGTCCGGACGCCGGACCGGTCGGCCCTGGTGACCGCCCTGACCGCCGCCGGCGCGAGCACGGAGGCCGAGGACGGCGCGCTGCTCGTGCACGGCCTGGACGCCCCGGCCATCGCCGACCTGGCCGCCCGCGCCCGCATCCCGATCCACGAGCTGACCCCGCGCAGCGCGTCCCTGGAGGACGCCTACCTGGAGCTGACCGAGGACAGCGTGGAGTACCGCACGAAGGAGACCGCCCGATGACGGACGTGCTGAACTCGGAGTGGTTGAAGCTCCGCTCGGTCCGCTCGACCACCTACGTCCTGCTCGCGATCGCGGCGTCGCTGGCGGTGGGCGCGCTGGTGTCGTACCTGATGACGGCCGACTGGGACACCTCGCCGCCGGACGTGCGGGAGAAGTTCGGAGCCGCCGACCCGAGCATGATGGTGGTCCCGTTCACCCAGTTCTGCCTGGGCGTCCTGGGTGCCCTGGCGATCACCGCGGAGTACGGCAGCGGCATGATCCGGACCACCCTCGTCACCGTGCCCCAACGCCGGAAGTACCTGCTGGCGAAGGTCGTCGTGGTGGCAGGCGCGTCCCTGGGCGTCGGCGCGGTCACCACCCTGCTGGCCTACCAGACGGGCGAACTGATCACGGGCGACCGCCCGGAACCGATCTCGGCCTACGGCTCGTTCGCCGACGCCCTGCCGGCCCTGCTGGCGAACACAGCCTCGCTGGTGCTGCTGGCCCTGCTCGGCCTGGCCCTGGGCTTCATCCTCCGCTCCACCGCGGGCACCCTGGTGACCCTGTGCGCCCTGCTGTTCGTCGTGCCCTCCCTGACCATGCTCCTCCCGGAGCCGTGGGACGAGCGCGCCTACTCGATCACGCTCCCCGCCCTCGCCCCCCAACTCTCGGGGGAGATGTCGGGCACCCCACTGTCCCCGCCCTACGCCGCCCTGACCATGCTGCTCTACGTCCTGCTCACCCTGACCACCGCCACCATCACCCTCCACCACCGCGACGCCTAACCACCCCACCCCACCCGCACACCCACCTCCGCCCCTCTCACCCGATCTCCCCCGCTAGTGCGTTGACCACATAGGTTCGCCGGGTTGGTCAGGCTGCTCGTGGTCGGCCCCAGCGTTGGTGGCGTTCGCTGCGGATGCGTGCTCGTTCGCGGCGTTGGGCGTCGAGGACGTCGGGGTGGCGGGCGTTGGCGTTGCGCCAGCGCAGGTGTTGTTGGAGCCGTCTGGCCAGGACGGTGTGGTTGGGGTGGTTGGAGTTGGCGATGACGAAGGTGCGCAGTGGTCCGAACTGCGGCTCGATGGGGTTGGTCCAGGAGGCGTAGGTCGGGGTCAGGCAGATCTCGACGTTGTTGTCGGCAGCCCAGCCGAGGATTTCGGGGTCTTGTTGGCCGACAGGTTGTCCATGATCACGTGGATCGGCGCGCCGTCCGGTCTGGCCGCCCGGATCGACCTGAGGGCGGCCAGGCTGTGGTCGCCGCCCTTGCGGCGGCGGGTCACGTCCCAGAGCTTGTCGTCACCGATGGAACAGCAGCCGTGGAAGTAGCGGATGCCGTGGGTGCGGCGGTAGGTCGCCGGCAGTCGGTCGGGCCTGGTTCTCGGTGCCCAGCCGGAGCCGTGGTGCGGGCGGATCGACAGCGGCCCGAACTGGTCGAAGGCGAAACACCGCTTCGGGAACCTGGTCAGGACCTCGTCGATGCGGTCGAGTTTGGCGTCGAAGTCCGGATCGTTGGAGGTCTTCCAGGTCCGGGTGCGCTGGAAGGTGATCCCGTGTTCGCGCAGGATCTGCCGCAGTCGTTCCCGACCGATGCGGACCCGCCGGTCGGGGTTGCGGTGCAGGTGGGCGGCGAGTGTGCGCAGGCTTGACCGGGTGAAGGGCAGGCCCGCCCTCGCGGGGCGGGCCTTGGCCGTCGCCAGGACGAACGCGATGTCGTCGGGGCCGATCAGGCGGGGACGGCCTCCCGCCCAGCTAGGGTCCACTGCCGCCAGGCCGCGGGCGTTGAAGTCGTGGATCACGTCCCGCACGGTGTCCGGGTCGGCCGCGACCAGCCGTGCGATCGACGGCGCGGGTGTCCCGGACGACGACGCCAGGATGATCATCGCCCGGCGCATCCGGATCGTGCCCTGCTTGCCCCGCCGCACGTAGTTCAGCAGACGACGGCCCTCGTCCTCGGTTAATCGACGTGCTCTGACCGGCTCGGCCATCAACCCGTCCTCATGCTCGGCGGCGACTACGTCACCACCGAGCATGGGATCACCACGAACCGGAGTCGGGGACCTTGTCCGGCGTGTCCCCAACCCGGTGAACATATGTGGTCAACGCACTAGGGCCTGTCCTCAAAGTGGGTGTGGCGGGTCTGCTGTGATCTTGGCGTGTGGTGCGCAGGCATGAGTTGACCGACGAGCGGTGGCAGGCGATCGAGCCGTTGCCGCCGGCCTCGGGCGCGAAAGGCCGTCCGCGGGTGGACGACCGTCGGGTGATCAACGGGATGCTGTTCAAGGCCAAGACCGGGGTCGCCTGGCGTGACCTGCCGGAACGCCACGGGCCGTGGAGGACGGTCTGCAACCGGTTCTGGCGCTGGTCGCGCGACGGCACCCTCACCACGCTGGTCGGGAAGGTGCGGGTGGTCGCCGAGGCGATCGACAAGCCCGACCGCGAGGTCTCGGTGGACTCCGGCATCGTGCCCGCCCACCGGCACGCCGCCGGAGCCCGCCGCACGACCGCGACCGCGTCCCACACGGGGGGCGGACGGATCGTGCGGCGGGCACAACGAGCCAGGTGATCATGCCATCGGCCGCTCCCGGGGCGGACCCGCCACCGGATCCACCTGGCATGCGACGGCCACGGCCGACCCCTGTCGATCGTCCTGACCGGCGGCAACACCATCGACTACACCCGGTTCACCCGGGTCATGGCCGGCCTCCCGGAACGCCGTGACCAGCAGGCCAACCGCAAACGCAAAGGCCGAACCGGCGGACGCCCGTTGGTCTTCGACCGCACCGCCGACAAACGCCGCAACGTGGTCGAGCGCTGCTTCAACCGACTCAAGCAGTTCCGTGCCATCGCCACCCGCTTCGACCCGACCGCCACCTCCTACCGAGCCATGCTCGACCTGGCCACCCTGCTCATCTGGCTTTGAGGACAGGCCCTAGCCAACCGAGGACGAGGGCCGTCGCCTCCTGGACTACGTGCGTCGGGGCAAGCAGGGAACCATCCGGATGCGCCGGGCGATGATCATCCTTGCCTCGTCGTCCGGGACACCGGCTCCGTCGATCGCCCGGTTGGTCGCCGCCGACCCGGACACCGTCCACGACGTCATCCACGACTTCAACGCCCGTGGCCTGGCGACGCTGGACCCTAGGTGGGCGGGAGGCCGTCCTCGCCTGATCAGCCGCGACGACGAAGCGTTCGTCGTGGCGGCGGCCAAGGCCCGCCCGACCTGGGCGGGCCTGCCCTTCACCCGGTGGAGCCTGCGCACACTCGCCGCCCACCTGCACCGCAACCCCGACCGGCGGGTCCGGATCGGCCGGGAACGGCTGCGACAGATCCTGCACCGCCACGGTGTCACCTTCCAGCGCACCGGGATCTGGAAGACCTCCAACGACCCGACCTTCGACGCCAAACTCGACCGCATCGACGAGGTCCTGACCCGTTTCCCGAACCGGTGTTTCGCCTTCGACCAGTTCGGGCCGCTGTCGATCCGTCCGCACCACGGTGCCGACACCTGCGCTGGCACAACGCCAACGCACGCCACCCCGACATCCTCGCCGCGCAACGCCGCGAACGGGCCCTTGTCCGCAGCGAACGCCACCAACGCTGGGGCCGACCACAATCCCAAGCGGCCTGACCAACCCGGCAGAAGTTCGTGGTCAGCGGTGATGTCCGGCAAGCCGGTGATCAGGGCGTCCGACAGTTCCTGCTCGCTCCTCGCCCCAACCCGCACCGCCCGCACCTACCGCGTACCCCATGTGCGTCGCCGAACCAACCGTTGCTCGCACGTCCAACCCGAAGCCGACGCGGCCGGGAGATGACTGCGGTCCCGCGAACGGTGAGGGCTGTGGGCGTGGTCGGTCGGCACGATCGAGTGGCCCGTCGGGGAGCGGCGGGCGGGGACGCCTCGCACGACGGGCGGCGGGGTGGAAGGGGCCGATACCGTGTCCGGCGTGCCCGACTTCGCCCTCGGCCTGGCCGCCCTCGGCCGGCCCGCGTACATCAACCTCGGCCGCGACGGGGTGTTGCCCGAACGGCGGGACGTGGACGCCATGCGCGCGCAGTGCCACGCCGTCCTGGACGCCGCCTACGCGGCCGGGGTGAGGCGGGTGGACGCGGCACGCTCCTACGGGCGCGCGGAGGAGTTCCTGGCGCAGTGGCTGGCCGAGCGGGGTCACCAGGACGTCCTCGTCTCCAGCAAGTGGGGCTACGCCTACGTCGCCGACTGGCGGCGGGACGCGGCCACGCACGAGGTCAAGGAGCACTCGCTCGACCGGTTCACCCGGCAGTGGCGCGAGACCGAGGAACTCCTCGGCCCGCACGTCGGCCTCTACAGCGTGCACTCGCTGACGCCCGACAGCCCGCTCTTCGGCGACCTCGACCTGCTCGTGGCCCTGGGCGGCCTGCGGGACTCCGGGGTCCGGCTCGGCTTCTCGACTTCCGGCCCGCACCAGGGCGACACCATCCGCCGCGCGCTGGAGCTGGCCGTCGAAGGGCGGCGGCTGTTCGAGGCCGTCCAGGCGACCTGGAACGTGCTGGAGACCTCCGCCGCGCCCGCGCTGGCGTTCGCCAAGGAGTCCGGCGCGGAGGTGTTCGTCAAGGAGGGCCTGGCGAACGGCCGCCTGGCGGTCGACCCGCCGCCCCGGGTTAGCGAGCTGGCCCGCGAGCACGGCGTCGGCCCGGACGCGATCGCCCTGGCCGCCGTGCTCGCCCAGCCGTGGGTCGACGTGGTGCTCTCCGGCGCGGCCGGTCCGGGGCAGCTGCGGGACAACCTCAGGGCACGCAATGTCGCCCTCGACCCGGACGCGCTCGCGGACTGCGCCGAGCCGGCCGACCGGTACTGGGCTACTCGGGCGTCGCTCGCCTGGTCGTGAGCCGGACCGCGCCGGACTCCAGGTCGACCGGCCCGCGCGGTGGCGCGCCCGACTCCTCGTCCTCGCCCAGCATCAACGTCACCTGCCGTTGCTCCAGCTCGACGTGCTTGCCGCCGTGGAACAGGGTGGTGAACTCGTCCAACGCCGTCGCCGACACGACCGGGTGGCCCTGGCGCCTGCGGACCCACCTCAGCAGCCGCTCGCCGGCCGCCAGGCACACCAGCAGCACGGCCAGGCCGGGGATCGACAGCGCGAACATCATGCCCATCGGAACCACTCCCGGATCAACGCCCGACCGTCCGGCACCACCGGCCACCCCGGGTCCTCCGCCGAGGCGCGCACCTCGTCCAGCCCCATCCAGCCTCCCCACGCCACTTCCTCCGGCTGATGGGTGAACGGCCCATCGCTGCGCACGTCGTAAACGTGCGCGACGTAGCGGATGGTTCCGTCCACGAACGTCGTCCTGAACCGGAACTCCGGCGTCGCCACGACCCCCAGCTCCTCGGCCAGCTCGCGCACCGCGCACTCGTCCGGCGTCTCGCCCGCCGCGACGACGCCGCCGCAGGTCGGGTCGTACAACCCGGGGTAGACGTCCTTGGTGTCGGTGCGCCGGTGCACGTACACCCGCTCCCCGTCGAGGGAGCGCACCACGATCGCCGCGCACGCGTGCCACAGGCCCTCCGCGCGCACCCGGGCGCGCGTCGCCGTGCCGATGGGCGTGCCGTCGGGGTCCACCAGAACCACGTGCTCCACGCGAAGATCCTCCCCAGGTCGTACCGGCCGGTGCTACTCCGGGCCGACGCCTGCCGACACCGCTCCTTCCTACCTTCGTGGCGCGAACGTCACGAGGAGGAGTTGTGCCCACATCCCTGCGGCTCGCGGTCGCCGAGTTCCGCGACCGGCCCGGCCGCGCCGTGCTGCCCGGTGTCGCCCTGGTCGTCGGTGTCGCCTGCCTGCTGGCCGCCCTGATGCTCAGCGACGCGATGGTCCGCGCCACGAACGCCGGCGCGCCCACCGTGCCCGCCGGGGTCGACCTCGTCGTCCAACCGCCGCCCCACAGCGACGCCGTGCTCGACCAGGCGACCGCCGATCGGGTGGCGCAGGTTCCGGGGGTGACGCTGGCGCAACCGGTCCGCGAGGTCCGCGCCGACCTGCTCCTCGACGACGGCCGGGCGGGCGAGCGCCGCGCCACCGCCGACGTCGAGCCCGACCGCCCCGACCTGCACCGCGTGCCGATCCTGGAGGGCCGCTCGCCCGGCCCGGACGGCGAGATCGCGGTGGACCGGGTCACCGCCCACGACCACGGCCTCCGGCCGGGCATGTCCGTGCGGCTCGGGGACGCCGCCGGCAAGCCGCTGAGCGTGGTCGTCCGGGGCGTCACCGTGCGCGGCTCGCTCGCCGAGGAGCCCCAGGTCGTGATCGGCGAGGCCCTGGCCGCCAAGCTCGGCGGCACGCCGCGCGTCGAGGCGCTCTACGTGCTCGGCGGCGACCGGGACGCCGTGGCGCGGGCCGCGGGCGAGGGGTTCCGGGTGGACACCCGGGCCGCCGTCGCCGCGACGCCGCCCGACAACGACCTGGCGGCCGTCCTGCTGCCGTTCAGCATCCTCGCCCTGGCCACGTCGGTGTTCGTCGCCTCCGCCACCTACCGCGCCGTCTACGCGCAACGCCGGCGGCACACGGCGTTGCTGCGCTGCCTCGGCGCGCACCGCGGTCCACTCGTCTGGGCGAACCTCCTCGAAGCCCTGGTGACCGGCGCGCTCGCGGGCGCGGTCGGCGCGGTGCTGGGCGGGTCCGTGGCGTGGCTGCTGGCCCGGCTGTTCGACAGCACCGGCCTGTCCTCGCTGCTCGGCGCGGTGGAGCTGAGCCCGTCGCTGCTGCCCTCCGCCGGCCAACTGGTGATCGGCGTGGTCACGGCCGCCTCGCTCAGCGCGTTCGCCGCGGTCCGGCCCGCGCTGGCTGCCGCCCGCGTCTCGCCGCTCGCCGCGCTGCGGACGTCCGAAGGCCAGACGCCGGACGACGCCGTGGTGCGCCGCCGCCGCGTGTTCGGGCTCGTGCTGGTGGGCCTCGCAACGGCCATGGCCGTGCTCGGCGTGCTCGCGCAGGGCTCCCTCGCGGCCATCTTCCTGATCCTGTTCTCCGGCATCACGGCCGTGTTCGGCCTGTTCGGCGTGCTCGGACCGGTCGTGGTGCCCGCGCTCGGCCGGATCTTCGGCTCGGTCGCGAGCCGCTTCGGGGGCGCGCAGTGGAAGCTGGCCGCGGCCGAGGTGCGGCGGGTGCCGCAGCGCTCCGCGTCGGTGGCGATGCCGCTGATCCTGGCCGCCGCCATGGTCACGTTCTTCGCCGTCACGGTGGGGTCGGCGCAGCGCATGGAGGACGAGTTCGCCGACGAGCCGCGGCCCGACGCCGTGGTGGTGGACGCGGGCGGCCGCGCGCTCGACGGGGCCGTGGGCGCGGCGGCCAACCGGCCCGAAGCCGCGAGCACCGTCGTCCTGCACGGCGTCGACGTGGACCAGAAGGACGCCGAGGGCTTCGTGTTCCCGACGCAGGTCGTCGGCGCCGACCCCGACCGGATGCGCGACTGGCTGGCCACCCGGCACGTCGACGCGCGGGACTTCGCGCCGGGCACCGCGCTGCTGGACGACCGGTACGCCGAGCGGTTCGGCGCGCGGCTCGGCGAGCCGTTCACGGTCGAGGGCCTGCCCGGCGGGCCGCGCACGGCCACGGTCGTCGGCACCTTCACGGGCTCGTTGCTCGACCACGCCGACGTGGTGCTGGCCGAACCCGACCTCGCGCCCGCGTCGAAGGTCCTGGTGTCGCTCAAGCCCGGCGCGGACCCGGCGGCCTACGAGGCGGGGGTGCGGGCCGACCTGGCCGACGCGCCCACCGTTCTGGTGAACACCAGGGCCGAGTCGAGCGCGCAGGACCAGCGGTACCTCGACCTGGGGATCGTGCTGCTGATGGTGCTGCTGGGCCTGTCCGTCGCGGTCGCGGTGACCGGCATCGGGACCGCCTTGACGATCTCCGTGCAGGAGCGCCGCAAGGAACTGGCGCTGCGCCGCGCGCTGGGCGTGACCAGGGGCGGTCTGCAGGGCGGCGTGGTGGCCGAAGCGGTGTTGTTGGCGCTGGTGGGCGTGCTGGGCGGGGGAGTGTTCGGCCTCGTGTACGCGGAGCTGGCGCTGGCCGCGGTCGGCGTGTTCGTGTGGCCGACGGCGGCGCTCGCCCCGTTGCTGGTCGGCGGGGCCGGCGTGGTGGTCCTGGCGGTGCTGGCGGCGTTCGGGCCGGCCCGCGGCGCGTCCCGGATCAGGCCCGCCGCCGGGCTCGCCGCCGGCTGAAACGTGACCTACGTCCGGGCGGTGTGCCGGTGGTTGGTCGTAGGCTGCGTGTATGCGGCGGATCATGGGAACCGAAGTCGAGTACGGCATCTCGGTGCCGGGTGACGCGACGGCGAACCCGGTGCTCACCTCGACACAGGTCGTGCTGGCCTACGCGGCGGCCGCCGACATACCGCGGGCGCGCCGGGCGCGCTGGGACTACGAGGTCGAGTCGCCGCTGCGCGACGCGCGCGGCTTCGACCTCGGCACGCCCGGCGGCCACCCCGGCGACAGCGATGTCGAGGACCTCGGCGCGGCCAACGTCATCCTCACCAACGGCGCGCGCCTCTACGTCGACCACGCGCACCCGGAGTACTCCGCGCCCGAGGTCACCAACGCGCGCGACGCGGTGATCTGGGACAAGGCGGGGGAGCGGGTGATGGAGGAGGCCGCGATGCGCGCGGCCACCGTCCCGGGCCAGCCCCGGTTGCAGCTCTACAAGAACAACGTCGACGGCAAGGGCGCCAGCTACGGCACCCACGAGAACTACCTGATGCAGCGCAGCACGCCGTTCACCGCGGTGATCGCCGGGCTGACGCCGTTCTTCGTGTCCCGCCAGGTCGTCGTCGGCTCCGGCCGCGTCGGCATCGGCGCGGCCGGCGAGGAGGCGGGCTACCAGCTGTCCCAGCGAGCCGACTACATCGAGGTCGAGGTCGGCCTGGAGACCACGCTCAAGCGCGGGATCATCAACACCCGCGACGAGCCGCACGCCGACGCGGACAAGTACCGCAGGCTGCACGTCATCATCGGCGACGCGAACCTCGCCGAGTACTCCACCTACATCAAGTGCGGCTCCACGTCGCTGGTGCTGGACATGATCGAGGCCGGTCGCCGGTTCGACGACCTGCGGCTGCAGGAGCCCGTCCGCGCGGTGCACCAGATCAGCCACGACCCGACGCTGAAGACGAAGGTCGAGCTGACCAGCGGGCGCAAGTTCACCGGGTTGGACCTCCAGTTCGCCTACTACGAGCGCGCCGCCGCGTTCGTGGAGCAGGAGGGCTACGGCGACCGGGACGTGCTGCGCGTCTGGGGCGAGGTGCTCGACGCGCTGGCCCGCGACCCGCAGGAGTGCGCCGACCGGCTCGACTGGGTGGCGAAGCTGCGGCTGCTCGAGGGGTACCGCGCGCGGGACGGCCTGGCCTGGGGCTCGCCCCGGCTGTCGCTGGTCGACCTGCAGTACTCCGACGTGCGGCTGGACAAGGGCCTCTACAACCGGCTGGTCGCCCGCGGCTCGATGAAGCGCCTGGTCAGCGAGGAGGAGGTCCGGGCGGCCATCCTGGCGCCGCCGGAGGACACCCGCGCCTACTTCCGCGGCCGGTGCCTGGAGCGCTACCCGACCTCGGTGGCCGCGGCGTCGTGGGACTCGGTGATCTTCGACCTCGGTCGCGAGTCGCTCGTCCGGATCCCCACCCTCGAACCCCTGCGCGGCACGAAAGCGCACGTCGGAGCGCTGCTGGAGGCCGCGGACACGGCCGAGCAGCTCGTCGAGGCGCTGACCCGGGGCTGATCAAGAAACCCGAGTGGCAGGCGCAGGATGTCATGCCTGGTGGGTAGTGTTTAACTCGCAGGACCCGAAGACCGGGAGGTCGACATGGCCCAGGAACAGGTTCAGCGCCAAGGCGGCGGTGACGGCGACGAGAACGGCGACGGCGCGGCCGCCGCCGGCCAGGAACGCCGCGAGAAGCTCGGCGAGGACGTCGACGCCATCCTCGACGAGATCGACGACGTGCTCGAGGAGAACGCCGAGGACTTCGTGCGCGCGTACGTGCAAAAGGGCGGCGAGTAAGCAGCCGCAGGCGGGACAGGAGAAGAACTCACACATGGACCACAGCTCGACCGGGCACTACCCGGCCGCGTCGTTGCCCCCGGCCTACCTCAGGCCGGGGTCGTCGTCGTTCACCGATTTCCTCCGCGCCCAGGCCCCCGAACTGCTGCCGTCGAGCCGCACCCCGCCCGAGGGCGGCGCGGTGCAGGCGCCGCACGGCACGACCATCGTCGCCCTCACGTTCAAGGGCGGCGTGGTGATCGCGGGCGACCGGCGCGCCACGATGGGCAACGTGATCGCCCAGCGCGACATGAAGAAGGTGTTCATCACCGACGACTACTCGGCGGTGGGCATCGCCGGCACGGCGGGCATCGCGGTCGAGATCGTCCGGCTCTACGCGGTCGAGCTCCGGCACTACGAGAAGATCGAGGGCGTCTCGCTGTCGCTGGACGGCAAGGCGAACCGGCTCTCCGCGATGATCAAGGGCAACCTGGACGCCGCGCTCGCGGGCCTCGCGGTCGTGCCGCTGTTCGCGGGCTTCGACACCGACGCGCCCGACCCGGACCGCGCCGGCCGCATCGTGTCCTACGACGTGACCGGCGGCCGGTACGAGGACTCGCAGGGCTACCAGGCCGTCGGCTCGGGCTCGCTGTTCGCGAAGTCGGCGCTGAAGAAGCTCTACGACCCGGACGCGGACGCCGACACGGCCGTCAAGACCGCGATCGAGGCGCTCTACGACGCGGCCGACGACGACTCGGGCACCGGCGGCCCGGACGTGGTCCGCCGGATCTTCCCGGTCGTCGTGACGATCACCGCCGAGGGCGCGGCGCACGTGCCCGACGAGCGGGCCGCCGAGTTCGCCGAGTCGGTCGTCGAGGGCCGCAAGGCCCGGCCGGCGGGCTGAGCGCCGTGCCGACCCCCATCCCCACCCGCATCCGCCGAGCCCGGGAGCCGCAGCAGTGACGATGCCGTTGTACGCCTCACCCGAGCAGATCCTCCGCGACCGCGCGGAGTACGCCCGGAAGGGCATCGCCCGAGGTCGGAGCGTCGTGGTGCTCCGGTACGCCGACGGCGTGCTGTTCGTGGCGGAGAACCCGTCCGCCACCCTGCACAAGGTGTCCGAGATCTACGACCGCATCGCGTTCGCCGCGGTCGGCCGCTACAGCGAGTTCGAGAACCTGCGCCAGGCGGGCATCCGGTTCGCCGACATCCGCGGGTACCAGAACGACCCGCGCGACGTGACGGGCCGGTCGCTGGCCAACGTGTACGCCCAGACGCTGGGCTCGATCTTCGCCGAGCAGATCAAGCCGCTCGAGGTGGAGATCTGCGTGGCCGAGGTCGGCACGGACCCCGAGCAGGACACGCTGTACCGGCTGACCTACGACGGTTCGATCTTCGAGGAGCCGCAGTACGTCGTGATGGGCGGCCAGGCCGAGGCGACGGGCACGGCGCTCAAGGACGCCTACACCGAGGCCCAGCCGCTGGCCGAGGCCGTGCGCATCGCGGTGAAGGCGCTCAGCGCCGGCAGCACCACCACCGGCAACGGCAAGCCGGACCTCCTCGACCGCGGCAAGCTGGAGGTCGCGGTCCTGGAGCGCGACCGCCCGCGTCGCGCGTTCCGCCGCATCACCGGCGCCGCGCTGGCGGCCCTGCTGCCCGGTGACGAGCCGGCGGCGGCCGGGGCGGAGGAGCCGGCGCCGCCCGCCAAGGGCGGCCGCAGGAAGCCCGTGACGGACGTGAACCTGCCGCCGAACGACGACAAGGCGTAGCCCTCGCGCGAGCCAGGCGGAGGCCCCCGGCACACCGCCGGGGGCCTCCGCCGCGTCAGAGGAAGATCTTGACGAGCTGGTCGCGCCCCTCGGGGTCGCGCAGCACCACCTGGTTGCCCGCGCGCAGCTCCGCGTCGACGAACTCGTAGATCAGCAGCGCCCGGTTGAGGTGCCCCGATGAGTGGAGTGAGGCCGGACCCGGAACCCGTCGGGTCCGACAAGACCGCGGGATGGGGAGACCCGACCCGCGCGGCGCGGATACGCCTGGAGAAGTCGGGGTTCGGTGGAGGTGGCGGTGCCCGCCGCCCACACCTCCCGGCTGCTCGACGCGGTGGTCGTCGTCCTGGCGGCGGCGGGCGCGGTGGTGTGTCCGGTGCTCACGTTGCGGGGTGGTCCCCCCGGACTTCCCCACGTGGGCCGCGGTCGCCCTGGTCGCCGGCCGGATCGGTCTGCTCGGCGTCCTCGCGCTGGTCGCGCGTCGCAGGTGACGAGGTGCGGATGGGGCACCCGGGGGGAGTGCCCCATCCCGCGTGCCCGGCGCGCGTCGGGGTCGCCGGCCCGTGGGACCGGCTCCTCCCGACGCGCCGTCAGCGGCGGGCCGGCGCCAACCCGAGCAGGCGGCGGCACTCGGGCGGCATGCCCACGCCGTCGGCGATGCGCTCGATGGTGTCCAGCGTGGGCAGCCGCCGGCCGCGCATGTACTCGCTGATCCGGCCCTGCGTGATGCCCGTGACGCCCGCGAGGTCGTTCTGGCTGCACCCGGCGTAACGCCTGATCAGGACCAACAGGCTCGCGATGTCCCGGGCCTCCAGCGCGGTCACGACCTCCAGCCGCGACCACAGGCTGTCCGGCACGCGCGCGACCCATCCGGCTCTACGTTCCATGACAAGTCCCCCCGACTGGGAATCGTCCCTCCCCAGGGGAGTATTACGCAACGGAACCACGCAATCACACGGTGATATCTCACCTTGTGCTGCCGAACCCGCCGTCACGCCTGCGACCGTTCCTGGGTCCGCAACCTGAGGGGGGAACGGGATGAAGCACCTGACCAAGCTGCTCGCGGCGCTGGGCCTGCTGCTCGCGGCGCTGGTCGTCGCGCCGTCGGGCGCCTCGGCCGCGCCGGTCGGCGCGCTGACCGCGAACGGTCCCATCTACAGCCTGCACGACGGGCGTTGTCTGGACTCCGACGTGTCGTCGCCCACGCACAACGGCACGAAGGTGCAGATCTGGGACTGCAACGGCTGGAACAACCAGAAGTGGACCTACTACGACGACTACACGATCCGCAGCACCCAGGACGGGCGGTGCCTGGACTCGGACGTGTCGTCGCCGACGCACGACGGCACCAAGGTGCAGGTGTGGGACTGCAACGGGTGGGACAACCAGAAGTGGACGATCTACACCAACGGCCAGATCGTGAGCTGGCACGACGGCCGGTGCCTCGACCTCGACGTGTCGTCGCCGACGCACAACGGCAGCAAGGTGCAGGTGTGGACGTGCAACGGCTGGGACAACCAGGCCTGGTACAAGCCGTGACACCACCGCGTCGGTGATCACGCCCGGTCGCCCCGGCCACCGGGCCGCCCGCCGCCGCGCTTGCCGCGACCGCGCTGCGCGCCGGCGAGCCGCCCGCGAGCGGGAGAGCGGCAGCCGGGCCGGCGCCGACCGACCCGTCCGCCGCGATCGCACCCGACCCGCCCGCGTGCCCGGCCCCCGACCGGCTCGGCAGCAGGGCCAGCGAGAAGTACGGCACGCCGTCCGCCTCCACCTCGGCCAACGGCGCGGTCCGCTGCGCCCCGGTCGTCGCCCGCTCCACGTACCACGCCTCGCCCAGCCGGCCCGACCGCGCCAACGCCTCCCGCACCCGCGGGAACGTGCGGCCCAGCTTCATCACCGCCACCGGGTCGCCGCCGGCCAGGTGACCGGCCAGCTCCTCCTCCGGCAACGTGCCCGGCAGCACGGTCAGCACCTCGTCCCGCTCCACCAGCGGCCGCCCGAGCACCGCCGCCCCCGCGCTCACCGACGTCACCCCCGGCACGACCTCGGCCGGGTACCGGTGCGCCAACCGCTTGTGCAGGTGCATGTAGGAGCCGTAGAAGAACGGGTCGCCCGCCGCCAGCACCACGACCGTCCGCCCGGCGTCGAGGTGCGCCGCCAACCGCGCCGCGCACTCCTCGTAGAACGCGTCGATCTCGCCCTGGTAGTCGTCGGACTCCTCGGTCGTGACCGGGTAGACCAGCTGCTCCTCGACCTGCCCCTCGCGCAGGTACGGTTCGGCGATCCGGCGCGCCACGCTGCGCCCGTGCCGCGCGCTGTGGAACACCACCACGTCGGCCTCGCCGATCAGCCG
The DNA here is from genome assembly GCF_053601135.1 of Actinosynnema sp. NPDC004786. Lineage (NCBI taxonomy): Bacteria > Bacillati > Actinomycetota > Actinomycetes > Pseudonocardiales > Pseudonocardiaceae > Actinosynnema > Actinosynnema sp. NPDC004786. The sequence goes on along the minus strand of NZ_JBSGBG010000007.1, from coordinate 101,537 downwards.
CGCCGCCTTGACGGTCACCAGCTCCGGGTCGCCCGGACCCACCCCGACCCCGTACAGCCTGCCCGTCATTCTTCCTCGCTCGCGATCGCGTTGAGCGCCGCCGCGGTCATGGCGCTGCCACCCCGCCGACCGCGCACGACCAGGTACTCCAACCCCAGGCCGTTGGCCGCCAACGCGTCCTTCGACTCGGCCGCGCCGATGAACCCCACCGGCACGCCGAGCACGGCGGCGGGTCGGGGCGCGCCCGCCGCGATCAGGTCGAGCAGGTGGAACAACGCGGTGGGCGCGTTGCCGATGGCCACCACCGCGCCCTCCAACCGGTCCCGCCACAGCTCCAACGCCGCCGCGCTGCGCGTGGTCCCCAGCTCCTCGGCCAACCCGGGCACCCGCGGGTCGCCCAACGTGCAGACGACCTCGTTGTCCGCGGGCAGCCGGCGACGCGTCACGCCCGCCGCGACCATCTGCGCGTCGCACAGGATCGGCGCGCCCGCCAGCAGCGCCGCCCGCGCGTCGCGCACCACGTGCGGCGAGAAGTCGACGTCCCCGACCAGGTCGACCATCCCGCAGGCGTGGATCATCCGCACCACCACCCGGGCGACGTCGGACGGGAACCGCGCCAGGTCGGCCTCGGCGCGGATGGTGGCGAACGAACGGCGGTAGATCTCCGCGCCGTCCTTGACGTACCCGGTCACCTGATCTCCTCGTACCCGTCGCCGGTCGCGACGAACTCCACCACGTCGCCCGCCGGGCGACCGCACCGCCGGGCGCAGCCCGACCAGTGCACCCGGCCGGACCCGGTCCGCGCCCGCACCCAACGGGTCGCGTCGGCCCGCACGTCGGCCAGCGACTTCGCGCACCCCGGCCGCCCGGTGCACGCGCTCACGCCGTGCCACGGCGAGTCCGGCGACGTGAACAGGCCGCCGGTGTCGGTCCCGGCCGGCAGCACCAGGCTCCGCCACGGCGTGATCCGCACCGGCACGCCGGCGAGCAGCCGCGCGTCCCACCGCCCGAACGGCACGCCCGCCACGACCACGTCGCCGTGCCCACCGGGTGCGACGGGCGTCACACCGGACGGGATTTTCACGGAACCGGGCTCGCCCAGCGCCGCCGTGATCTTCCGCACACCGCCGTCCACTTCGGACAGCCGCCACGCCTCGCCGCGGATCCCGGCGAACACCCGCGCGGCCGTCACCACGGCGTTCACCGGGTCCGCCACCCGCAGCCCGGAATCGCGCCCGGCCAGGAACAACGCGTCACCGACGAGCCCGATGTCACCCGACAGGCCGCTCACCGCGCCACCCACCGTGACCAGGAACCTCCCCGGCAGGGAGGCCAACTCCGGCGCCGCGAGCAGCGCCGCGTCGAGCGCGTCCACCAGCGCCTGGTTGTCCTCCATCGGCGCGGCGACGATGTTGCGCATCCGCTCGTGCGTCACCGACGGCAGCAGGCCGGCCGCGCGCAGCCGCGCGCCCAGCTCGTGCTCCGCCCCCGGCGCCAAGCCCCTGATCTGCACGTTCGCCCGTGACGTCAGCTCCAGGAACCCGTCGCCGAGGTCCAGCGCGGCGGCACGCAGCACGTCGACCCGCTCGGCGCTCAACGTGCCGCCGGGCACCCGCACGCGCGCCAACCCGCCGTCGGCGGCGCGGTGCACGTCGACGGCGCCGGGGCAGGCGTCCGGGTGAGTTCGCTCCGTGGGCATGGACTGGATGCTAACTGCCGTTAGGGTGACCTCCGAACGGCGAAGCAGCAGGAGGAAGCCGGTGTGAATCCGGCGCGGTCCCGCCACTGTGACCGGGGGAGCCCCCGGGAGTCAGGAACTCCGCTCGCCGTCCCCTACGACCGGGGCGAGGACCCCCGAGGGATGGAGCCCGCACGTGATCCTGCTGTTGTCGACCTCCGACACGGACCTGCTGTCCGCCCGTGCCAGCGGCGCCGACTACCGCCTGGCCAACCCCGCCCGCACCGCCGTGGACGACCTCCCGGCCCTGGTGGAGGGCGTCGACCTGGTGGTCGTGCGCATCCTCGGCGGCCGCCGGATGTGGGAGGAGGGGCTGGACCGGCTGCTCGCGTCCGGCCTGCCGGTCGTCGTGCTGGGCGGCGAGCAGAACCCGGACGCGCCGCTGATGGAGCTGTCGACGGTGCCCGGCGGGGTGTGCGCCGAGGCGCACGCGTACCTGGCGCACGGCGGCGCGGCGAACCTCGCCCAGTTGCACCGCTTCCTGTCCGACACGGTCCTGCTCACCGGCCACGGCTTCGCGCCGCCCGCGCCGACGCCGACCTGGGGCCTGCTGGAGCGGGACGACCAGGCCGACGGGCCGACCGTCGCGGTGCTGTACTACCACGCCCACCACGTGGCCGGGAACACCGCGTTCGTGCACGCGCTGTGCGACGCGATCGTGGCCAAGGGCGGCCGGCCGCTGCCGGTCTACTGCGCCTCCCTGCGCACCGCCGAACCGGAGCTGCTGGCCGAGCTGGCCAAGGCCGACGCCCTGGTGGTCACCGTGCTCGCGGCCGGCGGCGCCAAGCCCGCCGCGGCGTCGGCCGGCGGTGACGACGACGCGTGGGACGTGGGCGCGCTGGCCGCCCTCGACGTGCCGATCCTCCAGGGGCTGTGCCTGACCACGAGCCGTGCCGCGTGGGAGGGCAACGACGACGGTCTGTCCCCTTTGGACACCGCGACGCAGGTGGCGATCCCGGAGTTCGACGGCCGGATCATCACGGTGCCTTTTTCGTTCAAGGAGGTCGACGAGGACGGCCTCACCGTCTACGTCGCCGACCCGGAGCGCGCCGCCCGGGTCGCGGGCATCGCCGTGCGCCACGGCAGGCTCCGGCACGTCCCGCCGGCCGAACGCCGCGTCGTGGTGATGCTGTCGGCCTACCCCACCAAGCACTCCCGCATCGGCAACGCCGTCGGCCTGGACACGCCCGCGAGCGTGGTCCGGCTGCTCGCCGCGATGCGCGACCGGGGCTACGACATCGGCGACGGGCTGCCCGGCGTGGCCGACCTCGACGGCGACGCGCTCATCCACGCGCTCATCGCGGCCGGCGGCCAGGACGCCGACTGGCTCACCGAGGAGCAGCTCCGGGGCAACCCCGTGCGGCTGCCCGCCGCCCGCTACCGCGAGTGGTTCGCCACCCTGCCGGCCGACGCGCGCGAGGAGGTGGAGCGGCACTGGGGCGAGGCGCCCGGCAACCTGTTCGTGGACCGGTCGCGCGACCCCGACGGGGAGATCGTGCTGGCCGCGCTGCGCTCCGGCAACGTCGTGGTCATGGTGCAGCCGCCGCGCGGCTTCGGCGAGAACCCGATCGCCATCTACCACGACCCGGACCTGCCGCCGAGCCACCACTACCTGGCCGCGTACCGCTGGCTGGAGGACGGGTTCGGCGCGGACGCCGTGGTGCACGTCGGCAAGCACGGCAACCTGGAGTGGCTGCCCGGCAAGGCGGTCGGCCTGTCGGCGGCCTGCGGGCCCGACGCGGCGCTGGGCGACCTGCCGCTGATCTACCCGTTCCTGGTCAACGACCCCGGCGAGGGCACCCAGGCCAAGCGCCGGGCGCACGCCACCCTGGTGGACCACCTCGTGCCGCCGATGGCCAGGGCCGACAGCTACGGCGACATCGCGCGGCTGGAGCAGTTGCTGGACGAGCACGGCACCATCGCCGCGATGGACCCGGCCAAGCTGCCCGCGATCCGGGCCCAGATCTGGACCCTCATCCAGGCCGCGAAGCTCGACCACGACCTCGGCCTGTCCGACCGCCCGCACGACGACGGGTTCGACGAGCTGATCCTGCACGTCGACGGCTGGCTGTGCGAGGTCAAGGACGTCCAGATCCGCGACGGCCTGCACGTCCTCGGCCAGGCGCCCACCGGCGCGGCCCGGGTGAACCTGGTGCTGTCGATCCTGCAGGCCAAGCAGGTGTGGGCGGGGCAGGTCGCCGCCCTGCCGGGGCTGCGCGAGGCGTTGGGGCTGGCCGAGACCGCGGGCGGCGCGACCCGCGTCGAGACCGACCGCGTCGAGGAGCGGGCCCGCGCCCTGGTCCAGGCGATGGAGGACGCCGACTGGGACGTCCGCGCGGCCCGGACCCTCACCGACGACGAGGACGTGGCGCGGGTGCTGGAGTTCGCCGCCACCGAGGTCGTGCCCCGGCTCGACCGCACCACCGACGAGCTGGCCAACGTGCTGCACGCGCTCGACGGCGGGTACGTCCCGGCCGGTCCCAGCGGCTCGCCGCTGCGCGGCCTGGTGAACGTGCTGCCGACGGGCCGCAACTTCTACTCGGTGGACCCCAAGGCGGTGCCGTCCCGGCTGGCGTGGGAGACCGGTCAGGCGATGGCCGACTCGCTGCTGGCGCGCTACCGCTCCGAGACGGGGGAGTGGCCCGCGTCGGTCGGCCTGTCGGTGTGGGGCACCAGCGCCATGCGCACGGCCGGTGACGACGTCGCCGAGGTGCTGGCCCTGCTCGGCGTCCGGCCCAAATGGGACGAGGGGTCCCGTCGGGTGACCGGTCTGGAGGTGATCCCGCTGGTCGAGCTGGACCGACCGCGAATCGACGTCACGGTCCGCGTGAGCGGCTTCTTCCGGGACGCGTTCCCGCACGTGGTGGCACTGCTCGACGACGCGGTGCGACTGGTCGCGAACCTGGACGAGTCGGCGTCCGACAACTACGTCCGCGCGCACGCGCAAGCCGATCTCGCGCAGCACAACGACCCGCGTCGCGCCACAATGCGCATCTTCGGCAGCAAACCCGGCGCGTACGGCGCGGGCCTGCTCCCGCTGATCGACAGCCGGAACTGGCGCGACGACGCCGATCTGGCCGAGGTCTACGCGGTGTGGGGCGGCTACGCGTACGGCCGCGATCTCGACGGCGTGGAAGCGCGCCCGGCCATGGAAAGCGCGTACCGGCGCATCGCGGTGGCGGCGAAGAACATCGACACCCGCGAACACGACATCGCCGATTCCGACGACTACTTCCAGTACCACGGCGGAATGATCGCGACCGTCCGCGCGCTCACCGGCAAAGCGCCCGCCGCATATGTCGGCGACAGCACGCGTCCGGACGCGGTGCGCACCCGGACGCTGCACGAGGAGACGAACCGCGTCTTCCGCGCCCGCGTGGTGAACCCGCGGTGGTTGGCCGCGATGCGCGAGCACGGCTACAAGGGCGCGTTCGAACTCGCCGCGACGGTGGACTACCTGTTCGGCTACGACGCCACCACCGGGGTGGTCGCGGACTGGATGTACGAGCAGCTCGCGGCCAACTACGTGCTGGACCCGGTGAACCGGGAGTTCCTGGCGCGGGCCAACCCGTGGGCGCTGCACGGCATCTCCGAGCGGCTCCTGGAGGCGGCCGACCGGGGCATGTGGGAGCACCCCGAACCGGAGACGCTGGAATCGCTGCGAAAGGCATATCTGGAAACCGAGGGCGATTTGGAAGACGGTCGCTGAACCGCGGCGCGACCGGGACCGCGCAATGGCGGCAATACCCTGATCGCGGGGTGCCCCTATATTCGCGCGATCTCTCGCGGCGGGCGTCCCCGTCGCCGGGGCAATGGGCCGGCGCGTCCCCGCGGGGCGACTCGGCGCCACTCGACCGGCCGGTGTCATCACCCGGCCGGTCGAGTCACGACACCCGACCGGACAGTCTTACCGACACCCCGTGTGCGACTCGCCGGGGGTGGTTGCGGACGCGCTTGCACTTCCGGGGCACACTGGTGCCGGGTGAGTGGGGTCACGCCTCGTGAATCGTTTCCGGGTCATCGTCTCGGAGATGAACCGAACGTGTCCGACCGGTCTACGAACAGTGCCTGAACGGACTACCGTTCACACCGCTAGCAGAATCGGTCCAGCTACGCAAACGCAGCAACGTCGGTAACAGCGCGGACACGGGCGCTTGACACGACTCCGTGGCGCGAACCACACTCCCCCAAAACCTGGGAGCGCTCCCAGAACGTTCACCGCCGATCAACTGAGGAGTTCTCGTGCGCTACCGTCGAGCAGGCTTGGCCAAAGTCCTGGCCTGCACCGCAGTGCTTGCCGCAGTCGCCACGGCCTGTGGCTCGGGAGGGTCCGGCACGTCATCGGATGGCAAGGTCGAGCTGACCATCGCGACCTTCAACGAGTTCGGCTACGAGGAGCTCCTCAAGGAGTACGAGGCCGCCAACCCGAACGTCAAGGTCACGCAGCGCAAGACCGGCCAGGGCGCGCCGCACCACCAGAACCTGTTCACGAAGCTGGCCGCCGGCTCCGGCCTGGCCGACGTCGAGGCCGTCGAAGAGGGCTTCCTGAGCCAGGTCATGGCGAAGTCGGGCCAGTTCGAGGACCTCAAGGAGATCGGTCCGAAGGACGTCCGCGAGGACCGCTGGCTGCAGTGGAAGGTCGACGCCGTCACCACCAAGGACGGCAAGCTCATCGGCTACGGCACCGACATCGGCCCGCTGGCCATGTGCTACCGCAAGGACCTGCTGGAGGCCGCCGGCCTGCCGTCGGACCCCGAGGGCGTGAAGCCCCTGTTCGCCACCTGGGACTCGTACTTCGAGGCCGGTGACAAGTACGTCAAGGCGACGGGCAAGCCGTGGTTCGACTCGGCCGCGCAGATCTTCAACCCGATGCACAACCAGGCCAAGACCGGCTACTTCGACCGCGACGACAAGCTCGTGATCGAGACCAACGACGACAAGAAGATCTGGGACCAGGTCACCGGCGCCGTCGCGCGCGGCCAGTCGGCCAAGCTCGCCGCGTGGAGCCCGGAGTGGGAGACCGGCTTCAAGGAGTCGGCGTTCGCCACCAAGACCTGCCCGTCCTGGATGCTGGGCGTCATCGAGGGCAACGCCGGCCCCGACCACAAGGGCAAGTGGGCCGTCACGGCCGCGTTCCCGGGTGGCGGCGGCAACTGGGGCGGCTCGTACCTGACCGTCCCGAAGCAGGGCAAGAACAAGGCCGAGGCCGCCAAGCTGGCCGCGTGGCTGACCGCGCCGGAGCAGCAGATCAAGGCGTTCAAGGCCAAGGGCACCTTCCCGAGCCAGACCGAGGCCCTGATCTCCCCTGAGCTGCTGAACCAGACCAGCGAGTACTTCGGTGGCGAGAAGGTCGGCATGCTGTTCGCCGAGCAGGCCAACAAGGTCGCGGCCGCCCAGTACAAGGGCCCGAAGGACGGCGAGATCCAGGACAACGTGGTCTCCCCGGCGCTGACCTCGGTCGAGCAGGGCACCTCGCCCGAAGAGGCGTGGAACCAGGTCGTCGAGGGAGCCAAGAAGGCTGCCAAGTAATGACGACCGAACTCACGGTCACGCGCGGGCGGGGCTCCGAGCCCCGCCCGCCGCGGCGCGACGACAACGATGACATCGGTCCGGCGAAGCTCGGCTGGCGCTATCGGCTGACGAACCTGGACGTCAAGTACTCCCCGTACCTCTACATCGCCCCGTTCTTCATCCTGTTCGCGGTGGTGGGACTGTTCCCGCTGCTCTACACCGCGTACATCTCCCTGTTCGACTGGGAGCTGGGCGCCGACGAGCAGCCGTTCGTCGGGCTGGAGAACTACACCACCCTGTTGGCCGACTCGCAGTTCTGGAACGCGATGGTCAACACGATCAGCATCTTCGCGATGTCGACGGTGCCGCAGGTCATCATCGCGGTCCTGCTCGCCGCGCTGCTGAACACGGCGCTGCGCGGTCGCACCGGCTGGCGGATGGGCGTGCTGCTGCCCTACGTCGCCAGCCTCGTCGCGCTGACCATCATCTTCGGCGACCTGTTCGGCGTCCAGTACGGCTCGGTGAACGACGTCCTGGAGCTGTTCGGCATCGACCGCATCGACTGGCAGGCCGACCGCTGGTGGAGCCACGTCGCCATCGCGACCATGGTCAACTGGCGCTGGACCGGCTACAACGCGCTCATCGTGCTGGCCGCCATGCAGGCCATCCCGCGCGACATCTACGAGGCGGCCTGGGTGGACGGCGCGAGCAAGGTGCGCCAGTTCTTCAGCATCACGCTGCCCATGCTGCGCCCGACCCTGATCTTCGTCGTGGTCACCTCGACCATCGGCGGCCTGCAGATCTTCACCGAGCCGAAGCTGTTCGCCCCCTCGGGCAGCAGCAACGGCGGCGCGACCAACCAGTACCAGACGGTCGTGCTCTACATGTACCAGTCCGGTTTCCAGAGCTTCGACCTCGGCTACGCCTCGGCGATGGCCTGGGTCCTGTTCATCGTCATCATCGCGATCGCGGGGATCAACTTCCTGCTCACCCGCAGGCTCGCGTCGAGTGGGGAGGCGTGATGGCCACCGTCACCGACCGCCCGGCGCCGCGCGCCGCCGCGCCCGAGCGGTCGAAGCGCCGGCGCTCGAAGGCGGTGTCGCTCTCGGAGCGGCGACCGGGCTTCGTCGTCTACGGCATCCTGATCGCGTTCATCCTCGGCTCGGCGTTCCCGTTCTACTGGTCGTTCCTCGCCGCCAGCCACGACGACAGCACGTTCAAGTCCGAGGGGCCGCTGCTGCCCGGCGGGCACTTCTTCGCCAACGCCTCGCGGGTGCTGGACTCCATCCCGTTCTGGAAGGCGCTGGGCAACAGCGTCATCGTCTCCGGCACGGTCACGGTGTCCGTGGTGGTGCTCTCGACCCTGGCCGGATTCGCTTTCGCGAAGCTGAGGTTCAAGGGCCGCGGGCCGCTGATGGTGTTCGTGGTCGCCACGCTCGCCGTGCCCACGCAGCTCGGCATCATCCCGCTCTACATGGCGATGGCGGAGTTCGGCTGGTCCGGCACCCTCGGCGCGGTCATCATCCCCAACCTGGTGACCGCGTTCGGCGTGTTCTGGATGCGCCAGTACATCTCCGACGCCGTGCCCGACGAGCTGATCGAGGCGGCCCGCATGGACGGGTGCAGCATGATCCGCACGTTCTGGCACGTGTGCCTGCCCGCGGTGCGCCCGGCCGCCGCCATGCTGGGCATCTTCACGTTCATGATGTCGTGGAACGACTTCCTCTGGCCGCTGATCGTGCTCAACGCGGACAACCCGACGATGCAGGTCGCCCTGGAGAAGCTCCAGAGCGGCTACTACGTCGACAACTCGCTCGTGCTCGCCGGGACCACCATGGCCACGGTCCCGATTCTGATCGTCTTCCTCGTACTCGGTCGGCAGATCGTCGCCGGGATCATGCAGGGTGCTGTGAAGGGGTAGCTGTGGAGTCGATTTCCTTTCCCGAGGGATTCGTGTGGGGCGCCGCGACCGCGGCGTTCCAGATCGAAGGCGCGACCACCGCGGACGGTCGCACCGCGTCCATCTGGGACACGTTCTGCAAGATCCCCGGCGCGGTGGTGGGCGGTGACACCGGCGACCCGGCGGCCGATCACTACCACCGCGTCGACGAAGACGTCCAGCTGATGGTCGACCTCGGGCTGCACGCCTACCGGTTCTCCACCGCGTGGCCCCGCATCCGGCCGGACGGCGGTCCGGTCAACCAGCCCGGTCTCGACTTCTACTCCCGGCTGGTCGACAAGCTGCTCGAGAACAACATCACCCCGTGGCTGACGCTCTACCACTGGGACCTCCCGCAGACCCTGGAGGACGAGGGCGGCTGGGCCAACCGGGACACCGCGTACCGCTTCGCGGAGTACGCCGAGTCCGTGGTCGGCGCGCTGGGCGACCGGGTGGAGAACTGGACCACGCTCAACGAGCCGTGGTGCTCGTCGCTGCTCAGCTACGCCGCCGGCGTGCACGCGCCCGGCCGCCAGGAGCCGGAGGCCGCCGTCGCGGCCGTGCACCACCTGCTGCTGGCCCACGGCCTGGCCACCTCGGTGATCCGGGACCAGGCGCCGACCGCCAAGATCGGCATCACGCTCAACATGTACCCGATCATCCCGGCCAACCCGGAGGACCCGGCCGACCTCGACGCCGCGCGCCGGCTCGACGGCCTGCAGAACCGGATCTTCCTGGACCCGCTGTTCAAGGGCGAGTACCCGGCGGACATCGTGGAGGACCTGGAGCCGTACGGCTTCTCGAAGCACATCCGCGAGAACGACCTGGAGATCATCTCGGCCCCGTTGGACCAGCTGGGCGTCAACTACTACGCCGAGCACTTCGTCAGCGGCACCCCAGAGCCGGAGCCCGAGACGCCGGTCCAGACCAACGGCCGTCGCCCGACCGGGTCACCCTGGGTCGGCGCGGAGCACGTCTCGTTCCCGAGCCGCGGCCTGCCGCGCACCGACATGGACTGGGAGGTGCAGCCGGACGGCCTCTACAAGGTGCTCATGCGGGTGCACCAGGACTACCCCAGCATCCCGCTGTACGTGACCGAGAACGGCGCGGCCTACGTCGACTCGTTCAGCGACGACGGGTCGATCCGGGACACCGAGCGGCTCGGTTACATCGAGTCGCACCTGCGGGCGGCGCACGCGGCCATCGAGGCGGGTGTCGACCTGCGCGGTTACTTCGCGTGGTCGCTCATGGACAACTTCGAGTGGGCCGAGGGTTACGCCAAGCGGTTCGGGATCGTGCATGTCGACTACGAGACCCAGGTGCGGACGCCTAAGATGAGCGCCATGTGGTACTCGCAGGTTGCCCGTGGCAACACTCTCGCGGCGACGGTCGCTCCGTGACCGATGCCGTTGACCCGCCCAAGGCGCGACGACCCAACACCCGGCTCGAGGAGGTCGCCCGTGCAGCCGGGGTGTCGAAGTCGACCGTCTCCCGGGTGATCAACGGCGAGCCGTACGTCAGTTCGAGGGCGCGCGAGGCCGTGCACCAGGCCATCGGCAAGTTGGGGTACAGCCCCAACCAGGCGGCCCGCACGCTCGCGGGCAGCCGCGCCAACTGCATCGCGCTCGTCGTCTCCGAGCAGGGCAGCCGTGTGCTGGCCGACCCGTTCTTCGCCGGTGTGCTCCGCGGTGTGCACGCCGAGCTGGCGGGCAAGAGGGTCCAGCTCGTCCTCATGATGAGCAAGGAGGGCGACGAGCAGGACCTGGTCAACTACCTCTGCGGCGGCCACGTCGACGGCGTGCTGGTGATCAGCCTGCACGGGCAGGATCCCCTGCCCCGCACGCTCGCCGACGCGGGCCTGCCGACGGTGGTCGGCGGCCGGCCCCTCGGCGCGGGCGGCGTGCCCTATGTGGACTCGGACAACTTCAACGGCGCCATGGAGGCGGCCCGCTTCCTGGTCTCGCGGGGCCGCAAGCGGATCGCCACCATCGCCGGTCCGCGCGACATGGCGGTCGGTATGGACCGTTTGTCCGGTTGGAAGCGTGGGCTGAGCCAGGCCCGGCTCGACACCGACCTCGTCGCGTACGGCGACTTCACCCCCGAGAGCGGCGCGGTCGCCATGGCCGACCTGCTCCGGCGGGCGCCGGACCTGGACGCGGTGTTCGTCGGCGCGGACATCATGGCGCTGGGCGCGTTGCAGACCCTGCACGCGCACGGCAAGCGGGTGCCCGAGGACGTGGCCGTGGTCGGGTTCGACGACTTGATGATCGCCTCCACCGCGGTGCCGCCGCTGACCACGATCCGGCAGGACGTGGAGCAGTTGGGGCGCACGATGACGTGGCGGCTCATGGCGGAGCTGGCCGGCGAGGAGAACCTGCCGCCGTTCCTGCTCCTGCCGACTGCGATGGTCACCCGTTCGAGCGCCTGACGCCGAGCGCTGTTCTTCTCCACCCCACGACCCGGGCCGGTGCGGCCCGGGTCGTGGCGTTTTCGAATCGATTCGACAGCCGGTTCGACGGCCGTCGATGATCACGCACCGCACTTCACTCGGATGGCGCAACGGGACGCCCTTGCCGCCGACCGACGCCGCCGGCTACGGTCCAATCCTGCTGATCTGGGAGCGCTCCCAGAACGGTGGGTCGGGCGTCGAGCGCGTCCGGCGAATCCCTGACTCGCAGAGCCAGGGAGGAGGCGGATCCCTCTCGCCCACCGCCTCCTCCCACCCCGCGCAAAGGAGCGCAGCACGATGGCCCGACCCACTCCGCACGAGGCGGACCCCGCCCGGCCGGGCCATTCCCGCGCCGTCCGATCCGGTGCGCCCCGACGCGGCCGGGACGGCGACACCCCGGCTCCGGCTGCCCGGCCCGCGGCTGCCCGGTCGGACGGGTCCGGTGCGGCTGCCCCGCTCGCGGCTGCCCGGTCGGACGGGTCCGGTGCGGCTGCCCCGCTCGCGGCTATCCGGTCGGAGGAGCCGGGCGCGGCTGTGCGTGCGACGGTGTCGGCCAACCCGCCTGCGGCGGCCGGGTCGGACCAGCCCGCTGCGGTTCGGCGCGCGACGGCCCCGGCCGCTCCGCTCGCGGCCGCCCGGTCGGACCAGCCCGGTGCCGTCCGCCCCGCCGAGGAGCGCGGCGCGACCGCCCGCGCCGTTCGGCATGCGGCGGTCGTCCGGCCCGGCGCGACCCGGCGCTCCGACGCCCGTCCCCGCCGCGGCCACGCCGGCCGGCGCCTGCTCGCGCTGGCCTCGGCCGCCGTGGCGGCGCTCGGGGTCGTGCTCGTGACCGCCGCGGCCAGTCCCGCGGCGCAGCCCGCTGCCGCGGCGGCCGTCCCCGAGCAGCCGCACACCTGGCGCAACGTGGAGATCGCGGGCGGCGGGTTCGTGCCCGGCATCGTGTTCAGCCCCGCCGAGAAGAACCTCATCTACGCCCGCACCGACATCGGCGGCGCGTACCGGTGGGACCAGGCGACCGGGCGCTGGGTGCCCCTCCTGGACTGGGTCGGCTGGGACAAGTGGGGGTACAACGGCGTCGCCGGCATCGCGCCGGACCCCGCGAACGCCGAGAAGGTGTACGCCGCCGTCGGCATGTACACCAACAGCTGGGACCCCAACAACGGCGCGATCCTGCGCTCCGCCAACCGCGGCAAGACCTGGCAGCGCACCGAGCTGCCGTTCAAGGTCGGCGGCAACATGCCCGGTCGCGGCATGGGCGAGCGGCTCGCGGTCGACCCCAACGACGGCCGCGTCCTGTACTTCGGCGCGCCCAGCGGCAAGGGCCTGTGGCGCAGCACGGACAGCGGCGTCACCTGGTCGCAGGTCACGAGCTTCCCCAACCCCGGCAACTACGTCGCCGACCCCAACGACACCAACGGCTACTCCAACGACATCCAGGGCGTCGTCTGGGTGACCTACGACCCGCGCTCCTCCACGGCGGGCAACCCCACCAAGACCATCTACGTCGGCGTCGCCGACAAGGAGAACACCGTCTACCGCAGCACGGACGCGGGCACGACGTGGACCCGGCTGGCCGGCCAGCCCACGGGCTACATCGCGCACAAGGGCGTGCTCGACACCGCGGGCGGCTTCCTCTACCTGGCCACCAGCGACACCGGCGGCCCCTACGACGGCGGCAAGGGCGACGTCTGGAAGTACGACACCGCCACCGGCGCGTGGACCCGGATCAGCCCGATCCCGTCGACCAGCTCGGACGACTACTTCGGCTACAGCGGCCTGACCATCGACCGCCGGAACCCGAACACGCTGATGGTCGCCACCCAGATCTCCTGGTGGCCGGACATCATCCTCTTCCGCAGCACCGACGGCGGCGCGACGTGGACCCGCGCGTGGGACTTCACGAGCTACCCCGACCGCAGCTTCCGCTACACCATGGACATCAGCTCCTCGCCGTGGCTGAGCTGGGGCGCGAACCCGCAGCCGCCGGAGGTCACACCGAAGCTCGGCTGGATGGTCGAGTCGCTGGAGATCGACCCGTTCGACTCCGACCGGATGATGTACGGCACCGGCGCGACCATCTACGGCACCACGGACCTGCGCAAGTGGGACACCGGCGGCAAGATCACGATCAAGCCGACCGCCGCGGGCCTGGAGGAGACCGCGGTGCTCGACCTGATCAGCCCGCCCACCGGCGCGGCCCCGCTGATCAGCGGTCTCGGCGACATCGGCGGGTTCCGGCACGTGGACCTGGCCAAGGTGCCGTCGATGATGTTCCTCCAGCCGAACTTCACCTCGACCACGAGCCTGGACTTCGCCGAGAACAACGCCTCGGTGATGGTCCGCTCCGGCAACGTCGACGGCTCGGCGCACGTCGCGTTCTCCACCGACGGCGGCGCGAACTGGTTCGCGGGCAGCGAGCCCGGCGGCGTCACGGGCGGCGGCACGGTCGCGGCCGCGGCGGACGGCAGCCGGTTCGTGTGGAGCCCGGCCGGCGCGGCCGTGCACTACTCGGTGGGCTTCGGCAACTCGTGGGCCCCGTCCGCGGGCATCCCGGCGGGCGCCGTGGTCGAGTCCGACCGGGTCAACCCGAACAAGTTCTACGGTCTGGCCAACGACACCGTGTACGTCAGCACGGACGGCGGCGCCACGTTCACCGCCGGCGCGACCGCCGACGTCGGCAAGCTGCACGCGGTGCCGGGCCACGAGGGCCACGTCTGGCTGGTCGGCGAGGGCGGCCTGTTCCGCTCCACCGACTCGGGCCGCACGGTCACCGCGGTCCCCGGCGTGACCTCGGGCGTCAACATCGGCTTCGGCAAGCCCGCGGCGGAGAAGACCTACCCGGCGCTCTACGCGGTGCTGACCATCGACGGCAAGACCGGCGTCTACCGGTCCGACGACGACACCGGCCGGTACTGGGTGCGGATCAACGACGACCAGCACCAGTACGGCAACATGGGCGAGGCGATCACCGGCGACCCGCGCGTCTACGGACGCGTCTACCTGGGCACCAACGGCCGCGGCATCCTCGTCGCGGAGCCGAGCGGCGAGCCCGGCAACACCAGTTCCGTCACGCACCCCACGGACACGTCGCCGAGCAGCCGGACGTCGACCACGACCACGACGACAACCACCACCACCACGAGCACCACTGGCACGACGACGGTCACCGACCAGCCGCCACCCGGCTGCTCGGTCCAGTACCGGGTCACGAGCCAGTGGGGAGGTGGCTTCACCGGCTCGGTGAAGATCACCAACCAGGGCGCCGGCGCCATCACGGGCTGGAACCTGGGCTGGTCGTTCGCGAACGGCCAGCGGATCACCAACAGCTGGAACGGCAAGGCGTCGCAGAGCGGCGCCGCCGTGACGGTGAGCAACGAGGGCTGGAACGGGACCATCGCAGCGGGAGGCTCGGTGGACTTCGGATTCCAGGCGAGCTGGCAGGGCAGCAACGTCTCACCCGCCGGCTTCACGCTGAACGGCAGGTCCTGTTCCTCGGTCTGAGGACGAACTATCGCAGCCCTCGTTTGGCCTGGCGGCGCAGCTGCATTATCCGGGCTGCGCCGACCAGGGCCACCAGGATCGCCCCCGCGATCGCCGCGAACAGCAGCGCCACGCCCAGCGGCAGCGTGCCCGACGCGCCCAGGAAGTGGATCGTGGCGCCGGTGAGGTTCTGCAGGATGAACACCAGCAGGACGATCAGCACCACGATCGAGGCCAGCACGGCGACCCACGTGCCGCTGATCCGGGTGCGCTTCAGCTTCGGCTGCGGACCCGCCGGGTGGTCGGGCACGCCCGGACCGCCGACCGACGGCTCGACGTCGCGCCGACCCACCGCCGGCGGGCCGTCCGGGATCGGGCTCGTGGGCAGCGCTTCGGTGCGGTCGTCGTCACGCGGCGTGGTCACGTCGTGATTATCGGTCCGCCTCCGCCGGCCCGCCAATCAACCGCACGGGCGGCGGTACTCCAGCGCGCCGCCCGCGCCGACGTACTGCTGCCACTCCTCGTGGCTGAGGTGGGTGGTGACGCCCGCGCACATCTCGCGCACCGCCGTGTCGAAGTCGAACTCCCACGAGCGCGTCGTGCCGTTGGACTTCGACGTGACGACGACGGTCGGGCTGTCGCCGAACCCGACCGCGTAGACGCCCTTGGTGAGGCCGTTGATCCGGCCGCGCTCGGCCGGCCGCCGCGGGTCGGCGACGTCCCACAGCGCCACCTTGTCCTGGGTGCCGACGGTGGCGAGGGCCCGGTCGTCGGCGCGGAACCCCAGCGCCTGCACCGCGCCCCGGTGCGCCTTGTCGGACCACAGCTCGACCCGCTTGCCCTCCTCGGTCAGGTCGAAGAGGCTGACCTGGCCCTTCGCCGTGCCCAGCGCCAGCGTGCGCCGGTCGTGCGACAGGGCGGCCGACGTGATGTCCCACCCGAGGTCCAGCTGCGCGACCCGCGCCGGGCGCGCCGGGACCGACACGTCCCAGAGCCGGACGACGCCCAGCACGTCATAGGTCACGACGACCTCGCCGTCCGGGCTGTAGCCGACGCCCAGCACGGGGCGGGAGTGGCCGGGCAGGCGGGACGCCAGGACCGGCCGGGCCGGGTCCGCCCAGTCCCACACCGCCACCTCGGCGTCCGCGCCCGCCGTGACCAGGGTGCGCGCGGCGGCCGGGTCGAGCGCGATGCGGTCCACCCGGAAGTCGAAGGTGTGCGCGACCTCGAAGGTCACGTCGGTGACGTCCCAGACCTTCGCCGACCCGTCCACCAGCGTGGTGGCGAACGCCTGGTTGTCGCGGTTCACCGCGATCGACGTCACCGTCTCGTCGGCGGGCCCGAGCACGCGCGTGTTCGCCTGCGGCACGCCGTCCGGGCTGCGCGCCTGCGCGGAGGCGAACGCCGCGCGCACCGCCATGTCGCGCTGGTGCGTGGCGTTCGCGCTGAGCACGCCGTCGCGGGTCTCGTCGTTGGGGTCGAGGTGGTACGCGGCGATGGCGAGCTGGTCGGCGAGCTGCGGGTCGCTGCTGCGCTGCGCCTGCGACTGGTTGGCCACGTACCAGGCGGTGGAGGACTTCCAGCCCGCCGCGGCCTCCTTCTGGGCGTCGATCGCGAGCACCACGGCCGTGCCGGCGAGCGCCAGCAGCACCGCCAGCAGCGCGACGAGCTGGCGCAGCCGCCGGGTCCGCCGGTGCGCGAGCTGCCGCTCCCGGTCGCGGGCCTGGAGGCTCTCGGCCAGGAAGTCGCGTTCCTGAGCGCTCGGGCGCACCCCGCCGCGCTGCGTCCACTCGACCGCGGCGTCCAGCCGGGCGCCCCGGTACAGCGCGTCCGGGTCGCGGCCGAGCGATTCCCAGGTCGCCGCGGCCTCCGTGAGCCGGCGCATGGTGCGCAGCCCCTCGCGGTCCTCGGCCAGCCAGCCGCGCAGGCGGGGCCAGGACCGGATCAGCGCCTCGTGCGCGATCTCCACCGTGTCGCGGTCCAGGGTGAGCAGCCGGGCGTGCGCGAGCCGGTCGAGCACGACGTCCACGTCCACGTCGTGGTCCAGCTCGGACCGGGGCAGCCGCCGCTTGGTGTCCTCGGTGCCGTCGCCGAGCGCGGTGAGCCGCAGGAACACCTGCCGGGCCACTGCGCGCTGGTGCCGTTCCAGCGACGTGTAGGTGCGCTCGGCGGTCTGCGCGATGGCGTGCTGGATGCCGCCCGCGGCCTCGTAGCCGGCCAGGGTCAACGTGGTGCCGCGCCGGCGTCGCCAGGTCTCCAGCAACGCGTGCGACATCAGCGGCAGCACGCCCGCCTGGCCGGTGGCGTCGGCGACGAGCCGGGACACCAGCGCCGTCTCCACCGTGCACGACGCCTTCACGGCCGGCTGCATGATCACCTGGCGCAGCTCCTCTGGGCCCATCGGCCCGAGCAGCACCTGGCCGTCGGTCAGCGCCTCCACCAGCGCCGGGTGCTGCGCGCAGTGCCCGTAGAAGTCGGCCCGCACGCCGAGCACGACCTTGCCCGGGGCGGCCAGGAGCGCGTCGACGTAGGCGGTGCGCCGGTCCGCGTCCGGCCACAGCGTGAAGACCTCTTCGAACTGGTCCACGATCACCAGGTCCGCGTCGAGGTCCGGCTCGGCGGTCAGGCTGGGGGAGGTGACCACGACCCGGCCGGACAGCCGCGGCACCAGGCCGGCGCGCAGCAGCGACGACTTGCCCGCGCCGGACGCGCCGAACACCGCCACGAGCCGGCGGTGCGAGAGGCGCTGCTCCAGCTCGTCCAGCAGGTGGTCGCGGCCGAAGAACCACTCGGCGTCCTCGGTGCCGTAGGCGGCCAGACCCGCGTACGGCGGGTGGCCCTCGTCGGGACCGGGCTCGGGGGTGGGCAGCACCTCGGCGGCGACCTGCCGCCACCGGTCCTCCCACTCGGCCACGTCGCCCTCGCACGCGCGCACGTAGGCCAGCGTCACCGCCAGCGTGGGCAGCTTGCGCCCGCCCGCGGCGTCCGACAGCGTCGTCGCCGAGTAGTGGGCGCGCGCGCCGAGCTGTCGGTAGCTGTACCCGCCCGCCTTGTCCCGCAGCGACCTGAGGTCGGCGGCGAACTTGAGCAGCGGGCTGTCACCGACGTCCAACGGGCGCTCTCCACGCGGCACCGGTCACCCCCTGGCTGTCCTGCGACGATTGTCCGCGTCGGCAAACGTGTCGTCCAGGCTGTCAGACCGGCGGCCGAAGCGCCTCCGCTTCCGACGACTGCATTCGGGTGAAGCCGTCCGGCCCGCGTTCCGCGGGCGATTCGGCTCCGGACGCCTCCCGGCGTGCGCCCCGCTCGCCGGTGGTTCGGGCTCCGGTGCAGGTCAACGGCCTGTTGTCGCGGGTCGTCACCCGGTCTTCCGGTGGGCGTGGCGGCCGGTCCGTCGTCGGTGGCCCTTGTTGCGGTCGGTGACCAACACGCGTCACGCACTTCGGGCCCGGCCCGTGACCTCGGGCGTGTTGGTGACAATGCGTAGTGGTGTCGGTACATGCCGGTATGTACCGGGCGTGTACCGGTCGTCGGCACGATGGGTGGTGCGGGGGCGGCGACCAGGGGGCGCCGTCCCCCGCGCCGCTAGGCTGGCCGGGGTGCCCCGCCTGATCGCGCTGAACGGCCCGCCCGGCTGCGGGAAGTCGACCATCGCCCGCCGGTACGCCGAGGACCACCCGCCCGCGTTGGCGCTGGACGTCGACCGGGTGCGCGACCTGATCGCGGGCGACCTCGGCGAAGCGGGCCGGCTGGCCCGGGACATCGCCGTCGCCGCCGCGCGCGTGCACCTGACCGCCGGTCACGACGTGGTGGTGCCGCAGTTCCTCGGCCGCCCGGAGTTCCTGGACCGGCTGTCCGCCCTGGCCGCCGAGGTGGGCGCGGCCTACCACGAGGTCGTGCTGACGGACACGAAGGCCAACGCGATCCGCCGCTTCACCGAGCGCGGCACCGTCCGGGCGACCCCGGCCGAGCTGTCCGCCATGCACGACGCCCTGCAACGGATCATCGCCACCCGGTCGCCCGTGGTCATCCCCTCCGCGGAGGGCGACCCGACCCGCACCTACCGCTCGCTCCTGGCCGTCCTGAACGGTGAACTCACGCGTTCCGAACGTAGGACACACGCGACCTGAACGTAGGACACGCGCGTGTGTCCTACGTTGGGAACGCGTGTGTCCTACGTTCGGAACAGGTGAGTTGAACGTTCAGGACAGGGCCGTGGTCACGTAGGGGTCGGGGTCGGCCAGGATCGCGCGGACGGCGGTGGTCGCCGCGCCCCGCACGGCGGCCTCCGCGCCCAACGACGACGCCACCACGCGCACGCGCGACCACTCCGCGCTCACCACCCGCCGGTCCAGCTCCGCGTGCAGCGGCTCCTGCAACCACGGCTCCAGCCGGGCGTACGTGCCGCCCAGCACGACGGTCGGCAGGTCCAGCAGGTTCACCGCGCCGGACAGCGCCACCCCCAACCACCGCGCCGCCGAACGGACCGCCGTCGTCGCCGTCCGGTCGCCCGCCGCGAGCCTGGCCAGCAGCTCGTCCACCCCCGTCACGCCCGCCGCGCGCACGATCTCGTCCTGCCCGGCCAACCGCTCCAGGCACCCCCGCGACCCGCACGCGCACGCCGGCCCCCGCGGGTCGACCGACAGGTGCCCGATCTCGCCCCCGAACCCGGACACGCCCTCGAACAACGCCCCGTTCACCACGATGCCCGCGCCGATGCCGACCTCGCCGGAGACGTGCAGGAAGTCCGTCGCCACGTCCCCGTGCCACAGCTCGGCCAACGCGGCCAGGTTCGCCTCGTTGCCCACCAGCACCGGCACGTCGAGCCCCAGCCGCCGGGTCAGCTCCCCGCGCACGTCCACCTCGCGCCACCCCAGGTTCGGCGCGAGCCGCAGCGACCCGCCGGCCACCTCCACCAGACCCGGCACGGCCACGCCCACGCCGCCGATCGGCACGTCCTGCTTCGCCGCCGTCCGCACCGCCGTGGCCACCCTCGCCAGGACGCGGGCGGGGGAGGAGGCGCGGTTGTCGCCCGCCCGCACCGACCGCGCCCGCACCCGCCCGGTCAGGTCGACCAGGCACGTGGCGAGGTAGTCCACCCCGATCTCCACGCCGAGCCCGTGCGGCCCGGTCGGCGACAGGTGCAGCGCCGTGCCGCGCCGGCCGGGGCCGGACCGGGCCTGCGCCTCGCCCTCGGCGACGAGCCCCGCGCCGATCATCCGGTCCACCAGGCTCGACACGGTGGCCTTCGTCAACCCGGTGCGGGCGGCCACGGCGGCCCGCGACGAGCCGGGGGCGGCGGCGATGGCGTCGAGCACCAGGGCGGAGTTGTGCCGTCGCACGGTGTGCTGGCCCGCGGGCTGTGGTCTGGACACCACTGGATACTAGCGGCTGAGTGCGATAAGTTCAGGCATCAAACTTATTGGAGGTGCCCTCGTGGACAAGTTCAGCTTCGGCCTGTGGACGGTCGGCTGGCCGGGACGCGACCCGTTCGGCGACGCGACCCGCCCCCCGCTGGACGCCCCGCACGCGGTGCGCAAGCTCTCGGAACTCGGTGCGTGGGGCATCACGTTCCACGACGACGACCTGTTCCCCTTCGGCTCCGACGCGGCCGAGGTGGACCGGCGGGTCGCGGCGTTCCGCGCGGCGCTGGACGAGACCGGCCTGGTCGTGCCCATGGTGACCACCAACCTGTTCACCCACCCGGTGTTCAAGGACGGCGGCTTCACCAGCAACGACCGCTCGGTGCGCCGGTTCGCCCTGCGCAAGGTGCTGCGGAACATGGAGCTGGCGGCCGAGCTGGGCGCGCAGACCATCGTGCTGTGGGGCGGCCGGGAAGGCTCCGAGGTGGACGCGGGCAAGCCCGTGGCCGCCGCCCTCGACCGCTACCGCGAAGCCATCGACACGGTCGCCCAGTACTCGGTGGACCAGGGCTACGGCTTCCGCTTCGCCCTGGAGCCCAAGCCGAACGAGCCGCGCGGCGACATCCTGCTGCCGACGATCGGCCACGCCCTGGCGTTCATCTCGACGCTGGAGCACCACGAGCTGGTCGGCGTGAACCCCGAGGTCGGCCACGAGCAGATGGCGGGCCTCAACTTCGTGCACGGCATCGGCCAGGCGCTGTGGCAGGGCAAGCTCTTCCACATCGACCTCAACGGCCAGAAGGGCCCGCGCTACGACCAGGACTTCGTGTTCGGCCAGGGCGACCTGCTGTCCGCGTTCTTCCTGGTGGACCTGCTGGAGAACGGCGGCTACGAAGGCCCGCGGCACTTCGACTACAAGCCGCTGCGCACCGAGGACTTCGACGGCGTGTGGGAGAGCGCCGCGGCCAACATGCGCACCTACAAGCTCCTGCGCGAGCGGGCGGCGGCTTTCCGCGCCGACCCCGAGGTGCAGGAGGCGCTCAAGTACAGCGGCGTGTACGAGCTGGCCGAGCCCACCCTGAACCCGGGCGAGTCGATCGCGGACTTCATCAAGGCCGACGACGTCGACCCGACCACCGCCGCCGAGCGCGGCTTCGGGTTCGTGCGCCTGTCGCAGCTGGCCACCGAGCACCTGCTGGGCGCGCGCTGATGGCGCTCGTCGCGGGCGTCGACTCGTCCACCCAGTCCTGCAAGGTGGTGGTGCGCGACGCGGACACCGGAGCCCTTGTGCGACAAGGACGTGCGGCGCACCCGGCGGGCACCGAGGTGCACCCCTCCGCGTGGTGGGACGCCCTCCAGACGGCCATCGCGGACGCGGGCGGCCTGGACGACGTGGCCGCCGTGTCGGTGGCCGCGCAGCAGCACGGCATGGTGACGCTGGACGAGTCCGGCGAGGTGGTCCGGCCGGCGCTGCTGTGGAACGACACCCGTTCCGCGGGGGCGGCGGCCGAGCTGACCGCCGAGCTGGGCGGTCCGGACAAGTGGGCGGACGCGATCGGCAGCGTGCTGGTCGCCTCGCTCACCGTGACCAAGCTGCGGTGGCTCGCGGCCACCGAGCCGGAGTCCGCCGCGCGCACGGCCGCGGTGTGCCTGCCGCACGACTGGCTCACGTGGAAGCTGGCCGGCGCGACGTCGCTCGACGCGCTGACCACCGACCGCAGCGACGCCAGCGGCACGGGCTACTGGTCGCCGTCCACCGAGGACTACCGGCCGGACCTGCTGGAGCTGGCGCTGGGCAAGGTCGTCGCGGTGCCGCGCGTGGTCGGCCCGGCCGAGCTGGTCCACGGCCGGTTCGGCGCGGGCGCGGGCGACAACGCGGCGGCGGCGCTCGGCGTGCAGGCCCAGCCGGGCGACGTCGTGGTGTCGATCGGCACGTCCGGCACGGCGTTCGCGCGGTGGCCGAGCCCGGTCACCGACGGCACCGGCATCGTCAACGGGTTCGCCGACGCCGAGGGCGGCCACCTGCCGCTCGTGGCCACGCTGAACGCGTCACGCGTGCTCACGGCGACGTCGTCCGTGCTCGGGGTCGACCTGGCGGACCTGTCCGACCTGGCCCTGAGCGCGCCCGCCGGGGCGGACGGGCTCGTGCTCGTGCCGTACCTGGAGGGGGAGCGGACGCCGAACAAGCCCGACTCCACCGGCGCGCTGCACGGCATGCGGCTGGACACCATGACCCCGGCGCACCTGGCGCGTGCCGCGGTCGAGGGCCTGCTGTGCAGCCTGGCGGACGCGATCGACGCGTTGCGGGCGCTGGGCATGCCGGTCAACCGGGTGCTGCTGATCGGCGGCGGGGCGCGGATGCCCGCCGTGCAGCGGCTCGCGCCCGCGGTGTTCGGCTGCCCGGTCGTCGTGCCGTCGCCGAGCGAGTACGTGGCCGACGGCGCGGCCCGGCAGGCGGCGTGGGCGGTCGGCGGCGCGGACACCCCGCCGCTGTGGTCGGAGCTGGCGTCGACCTCGGTCGAGGCCGACCCGACCCCGTGGGTGCGGGAGCGCTACGCCGCCGCGCGGGAGCTGACGGTCAACCGCTGAGATGACCCGGAGGGGGCGTTCCCGGCCGCGGGAGCGCCCCCTCCGCCCATGCACGTCGGGGTTCGTCATCCCCGGGCCGAGCGGCCCCCTCTACGGCGCGCCGGGGGCGTCAACCGAAAGCGAGCGGTCTACGGCGCGTCGGCCAGGACCTCCTCGACCACCCGGCGCGGCCCGACCGACCCGGCGGCGCGTGCCGCCGCGCCCGCGTCTACCCGCCGCAACGCGCGGAGGAAGTCGGCGATCGAGAGCGCGAACGCCACCATGTCGTCGATGAGGTCCGGGGCCGCCGTCCGCCCGTTCAGCCACCGCGGACCGACCACGGGAACGGGTAGCCCTCGGCCGGCTCGCCCAGGGCCAGTGACACCGGCACCGGGACGGGCAGCCGGGGCGCGAGGACCGGCAGCCGGCGGTGCTCCGAGGGTCAGGCGTGCGACAGCGCGAACGCGCTCAGGAAGCCCGCCACGGTCGCGAGGCCGACCAGCAGGTGGGCGTCGTCGAACGCCTCGGGGATCATCGTGTCGGCGACCATCGACAGGATCGCGCCGCCCGCGAACGCGGTGATCGCGGCCAGCCACTGCGGCGGCGCGCCCGCCAGCAGCCCGTAGCCCGCCATCGCCGCCAGGCCGCTGACCAGCGCTATTCCGGTCCACAACCCGAACACGTACCGCTTCGACCGGCCGGCCCGCCGCATGCCCGCCGCCGACGACAAGCCCTCCGGCACGTTGCTGATGAACACCGCCGCCACCGTCACCGCGCTGACCCCGCCGCCACCGAGCAGGCTCGCCCCGATCACCACCGACTCGGGGATGCCGTCCAGCAGCGCGCCGATCGCGATCGCCGTGCCCGACCCGCTCTGCTCCGACTCCGACGGCTGCAACCCGCCCGACCGCTTCCGGTGGCGTGCGCCGCGCTTGGCCAACACCACGTTCGCCGCCGTGTAGACCACCGCGCCGAGCGCGGCCCCCAGGGCCGTCGGCAGCAGGCCGCCCAGCTCGTGCGCCTCGTCGATCAGGTCGAACGACACCGCCGACATCAGCACGCCGCTGCCGAACCCCATCACGCCGGCCACCACGTCGCGCGGCACCTTCGTCAGGAAACCCACGAGCGCGCCGACGAGCAACGCCGACCCGGCCAGCAACCCCCACCCCGCCGCCTCCAGCACCCGACCTCCCCCGTGTCGCACCCGGCCCGCGCGGGTACCCGACCGCCATGAGGATCGTCGTCACCGGCGCGACCGGCAATCTGGGCACCGCGCTGCTGCGTCGGCTCGCCGGCGAACCGGGCACCGCCGTGCGCGGCATCTCCCGCCGACCGCCCGCGGCCGAACCGCCCTACGACATCGAGTGGACGCCGATCGACCTCAGCCGGGACGGCGCGGAGGAGCCGCTGGTCGAGGCGTTCCGCGACGCCGACGCCGTCGTGCACCTGGCGTGGCGCGTCCAGCCGGGCCACGACGAGCGCGTGCTCTACCGGACCAACGTGGCGGGCAGCGACCGGGTGTTCACCGCCGCCCTCAAGGCCGGCGTGCCGCACCTGGTGCACATGTCGTCCGTCGGCGCGTACTCGCCCGCGGCCAAGGACCACACCGTGGACGAGAGCTGGCCGACCGACGGCGTCTCCACGTCTTATTACAGCCGGCACAAGGCGGCCGTGGAGCACCTGCTGGACCAGGTCGAACGCGACCACCCGGGCCTCCGGGTGACCCGCGTGCGCCCCGGCCTGGTGCTGCAACCGGACGCCGCGGCCGAGATCAAGCGCTACTTCCTGGGTCGGCTGGTGCCGCACGCCCTGTTCCGGGCGCGGCTGCCGGTCCTGCCGCTGCCGCGCACGATGGTGCTCCAGTTCGTGCACGCCGACGACGTGGCCGACGCCCTCGGGACGATCCTCGCCACCACCGCCGAGGGCGCGTACAACCTGGTGTCCGACCCGGTCGTCACGCCCCAGCTCCTGGCCGAGGTCATGGGCGCCCGGCACGTGCCGATCCCGGCGACGGCCCTGCGCACGGCCGCCCGGGTGAGCTGGCGCCTGCGGCTCCAACCCACCTCGCACGGCTGGGTCGACCTCGCCCTCACCGCGCCGCTGCTGGACGCGACCAAGGCGTTCACCCGGCTCGGCTGGACGCCGCGCCACAACTCCCGCGACACGCTGCGGCAACTGCTCGACGGCCTGGGCCGCAAGGAGGGGCTGCCGCCGAGCCCGCCGCTGCGCCCCTGACCGCCCCGGCGGCAGGGCGCCAAAACTCGACCGCCCTCGCCGCGAAGGGCCCCGACCGCTCTCGGAGGACCGTGAGCGCCGTGCGAGCGGGCCGCCGTCAGAACAGGTTGGTCCACCCCATCACCTGCGCCACCACGAACGCGAGCGTCAGCAGCGTCACGACGAGCACGGCCACCAACGTGATGATCGGGCCGCGCCGCGACGGCATCGGCTGCGGGTGGGACAGGCCGGAGGTCTGGCCGGAGTCTGGCGGTGTCTCGCCGGGCGCGACCCCGCCACCGGGCTCCAGCCCCGGCGTGCGGGCCGGGTCCGGGTCGGGCGGTGTGGCAGTCATGACAGGGGACTACCCCGTGTGGACGGCGGTACCCGCCCCCGTGTGAACAGTTGCCCGTACGGGTAATCAACTCGCATGAGCGGTGTCCAAGACGAGCTGCTGCGCACGTTGACCAAGGTGGCCAAGGCCCTGCGCGCGCACGACATCCCGTTCGCCCTCGCGGGCGGGTGCGCCGTGTACGCCAGAGGCGGCCCCGCGACCGAACACGACGTCGACATCCTGGTGCGGGAGCAGGACGCCCGTGACGCGGTGAGCGCGCTCGTCGCGGCCGGCATGCGTGCCGCCACCCCGCCCGAGGACTGGCTGCTGAAGGTCTACGACGGCGACTCGCTGGTGGACCTGCTGTTCCGCCCCAACGAAGTCCCGGTGACCGACGAGACGCTGTCGCGCGCCGAGGAGCTGCAGGTCGGCTCCGTGGTGCTGCCGGTGATGCCCGCGACCGAGGTGATGATCGGCAAGCTGCTCGTCCTGGACGGCCACCGCTGCGACTTCAGCGAGCTGCTGCCGTTCGCCCGCGCGCTGCGCGAGCAGATCGACTGGGAGAAGGTCCGCGAGGCCACCAAGCACTCGCCGTACGCCGAGGCGTTCCTGGTGCTGGTCGAACGCCTCGACCTGCTGTCCTCCCCGCTGACGAGGAGCGCCTGATGACCGCAGAGCAATACCTCGCCGCCCGGCTCCGCCAGGCGTTGGCCGAGGACCCGCGCACGACCGAACTCGGCGTGCGGGTCACCGTGCGCGGTGACCACGTGCTGCTGTCCGGCGACGTGGCCAGCCCCGAGCGCCGCGCCGAGCTGGAGGCGGTGATCCACGACGTGGCCCCGGAGCTGACCGTGCTGGACGACGTGAAGGTGGTGCCGTCCGACGCCCCGGTCGGCCGAGAGGAGATCCGATGATCCGCATCGCGGCGGTGGGCGACGTGCACCTGGGCGAGGACGCGCGCGGACGGCTGCGGCCCGCCCTGGAGGAGCTGGGCGACTGCGCCGACGTGCTGCTGCTGGCGGGCGACCTGACCCGGCACGGCACCGTGGCCGAGGCGCGGGTGGTGGCCGACGAGTTCGGCGGGCTGCCCGTGCCCGTGGTGGCGGTGCTCGGCAACCACGACTACCACGACGACAAGCCGGACGAGGTGACCGCCGTGCTGCGCGACGCGGGCCTCACCGTGCTGGAGGGCGGGACCGCCACCATCCCCGTGGACGGCCAGACGCTGGGCGTCGCGGGCGTGAAGGGCTTCGGCGGCGGGTTCGCGGGCAAGTGCGGCAGCGCGTTCGGCGAGCCGGAGATGAAGGCGTTCATCCGGCACACGACCGGCATCGCCGACTCGCTCGCCGCCGCCCTGGCCGACCTCGACACCGACGTGAAGGTGGCGTTGACGCACTACTCGCCGGTGCCGGACACGCTGCGCGGCGAGCCGCCGGAGATCTACCCGTTCCTCGGGTCGTACCTGCTGGGCGAGGCGATCGACGCGAACGGCGCGCAGCTGGCCGTGCACGGGCACGCGCACTTCGGCACCGAGCACGGCATGACGCCCGGCGGCGTGCGGGTCCGCAACGTCGCGCAACCGGTCATCCGATCGGCGTACACGGTCTACTGCGTGGCACCCGAAGTGGTGGAGGTGTAGCCGCATGGAACAGGAACCCAGGACCGCGGGTCCGTCCGTGGTGTGGGCGGGTCCGCCCGACGCCCCGGCCGTGGTCGTGCTCGACCCCGCCGGCGTCGGCAGGCACGGCGAGCTGCCCGGCACGTGGCGCCCGCTGACGGAGCACCTGCAGGTCATGTGGTGCCGCCTGCCCGCGGCGGACGAGCCGTGGGACGAGGTGGACGAGGTGCTGTCCGAGTTCGCCGACCGCGCCGTGCCGGTGCACGTGGTGGCGGGCGCGGCGGCCGGCGCAGCGGTCGGCGACCTGATCCGGCGGCACGAGCACCTGATCAGCTCCGCCCAGACCTTCGCCGCCCCCGTGCCGCTGGGGCACCCCGAGGTGGTGGTGGAGGTGTTGCGCGAGCTGCTGGAGGGGGACGTGGGCGGGGAGCCCGACGGCGAGGCGGGACAGCCGGCCAACGGGAACCGGGCGGCCGGCTCGCTGCTCGGCGACGCCACGTCGGCGCTGCGGCGTTCGGTGCGCGGCCTGTTCGACCGGCTGAAGGACGGCTAGGGGAGCCAGGCTCCGACGAAAGGCCCGCGGACGGAGGCGTCCGCGGGCCTTTCGCGTGTCGGCGGGGCACGCCGGGCAGGTGTCCTGAAGGCTTGGTCGGGTGCCGGGGTGAAGGGGGCACGGGAGAGCGGCGCGCAGGTCGCGCACCGAACGTCGGGCCCGTGAGCCGACGCGCGAAGGCGCGCGAGGGGAGACGTGTGAGGCTCGGACGTCCGACAGCCCTCCGAGCGGGAAGCCCGGGTGCGAAGAGCGGGCAGCCGACGTGCGAAGGCCCCGCGAGCGGGGGGCTCGCGGGGCCTTCACGTGTCAACTGCCGTCGACGGGCGGCCGGGGCCGGGGGATCGGGACCGGTGACCGGCTCCGTCGCCGCGGCTCGGGCACCGCCCTCCGGCTCATCGCAGCGGGTCACCCGGGCGGCCGGCGTCGGGCAGGTCGTGGCGCGTCTCGCCGGCCTGCGGCGGGCGGCTCACGTCGCCGCGCCACGCGCCGGTCTCCATCCCGCGCCCCTCGATGAACTGCTTGAAGCGCTCCAGGTCACCGGACACGCGGTGGCCGACCACGCCGACCGCCGCACCGGCCTTCTCGGTGAGCGTCTGCGGGTCGTACTCCATCTGCACGTGCACGCGGGTCCGCCGGTCGTCGAGCCGGTGGAACGTCACCACACCACCCTGCGGCGGACCGTCGACCGTGTGCCAGGCGACCCGCTCGTCGGGGTGCTGCTCGGTGATCTCGGCGTCGAACTCGCGCGTGACGCCGCCGATCCTGGTGACCCAGTGGGTCCTGGTGGGCGTCACCTGCGTGATGCGCTCGACGCCCTCCATGAACTGCGGGAACGACTCGAACTGCGTCCACTGGTTGTAGGCGGTCGTGACCGGGACCTCGACGTCCACGGACTTCTCGATCGTCGTCACTGCACACAACCCTCTCGTCGGGAATCGAGTTCGACACCTGGTTACCCGTTCACCCGGTTTCCACACATCGACCCTCGGAGTGACGGAGAGTAGCGCTTCTCCGAGAAGTGTTTGCTTCGTTTCGCACCGGCTAACTCTCCTCTGTGGACCAGTACCCCGACGCGGTTCTCTTCGACCGCGACGGCACGCTCATCGAGGACGTGCCCTACAACGGCGATCCGGACAAGGTCCGGCCGATGCCCGGCGCGCGCGAAGTCGTGCGCGTGCTGCGCGCCAACGGCGTGCGCACGGGCGTGGTCAGCAACCAGTCCGGCGTCGGTCGCGGTCTGCTCACCCCGGCCCAGATGGACGCGGTGAACGCCAGGGTCGAAGTCCTGCTCGGCCGGTTCGGCACCTGGCAGGTGTGCCCGCACGCCCCGGAAGACGGCTGCCCGTGCCGCAAACCCGCGCCCACCATGATCCTGCGCGCGTGCGAGGAACTCGGCGCGCGCCCCGAGCGCACCTTCTTCATCGGCGACATCGAAGCGGACGTCCGGGCCGCGCTGGCGGCCGGTGTCACCCCCATCCTCGTGCCCACCCCCGTGACCCTGCCCGAAGAGGTCGACCGCGCACCGCACACCGCGCCCGACCTCGCGTCCGCGTTGGCGATGGTCCTATGAGGACTCTCGTGGCGAGGCTCGACAGCGACGGCGACGTGCTGCTCGCCGGCCCGGCGGTGCGCGCGGCCGCGCACGCGGGCGAGGTGGTGCTGCTGTGCGGGCACTCCGGCGCGCAGGCGGCGGCGCTGCTGCCGGGCGTGCAGCGGATCGTGCGGTGGGACTGCCCGTGGATCGCGAACCCGGCGCCGGAGGTGCGCAATCCGGACATAGAGGGAATTGTCGCGCTGCTCAAGGGGATCCGCGCCGACGTCGCGCTGATCCTCACGTCCTTCCACCAGAGCCCGCTGCCGCTGGCGCTGCTGCTGAAGCTGGCCGGCGTGCCCCGGGTCGTCGCCCGCTCCGTCGACTACCCCGGCTCCCTGCTGGACGTCCGGCTGCGCGACGACCCGGACGTCCCGGAAGCCGAACGCGCGCTGGAAGTCGCGCGGGCCGCCGGGTTCGAGCTGCCGCCGGGCGACGACGGCCGGCTCGCGGTCACGACCCCGCCGGAACCCGCCGTGGCCGAACCGGGGCCGTACGTGGTGGTGCACCCCGGCGCCTCGGCGCCCGCCCGCGCGTGGTCGCCGCACCGCTGCGCCGAGGCCGTCGTCGCGCTCACCGAGGCCGGGCACCGCGTCGTCGTCACCGGCGGGCCGGCCGAGACCGCGCTGACCCGGCACGTGGCGGGCGCGCACGGCGTCGACCTCGGCGGCCGCACGACGTTCGCCGAACTGGCCGGGGTGTTGGCCCGCGCGGACGCGGTGGTGGTCGGCAACACCGGCCCCGCCCACCTGGCCGCCGCGGTCGGCACGCCCGTCGTCTCCTTGTTCTCCCCCGTCGTGCCCGCCGTCCGGTGGGCGCCGTACGGGCCACACGTGGTGTTGGGCGACCAGGACGCGCCGTGCCGCGGCACGCGCGCCCGGGAGTGCCCGGTGCCCGGACACCCGTGCCTCGACCGGGTGACGGCCGACCAGGTCGTCACCGCCGTTGCCGACCTCGTGGGGGTGCGGACGTGAAGATCTTGCTGTGGCACGTGCACGGCTCGTGGACGAACGCGTTCGTCCGCGGTGGCCACGAGTACCTGATCCCCGGTCCTCCCCACGGCATAGGGTTGTCCGGGCGCGACTGGCCCTCGGCGCGCGAGGTGGCGCCGTCCGAAGTGGACGCCGACATCGCCGTGCTGCAACGGCCCGTCGAGGTCGGCCTGGTGCCCTCCGGCATCCCGGTCGTGTACCTGGAGCACAACACGCCGAAGTACCCGAACCAGGCCCACCCGCTCAAGGACTGGCCGGGCACGATCGTCCACGTCACCCACTTCAACGACCTCATGTGGGACTGCGGCGACACGCGCACCGTCGTGATCGAGCACGGTGTGGTCGACCCGGGCCCGCTCTACACCGGCGATCTGGCCCGGGCCGCGGTCGTGGTGAACGACCCGGTGCGCCGGGGCCGGGCGGTGGGCACCGACCTGCTGCCGCGCTTCGCCGAGGCCGCGCCGCTGGACGTCTACGGCATGAAGACCGAGAAGCTGGGCGCGATGGGCCGCGGCGACCACGACCTCGCGTCGCTGCACCGGGAACTCGCCCGGCGCCGGCTCTACCTGCACCCCGTGCGGTGGACGTCGCTCGGCCTGTCCCTGATCGAGGCGATGCACCTGGGCATGCCCGTGGTGGCGCTGGCGTGCACCGAGGTGGTGCGCGCGGTGCCGCCGGAGGCGGGCGTGGTCTCCACCGAGGTGGACGAGTTGGTGCGGGCGGTGGCCGAGCTGGTCGCCGACCCGGCGCTGGCCAGGCAGAAGGGCAAGCAGGCCAGGGAGTTCGCCCTGGCCCGGTACGGCCTCGACGCCTTCCTGCGGGCTTGGGACCGGTTGTTGACAGGAGTGAGCGGATGAGGATCGCGATGGTGTCCGAGCATGCCAGCCCGCTGGCCGCCCTGGGTGGTGTGGACGCGGGCGGACAGAACGTGCACGTCGCCGCCTTGTCGGCAGCACTGTCCGACCGCGGGCACGACGTGGTGGTCCACACCCGCCGCGACGACCCGGACCTGCCCGAGCGGGTGCGCACCGAGCAGGGCTACGAGGTGGTGCACGTGCCCGCCGGCCCGGCCCGCGCGGTGCCCAAGGACGACCTGCTGCCGCACATGGGCGAGTTCGCCCGGTTCCTGGAGCAGGAGTGGGACGGCGAGCCGCCGGACGTCGTGCACGCGCACTTCTGGATGTCCGGCCTCGCGTCGGTGCTCGCGGGGCGCAAGGCGGGCGTGCCCGTCGTGCAGACCTACCACGCCCTCGGCACGGTGAAGCGCCGCCACCAGGGCGCGGACGACACCAGCCCGGCCGAGCGGATCGCGATCGAGCGGATGATCGGCCGCGAGGCCGACCGGATCGCCGCCACCTGCGACGACGAGGTGGTCGAGCTGCTGCGCATGGGCGTGCCGCGGTCGCGGATCTCGGTCGTGCCGTGCGGCGTGGACCCGACGCGGTTCCAGCCCGAGGGCCCGGTGGCGCGCCGCCGCTACCCGCACCGCGTGGTGTCGGTCGGCCGGCTCGTGCCGCGCAAGGGCTTCCAGGACCTGATCACGGCCCTGCGGTCGCTGCCCGCCACCGAGCTGGTCATCGCGGGCGGCCCGGTGGACGTCGGGTCCGACCCGGAGGCGCGCCGGCTCGCCGCGCACGCGGAACGCCTGGGCGTGCGCGACCGGCTGTGCCTGGCCGGGCAGGTGTCGCGGGACGAGATGCCCGCGCTGCTGCGCTCGGCCGACGTGGTGGCCTGCGTGCCCTGGTACGAGCCGTTCGGCATCGTGCCGCTGGAGGCGATGGCCTGCAGCGTGCCCGTGGTGGCCGCCGCCGTGGGCGGCCTGACCGACACCGTGGTGGACGGCGTGACCGGCGTGCTGGTGCCGCCGCGCGAGCCGGTCGCGCTGGCGCGGGCGCTGCACTCGCTGCTGTCCGACCGGGCGCGCCGGGAGGCGTACGGGCTCGCGGGCCTGGACCGGGTGGGCGTGCGCTACACGTGGGACCGGATCGCCGAGGACACCGAACGCGTCTACGAGCGCGTCGCGGCCGCTCCGGCCGTGGCCGTGGGAGGCTCCCGATGACCGTCGAGACCCATTTGAACGGCCTGGCCGAGACGCTGGCCGGGCTGCGCGCCCAGGCGCCGCGGCTGACCCGCTGGGGCGGC
The DNA here is from genome assembly GCF_053601135.1 of Actinosynnema sp. NPDC004786. NCBI lineage: Bacteria > Bacillati > Actinomycetota > Actinomycetes > Pseudonocardiales > Pseudonocardiaceae > Actinosynnema > Actinosynnema sp. NPDC004786. The sequence goes on along the minus strand of NZ_JBSGBG010000007.1, from coordinate 69,045 downwards.
GTCCTGGCCCGCCGGCTCGACGCCGGGGGCCGGCTGCTCGCGGCGGGCAACGGCGGGTCAGCCGCCGAGGCGCAGCACCTGACCGCCGAGCTGGTCGGCCGGTTCCGCGACGACCGGCGGCCGTTCTCGGCCATCGCGCTGTGCGCGGAGTCGTCCAGCGTGACCGCGATCGGCAACGACTACGGCTACGACCAGGTGTTCGCCCGCCAGGTCACCGCGCATGCCCGGCCGCGGGACGTCGTGGTGCTGCTGACCACCAGCGGCCGCAGCCCGAACCTCATCGAGGCGGCGAAGGCCGGCCGGGAGGCGGGCGCGCACGTGTGGGCGATGACCGGCCCGGCCCCGAACCCGCTGGCCGACGTGGTGGACGAGGTGCTCGCGCTGCCCGGTGCGCCCGCGAACGTGCAGGAGGCCCAGCTGGTCGCCGTGCACGCGCTGTGCGCGGCCTTCGAAGCGGCGCTGCCCGCCGCGGAACGGAGGGTGTCGTGAAGCTCGTCGTCGTGGGCGACTCGTTGCTCGACGTGGACGTGCTCGGCACGGCCGAGCGGCTGTGCCCGGACGCGCCCGCGCCCGTGCTGGACGTCCGGGAGGAACGCGCCCGACCCGGCGGCGCGGGCCTGGCCGCCGCGCTGGCCGCCGCCGACGGCGTGGACGTGACGCTGGTCAGCGCCGTGGCCGACGACGAGGACGGGCAGCGGCTGCGGGACGAGCTGGCCGCGGTGCCCTCCGTGCTCGGGCCCTCGCCGGTGCCGACCCCGGTCAAGACGCGGTTGCGCTGCGGCGACCAGTCGATCGCCCGGCTCGACCGCGGCGGCGGCCCCGGCGCGCCGCCGCACGCCACGGACGACATGCTCGACGCCGTGCTGGAGGCCGACTGCGTGCTGGTCTCCGACTACGGGCGCGGGCTCCTGCGCGACGAGCGGCTGCGCGGCGTCCTCGCCCGCCGCCCGGTGGTCTGGGACCCCCACCCGCGCGGCCCGGACCCGGTGCCCGGCGCGCGGCTGGTCACGCCGAACGCGTCCGAGGCGAAGCGGTTCAGCGGCCACGACGACCCGATGGACGCGCTGGAAGCGCTGCGCGCCCGGTGGCGGGCGCGGGCCGTGGTGGTGACGCTCGGCGCCGACGGCGCGCTGCTGCACGGCGGCGGCACGCCGGTCGCCGTGCCCGCGCCCAGGGTGCCCGTCGTGGACCCGTGCGGCGCGGGGGACCGGTTCGCGGCGACCGTCGCGGCCCGGCTCATGGCCGGCGCGGCGATGGACGACGCGGTCGCCGACGGCGTCACGTCCGCCGCCGAGTTCCTGCGCCACGGCGGCGCGTCCGGGTTCCGCCCGGTCGACGTGCTGTCCACAGTGGACGCGGTGCGGGCGCGGGGCGGCGTGGTGGTCGCGACCGGCGGCTGCTTCGACCTCCTGCACGCGGGCCACGTCCGCACCCTGCGCGCCGCGCGGGCGCTGGGCGACTGCCTGGTGGTGTGCCTGAACTCCGACGCGTCGGTGCGCCGGCTCAAGGGCCCGGACCGGCCGGTCACCCGGGAGCAGGACCGGGTCGAGGTGCTGCGCGCGCTGGGCTGCGTGGACGACGTGATCGTGTTCGAGGACGACACGCCGGAGCGGGCGCTGGCGGCGCTGCGCCCGGACGTGTGGGTCAAGGGCGGCGACTACACCGTGGAGTCGCTGCCGGAAGCGGACCTGGTCGCGGGCTGGGGTGGGCGCACCGTCGTGGTGCCCTACCACCGGGGCCGGTCGACCACCGAGATGCTGTCGAGGAGGGGCTGATGCTCGGTCAGGTGTTGGTGACGGGAGGCGCGTCCGGTCTGGGCGCGGCCGTGGTGCACGCGGTGCACGAGCTGGGCGGCCGGCCGCTGGTGCTGGACAAGGCCGCGCCGTCGTCGCCGGAGGTGGCCGACTTCGAGTCGGTGGACCTGTCCGACACCAGGGCGGCGGAACGCGCGGTGCGGGCCATCGCCGAGCGCAACGGCGGCCTGCGCGCGGTCGTCACGGCGGCGGGCACGGACGCGTGCGGCCGGCTGGACGAGGTGTCCGGCCCGGACTGGGACCGGGTGGTGATGGTGAACCTGCTCGGCACGGCGGCGGTCGTGCGGGCGGCGCTGCCGCTGCTCGACGGCGGCCGGGTGGTGACCATCGCGTCCACCCTGGGGCTGCGCGCGGTCAGCGACGCCACCGCGTACTGCGCCTCGAAGTTCGGCGTGGTCGGCTTCACCCGGGCGCTGGCGGCCGAGACCGCCGGGCGGGTCGGCGTGACGCTGGTGATCCCCGGCGGCATGCGCACCCACTTCTTCGACGACCGGGCCGAGCAGTACCGGCCGCCGGACGACAGCAAGCTGAACCCGCCGGAGCGGGTCGCCGACGCCATCGTGTTCGCGCTGCGCCAACCCGAGGGGTGCGAGGTGCGCGAGCTCGTCGTCGCCCACGCGGAAGAGGGATCGTGGCCGTAGCATCCCGGCTCGACACCGGTCGGGCGTTCGCCAAGGTGCTGCTGCCGACGCTGGCCAAGGGCGTGATCGTGCGCCGCCCGCCGGCGACGGCCCTGGCCGCCGCGGTCCGGGCGGACGCCGCGGCCGTGGCGACCCTGCGGCGGTTCCGCGCCCGCTACGGGCCGGAACCGCTGCGGCTGCGGGTGACCGGCCGCAGCGTCGCGCTGCTCCTCGACCCGCTGGACGTGTCCCGCCTGCTCGCCGAGTCGCCGACCCCGTTCGCCCTCGCCACCCGGGAGAAGAAGGCCGCGCTGGCGCACTTCCAGCCGCACGGCGTGCTGATCTCGACGGGGGAGCGGCGCGCGCACCGGCGCGCGGTCACCGAGGACGTGCTGCGGCCGGAGAAGATCGACGTGCCGTCGATCGTGGCCGACGAGGCGGACCTCCTGCTGCGGCACGCGCGCAGCGCCGGCGAGCTGACCTGGGACGCGTTCGCGCAGGCGTGGTGGCGGGCGGCGCGGCGGATCGTGCTCGGGTCGGCCGCCCGCGAGGACGGCGAGCTGACCGACGTGCTCAAGACGTTGCGCGGCAACGCGAACTGGGCCTACCTGCACCCGCGCCGGGAGGCGCTGCGCCGCCGGTTCGAGGACCGGCTGCGCGGGCACCTGGAACGGGCCGAGGCGGGCAGCCTGGCGGCCCTCGCGCCGGTCGACGAGCTGCTCGGCCAGGTCCCGCACTGGCTGTTCGCGTTCGACGCGGCGGGCATCGTGACCATGCGGGCGCTGGCGATCGGCGGCGAGGGGCCGGCCGGGATCTGGGAGTCGGCGCGGCTGTGGCCCACCACGCCGGTGATCCTGCGCGAGAGCACCGGTCCGACCCGCTGGCACGGGACGTGGCTGCCGGCGGGCACCACGTTCGTCGTGTTCGCCCCGTACTTCCACCGCGACCCGGACCGGCTGCCGTACGCGGACTCCTACGCGCCGGAGAACTGGCCGACGCCGCCGGACCCGGGGCTGGTGCCGTTCAGCGGCGGGCCCGGCGTCTGCCCCGGCCGCGACCTGGTGCTGGTCGCCGGGAGCACGATGCTGGACGCCCTGCGCGACCACCTGGAGGTGCCCACCCTGCACGCGCCGCTGCCCGCCACCCTCAACCACTTCGGCCTCACGTTCGTCACCCGAAAATAATGGTTGAACGGACCCGTGGTTGGGTACGTGGTGGCGGTGAGCCGGGCTGAGGAGTCACACCAGCGGAGGTTGGCCCGCAACCTCAACGAGTTGCTGCAGGAACTCCGGGTGGCGCAGGCGGGCGTCCAGATCCTGTTCGGCTTCCTGCTGTCGATCACGTTCACCGACCGGTACGCGTCCGCCGACGCGTACATCCGCGCCACCCACCTGATCACGATCCTGTTCGCCGCGTGCGCGGTCGCGCTGCTCACCGCGCCCGCGGCGTGGCACCGGCTGCTGTTCCGGCGCGGCCGGCGCGAGGACGTGATCGAGGTGGCGAACCGGTTCGCGATCGCCGGGTTGGCGTTCCTGGCCCTGGCCATGATCGGCACCGTGCTGATGCTCGGCGAGGTGATCATCGGCGGCTGGGTGGCCATCGGGTTCGGCGTGTTCGCGCTGCTGCTGTTCGGCACGCTGTGGTTCGCCCTGCCGTGGCGCGAGCGCGGCCGGGACAGCATCGAGTCCGACGACGTGGACGAAGCCGACCGCCTCGAATGACCCCGGGCCGACCGCCCGCGCGACCCCCGCAGCCGACCGCCTCGCACGAGTCCCCGCAGCAGACCGCCTCGCACACCACGCGCACGACGCACGTGACCCTGGTGGCCGCCCGCCGTGCGTGATCCCCGACCCGCGGCCCACCGCCTCGAACGACCCCCGGGCCGACCACCCGGCGTGACCACCCACCCCGGCGGGTCGGCCGCCGGGGATCAGCCCGACTCGTCGGTCGAGTGGTGCGGCGCGCCGACCGGCTTGGACTGCGACGAGCCCCGCTGGCGCAGGTACACGCTGAACACCACCATCGAGCCGATCGCCAGGAACTCCGACTGCCAGTTCTGCAGCGACCGGTTCCAGAAGTCGGCCGACAGCACGTAGTCCCACCAGCCGACCGGGTCCTGGAAGGTGTTCAACTGGTCGTTGTTGTACGCGCTGCGCCCGGCGATGGACTGCGCGCCCCACGAGCCGAGGAACAACACCAGCATCACCAGGCCGAGCGAGTTCGAGTACAGGGCGGTCCGCCAGCCGCCCGCCTTCGCCCACGGCGGCGACTGCCCCGTCGCGTGCGCGCCGAGCGACTGGCTCTCGTCGGACTCCGGCCCGAGCCGGTCCGCGGTCTTCGACTCGGTCGACCCCTTCTGCATCAGCCACACGGTCGCGAAGATGAACAGGAAGAACTGCAGGTACTCGGACTGCCAGTTCTCGGCCACGTCCACGGCGAAGTCCGACGACGTCACGTACTGCCAGAACCCGATCGGGTCACCGCCGTCGGTGAGCCGGTCGGCGTTGAGGGCGGCGTTGCCGGCGAACGCCTGACCGACCAGCGAGGCCAGGAACAGCAGGCCGAACGCCAACCCCAGCCCGTTGTCGCGCAGGAACCGCTTCACATGCCCACCAACCCGATGACGGCGAAGTAGACCAGCAGCACCAGCACACCGACCAGGTACACGTAGAACATCGCCCGTTGCGTCACGGCCCGCCCACCTCGCACTCGTACGGCCGGTCCCCGCGCGACTCGCACCCCGCGCCGGACACCCGCCACCCCGACGACAGCTCGCGCAGGAACAGCACGTCCCGCGAGGTGCGGACCTGCGCCGCGTCACCCCAGACCTCGACGGACTCCACGGCGCCGCCGGGCACGTCCAGCGACGAGCAGTCCACGCCCTCGCGCGCCCGGTCCGTCAACAGCGCGCACGCGCGGTCCGCGTCGCCCGAGGACACCGCGGCGGTGAAGTCCTCCACCGCCCGCCCGACCAGGTCGCCGGAACCCGGACCGCACCCGCTCGCCACCAGCACCGCCGCCGACGCCGCGGCGGCCGACCACCGAAAGCGGATCATGGCTGCAACCTAGCCCGTCAAGGCCGGAACAGCACTTTGACGGCGTTGTCCTGCTTGCGCTGGAAGATCTCGTAGGCGTGCGGCGCCTGGTCGAGCGGCAGGTGGTGGGTGGCGAACGAGTCCACGCCGAGCGGGTCGCCGTCGGTCAACAGCGGCAGGATCTCCGGCACCCAGCGCCACACGTTCGCCTGGCCCATGCGCAGCTGCACCTGCTTGTCGAACAGCGTCAGCAGCGGCATCGGGTCGGCCATCCCGCCGTACACACCGGACACCGAGATGGTGCCGCCCCTCCGCACGATGTCGATCGCCAGGCGCAGCGCGTGCAGCCGGTCCACGCCCGCGGTCCGCATGAACGGCGCGGCGATGGCGTCCGGCAGCAGGCCGACCGCCTGGTGCGCGAGCTTGGCGACCGGCGCGCCGTGCGCCTCCATGCCGACGGCGTCGATCACCGCCTCCGGGCCGCGCCCGCCGGTGAGGTCGCGGATGTGGTCCACCAGGTGGCTGTCGCGCACGTTCAGCACGGTCACGCCGTGGCCGCGGGCCCGTGCCATCCGCTCGGGCACCAGGTCGACCCCGATGACGGTCTCCACGCCGCGGTGCTGGGCGATGCGGGTCGCCATGTCGCCGATCGGGCCGAGGCCGAGCACGACCAGGCTGTCCCGGGTGGCCGCGTACTCCACCGCCTGCCACGCGGTCGGCAGCACGTCGGACAGGTACACGAACCGGTCGTCCGCCGGACCCTCGGGCACCTTGATGGGCAGCGTGTTGCCGAACGGCACCCGCAGGTACTCGGCCTGCCCGCCGGGCACCTGCCCGTACAGCTTGGTGTAGCCGAACAGCGCCGCGCCCGTGCCCTGCTCGCGCACCTGGCTCGTCTCGCACTGCGACTGCAGGCCGCGCTCGCACATGAAGCACGTGCCGCACGAGACGTTGAACGGGATGACGACCCGGTCGCCGGGCTTGACCCCGGTGACCTCCGCGCCGACCTCCTCGACCACGCCCATGGGCTCGTGCCCGAGGACGTCGCCCTGGTCGATGAACGGGCCCAACACCTCGTACAGGTGCAGGTCGGAGCCGCACAAGCCGGTGGACGTGACGCGCACGATGACGTCGGTCGGCTCCTTGAGGACGGGGTCCGGCACGGTCTCCACGCGCACGTCCCGCTTGCCGTGCCAGGTGACGGCCTTCATGGTGCTCCTCCCACTGCCGACGTCGACTGTCCGGAGCGTTCCCGGCACGGCGTGTGGCAAACACCGGGCCGGGTACCCGCCGCCCATGACTGCACCACTACCCCAGGACCGGGTCGGCGCGCCGATGCGCGCCGTCGTGACCGGCTCCGACTCCGGCATCGGCCGGGCCGTCGCGGTGGCGTTGGCCGGTGGCGGGGTGGACGTCGGCATCACGTTCCACACCGACGCCGAAGGCGGCGAGCGCACCGCTCGGGAGGTCCGCGCGCAGGGCGTGCGGGCGGCCGTGCGGCGGCTCGACCTGACCGACCTGCCCACCGCCGCGGCCGTGGTCGACGAGCTGGCCGAGGAGCTGGGCGGCATCGACGTGCTGGTGAACTGCGCGGGCACCGGCACCGCGCAGAAGGCCATGGACATGGACTTCGACACCTGGCGCTCGGTGCTGTCGGTCGACCTCGACGGCGCGTTCCTGTGCGCGCAACGCGCCGCCAAGCACATGATCGAGGCCGGGCAGGGCGGCCGGATCATCAACATCACCTCCGTGCACGAGCACCAGCCCCGGGTCGGCGCGGCGCCCTACTGCGCGGCCAAGGCCGGGCTGGGCGCGTTGACGAAGGTGCTGGCCCTGGAGCTGGCCGAGCACGCCATCACGGTCAACTCGGTCGCGCCCGGCGAGATCTCCACCCCGATGACGGGCCAGGAGGACGTGGACCCGCGCACCCAGCCGCGGCCGGGCGTGCCGCTGGGGCGGCCGGGCAGCGCGGACGAGGTCGCCGCGGTGGTGGCGTTCCTGGCCACGCCGGCGGCCGGGTACGTGACCGGGGCGTCGTTCGTGGTGGACGGCGGCATGACGTTGATGGGCCCGCAGGCGAGCCAACTCCTCACCGACCGGAAGTGGCTCCAACCCTGACCACGGGAGCGCCCCGTGCCCCCGTCCGGGGACACGGGGCTCGTCGGAAGTCCCCGGGCCGCGCCTACTTGGACCGGGCCTTCGCGGTCTTGCGGTTGTTGGCCTTGCCGATCGCCTCGACGAGCTGCTGCTTGGTCATGGTCGAGCGGCCGGGCACGTCCAGCCTCTTCGCCAGGTCGTAGAGGTGCTGCTTGCTGGCGTTGGCGTCCACGCCGCCCGCCGTCCTGCCCTGCTTGGGCGTGCTGCGCGCGGCCTGCGCGTCGGACGGGCCCTTCTCCCGCTTCGGCTCCCAGTGGTCGCCGACCTTCTCGAACGAGTGCTTCAACGCGGCGAACGCGGTCCGGTGCGAGCGCTGGCCCTCGCCGTACGTCTGCACGGCCGAGTCGTGCGCCTTGATCCACGTCCGCTGCGCCTTCTTCGACGACCGCGCGATCGTGCTGGGCAGCTCCTCACGTCCGGGCATGGCTGTCCTCCTCGGGGCTCCGCCTCGGGTTTCACCTCGACCGCCGGGGTACCCGGTGTCCATGACGGACATGCGTGTCGCAGCACTCGACGTCCACAGCCCGGTCGACGGTCGGCTGATCGGCTGGTTGCCCGGCGCCACGGACGAGGACGTGGCCGGCGCGGTGCTCACCGCGCGTGAGGCGCAACCCGGTTGGGCGGCAACCCCTGCCGCCGAACGGGGAGCGGCGCTCAGGGCCGCCGCGGCGGCGGTCCGGGAGCACGCGGACGAGCTGGCCGAGCTGCTGCACTCGGAGACCGGCCGCCCCGTCGGGTCCGCCCGGGACGGTGTGCTGGCGGGCGCGTCCACGTTGGAGCAGTACGCCGAGCTGGGTCCGGTGCACCGCGGCCGGTCGCTGCACGGCGCGCACGACGCCGCCGACTTCATGGTCCCCGAGCCGCGCGGCGTGGTCGTCGCCCTCACCCCGTGGAACGACCCGGTCGCCGTCTCCTGCGGGCTGCTCGGCGCGGCCCTGGTGACCGGCAACACCGTGGTGCACAAGCCGAGCGAGCGCTGCCCGCACACGGGTGTGCTGCTGGCGCAGCTCCTGGTCGAGCACTTCCCTCCGGGCGTGCTCCAGAGCCTCACCGGCGACGGCGCGGTGGGCGCGGCGCTGGCCGCGTCGCCGCACGTGGACGTCGTCGCCCACGTCGGCGGCACGGCGACCGGCCGCTCGATCGCCGCCGCGTGCGCCGCGACCGGCGCGAAGGCGCTGCTGGAGAACGGCGGCAACGACCCGCTGCTGGTCGACGCGGACGTGGACCCGGCCTGGGCGGCCGAACAGGCGGCGATCGGCGCGTTCACCAACGCCGGGCAGCTCTGCACCTCGGTGGAGCGGATCTTCGTGCACCAGGCCGTGGCCGGGGAGTTCCTGGCGGCGCTGTGCGACGAGGCCGGGCGCTGGAACGCCGACCCGCAGCCGCTGGTGGACGCCCGGATGCGGGAGCACGTGCACGCGCACGTCGCCGAGGCCGTGGCCGACGGCGCGGAGCTGCTGGTCGGCGGCAGGATCCCGGACCGCGAGGGCGCGTACTACCCGGCGACCGTGCTCGCCCGCTGCACGCCCGACATGCGCGTGATGCGGGAGGAGACGTTCGGCCCGGTCGCGGCGGTGCGCGTGGTGCCGTCGTTCGAGGAGGGCCTGGCCGAGGCGTGCGTGGACGAGCACGGCCTGGCCGCGACCGTGCTCACCGGGTCGATGGCGCACGCGCAGCGGGCGTGGCGGGAGCTGCCGGTCGGCACGGTGAAGGTCAACGCGGTGTTCGGCGGCGCGCCCGGCGGGGCCGCCGAGCCGCGCCGGCGGTCCGGCACCGGGTTCGGGTACGGGCCGGAGCTGCTGGACGAGATGACCGCGGTGAAGGTCGTGCACCTCGGCCAGGGTCAGATCCAGCCCTCGTCCCAGGCCAGCCGCGCGGCCTCGTAGCGGGTGGTCACGCCGAGCTTGGTCATCGCCGACGACAGGTAGTTGCGCACCGTGCCGGCGGCGAGGTGGGTCTCGCGGGCGATCGTGGCCACCGTGCCGCCCTGGAGGGCGTGCCGCAGCACGTCCAGCTCCCGGGCGGTCAGCGGGCACGCGCCCTCGGTCAACGCGGCCGCAGCGATCTCGGAGTCCACGTAGCGCCGGCCGGCGTGCACGTCGCGCAGGATGGAGGCGAGCCGCGCGGCCGGGGTGGTCTTGGGCACGAACCCGCGCACGCCCGCGCTCAACGCCCGCCGCAGCACACCGGGCCGGGCGTGCCGGGTCACGATCACCACCGCGACCCCGTCGAGCCCGCGCACCGCCTCGGCCGCCAGCACGCCGTCGCGCCGGGGCATCTCCAGGTCGAACACGGCGATGTCGGGCCGGTGCGCCCGCACCGCCGCGACCGCCGCCTCGCCGTCGCTGGCCTGCGCGACCACCTCGATGTCGTCCTCCAGCTCCAGCAACGCCGCCAACGCGCCCCGGATCAAATCTTCGTCGTCGGCCAGCACCACCCGGATCACCGGCCCACCCCCGTGCGCCGGCCGGCGGCCCCGTGCGCTTCCCGGACCGCCGGCGCGCTCCGGTCGGGTCGGCGGCCCGCCCCGGCCGGCGCCACCCGGGTCATCGACCCACCCCGGCGCGTCCCACCAGCTCGAACGCCTCCGGGCCCGCCGAACCGGCCTCCACCCGGCCCCCGACCGCGGCGAACCGCTCGCGCAGCCCGGCCAGGCCCGAACCCGGCTCGCCGCCCTCGCCCGCGCCCGGCACCCCGTCGTTGCGCACCCGCACGCAGACCCGGTCCCCGGCCACGTCGATCACCAGCGCGCAGCGGCGCGCCCGGCTGTGCCGCAGCACGTTCGTCGTCCCCTCCCGCACCAGCGCGCCGAACAACGGCTGCAACGGCGGCGGCACGCGGGCCGCGTCGCCCTCCACCGTCGTCTCGATCCCCGCCGCCCGCAGCACCCCCACCGCGTTCGCGATCTCCGTGCCCAGGCTGGCCCGCCGGTAGCCCTGCACCACCTCGCGGGTCTCCCGCAACGCGGTCCGTGCCAGCTCGGCCACCTCGCCCGCGTGCCGCCGGGCCTGCTCGTCGTCCCGGCCGATCAGCCGCTGCGCCAGCTCGCCCTTCAACGCGATCGCCTGGAGGTGGTGGCCCTGGACGTCGTGCAGGTCGGCGGCGAACCGCAGCCGCTCCTCGGCCACGGCCAGCGCCTCGGCCGTCCGCCTGCCCTGCTCCTGCCGTACGACGAGCTGCCAGATCCAGAGCTGCGCCAGGTCGGCGAACAGCAGCGCGATGATCATCATCACGGCCAGGACCATCGCCGGTCGGGCGTCCTCGCCCCCGAACACGCCGCCCGCCGCCACCGCGAGCACCGACATCACCGCCGCGGCCGGCCAGCGGCGGCCGGCGGGCAGGGACGCGGCCACGTGCGCGATCACCAGCGCGGGCAGCAGCGACCAGGCCGCCAGGAACCCGCCGCCGGCGCACATCACCGCCCACGCCGCCAACGCCACCGCGAACGTCGCCGCGTGCTCCCACGGCCGGCCGCCGCCACGGCCCAGCCCGTCCATCGCCAGGCGCAGGTACCGGGTGTGCTGGACGACCACCACGACCACCGCCGCCCCCACCAGCAGCGACTTGACCAGGCCGTAGTGGTTGGCGAGCAGGTCGAGCGCGGTGCCGACGAGGACGACCGCGCCGCCCGCCAGCACGGACCACCACGTGTAGCGGCGGAGCCTGGTCAAGGGGGTCACCAGGCGAATCTACGAGCCGGGTCGCACGCCTGTCTGCTGACATCTGTCACACGGACCGGTGCGCGACGGCACTGGGGGGCGCGCGGGCGGGCGACGAGCATGGCGGCCATGGGTGAAGCGGTGATCGACGTGGCGGGCCTGAGGTGCCGCTACGGTGACTTCGAAGCGGTCCGGGGGATCGACTTCGAGGTCCGGCGGGGGGAGCTGTTCGCGCTGCTCGGCACGAACGGCGCGGGCAAGACCACCACCATGGAGACGCTGGAGGGGCTGCGCGCCCCGTTCGCCGGCACCGTGCGGGTGCTGGGGCTGGACCCGTTCCGCGACCGCGCGGCGCTGCGCGGCCGCACCGGCGTCATGTTGCAGGACAGCGGGTTCCCGGCCGACCTCACCGCGCGCGAGATGGTCGCGCTGTGGGGCGCGACGAGCGGCCGGCGGGCCACCGAGGACGTGCTGGCGCGGCTGGACCTGGCGCACCGGCGCGACGTGCGGATCAAGCAGCTGTCCGGCGGCGAGCGGCGGCGGCTCGACCTCGCGCTGGCCGTGCTGGGGCGGCCCGAGCTGCTGTTCCTGGACGAGCCGACGACCGGGCTGGACCCCGAGTCGCGGCGGCGCACGTGGGACGTGGTGCGCGGCCTGCTCGCCGAGGGCACGACCGTCGTGCTGACCACGCACTACCTGGAGGAGGCCGAGTCGCTCGCGCACCGGCTGGCGATCCTGCACGAGGGCGAGGTCGCGGTGTCCGGGGCGCTGGTGGACGTGCTCGCCGCCCAGCCCGCGCGGATCGCGTTCGACCTGCCCGAGCCGCTCGACGTGAGCGCGCTGCCGATGCTGTCCGGCGACGTGGTGCACCGGCCGTCCGGCCGGGTGGAGGTGCGGACCCGCGAGCTGCAGGACGACCTCGCGGTGCTCCTGGCGTGGGCGCGGCAGGAGGGCTTGCGCCTGGGACGCATCCGCGCGCACCACGCCTCGCTGGAGGACGTGTTCCACGGCGCCCGCGCCGGGCGCGAGGCGGTGGCCGCGTGATCGCCGCACTGGGCGTGGCCGAGCTGAAGCTCCTGCTGCGCAACCGGACCGCCGCCGCGCTGGCCGTGCTGATGCCGCTGGCGATGGGCGCCTACTTCGCGCTGACCGCGGACGGCGAGCCGTCCGGCTGGACCACGGTCGTGACGCTGCAACTGCTGTTCTCGCTCGGGTTCACCGTGTACGTGACCGTGACGACCGCGTTGACGGCCCGCCGGCAGGACCTCTACCTCAAGCGGCTGCGGACGGGCGCGGCGTCGGACGCCGTGGTGCTGACCGGCGTGCTGCTGCCGGTCGTGCTGCTGGGGCTCGCGCAGGCGGTGGTGCTGCTGGGCATCAGCGTGGCGGCCGGCGCGCCGCTGCCGGCGCGGCCGGAGCTGCTGGCCTTGGCGGTGGTCGGGGGAGTGGCGCTGAGCTGCGCGGCGGGCGTGTGCACCAGCGGGGTGACCAACACCGCGGAGCTGGCCCAGATCACCACCGCGCCGTTCTTCTTCGCCCTCGTCATCGGCGGCCTGCTGGGGTCCGCCGGGCCGGTGGACGTGCGGCTGTTCCTGGTGCCGGGCAGCGGCCTGGGCACGCTGGTCGGCGCGGCGTGGGGAGGCCCGACCGGGCAGGTCGGCCCGGCCGCCCTGTCCGTGGCGCTGTGGGTGGTGGCGGCGACCGGCCTGGCCGCCCGCTTCTTCCGCTGGGACCCGCGCACGTAGGACGCCCGGGCCCCGGCGGGTGGGACGCCCGCCGGGGCCCGGCCCCTACCTCGCCGCGGGACGTCCCAGGGAGACCAGGCGGAACCCCGCCTCGGCCACCTTCTCGACCGGCAGCAGGTTGCGCGTGTCCACGATGACGGGCTCCGCCATCGCGGCCGCCAGGTTCGGCCAGTCCAGCTCGGCGAACTCCGGCCACTCGGTCAGCACCACCAGGCCGCGCGCGCCGTCCGCCACCGCCTCGGCCGAGCCCAGCACCCGGACCGGGCCGCAGTCCCGGCTGACGCACGGGTCGTAGCCGATCAGCCACGCACCCTCCTCGGCCAGCAGCCGGGCGACCGCGAGGGCGGGGGAGTCGCGCAGGTCGTCGGTGCCCGCCTTGAACGTCAACCCGAGCAGCCCGAGCCGGACGCCCGCCAGCTCGCCGCCCACCGCCTCGCGGACCAGGCCGACGACCCGCCGCGCCTGGTGGTCGTTCGTGCCGATGGTCGCGCGCAGCAACGGGAAGTCGACGTGCGCGTCCTCCGCCGTGGACAACAGCGCCCTGGTGTCCTTGGGGAAGCACGAGCCGCCCCAGCCCGGTCCGGGTTCCAGGAACGCCGACCCGATCCGGTCGTCCAGCTTCATGCCCTCGGTCACGTCGCCGATGTCCGCGCCGACCCGCTCGCACAGCTCGGCGAGGCTGTTGACGTAGGACAGCTTCATGGCCAGGAAGCAGTTGCTGGCGTACTTCACCAGCTCCGCGCTCGCGCTGCCGGTGACCAGCGCCGGCGCGCCCGTCCCCGCGTACAGCGCGACCACCCGGCGTGCGGCGTCCTCGGTCTCGGAGCCGACCACGACCCGTTGGGGCCGCAGGAAGTCGTCCACGGCGTGGCCCTCGCGCAGGAACTCCGGGTTGGACACGACCCGCACGTCGGACCGGCCCACCAACTCGGCCACCCGCTCCGCGGTGCCGGCGGGCACGGTCGACTTGATCACGAGCACGCAGCCGGGCCGGACCGCGTCGCGCGCCTCGCGCAGCACCGCGTGCACCGCGGCGAGGTCGGCCGCCCCGTCCTCGCCGGTCGGCGTCGGCACGCACAGGAACACGAAGTCCACATCGGACAGCGCCTCCGCGTTGCCGAGCACGAACCGCAGCCGCCCGTCGCGCAACCCCTCCGCGACCAGCTCGCCCAACCCCGGTTCGTGCGCGCCGATCTCGGCCCGGCCCAGCGCCGCGACCTTCGCCTCGTCCACGTCCGCGCACACCACGGTGTGCCCGAGCCGGGCGAAGCACGCCGCGGTCGTCAGACCGACATAGCCCGCTCCGATGACGCCGATCCTGGCCACGGTCCACCTCCCAGTAGTGTTCGCGCGGCGTCCAGCACCTCGGCCGCGGTGATGTCGAGCAGCCCCGGGTCGGGCCGGTCGGCGAACGTGTCGCCGGTCCTGCCGCGCCACAGCACCCGGTGCGGCCCCGACCGCGGTCCCCACTCGGCGGGGGACACGGGGCCGAACAACACCACGGACGGCGTGCGGTAGGCGGTGGCGACGTGCGCCACGCCGGTGTCACCGCAGATGACGAGTCGTGCGCCGGCCACGAGGTCCAGCAGTCCGGCCAGGTCGCCGGTGCGCGTGCGGCCGTCGGTGACCTCGCGCACCAGGGGCGCCTCGGCGGGGCTGCCGGTCACCACGACGTCCGGGCCCAACGCGCGCACCACCTCGGCGAACCGGTCCGCGGGCCACCGCCGCGCGCCGTGGCTCGCGCCGGGGTGCACGACGATCGCGCCGTTGCGGGGCCGGGGCGGCAGGTGCAGGTCGTCCGGGTCGCAGGCGATGCCGAACTGCGCCAGCAGCCGGCACCACCGCAGCACCTCGTGCTGGTGCGCGGGCCACGGCACGTGCGCGCCGTGGGTGATCAGCCGTGCCGGGCGGGTGGCGCGCAGCAGGGTCGTGCTCTGCGGCCCCTTCCCGTGCAGGTTGACCGCGAGGTCCGGCGAGTCGCAGTCGAGCGGCACGAGGCCCTCGGTGGGCAGCAGCCGGTCCACCGCGTCGATCCGGTCCACGGCGTCGGCGAGCCAGCCGGGCGCGGCCAGGGTGATCTCCGCGTCGGGGTGCGCCCGGCGCAACCCGCGCAGCGCGGGCACGGCCGTCAGCAGGTCGCCGAGGCCGAGCGCGCGCAGCACGAGGATCCTCACCGCTGCGCCCTCCCGGAGCCCGACCCGGTGTCCCGCGCCGATCCGGAACCGGGGCCGACCTCCCGCGCCCTGCCGTTCCCGCGCGCCTTCCCGGCCGCCGAGGCGTTCCCCGCCCGCTGCTGTCCCGCGGTCCCGCGCGCCTTCCCGGCGCCGGGAGCCGGCTCGGCCTGGCGCGGCTCCCCGGTCCGGCGTGCCGCGCCGGCCGCCGGAGCCTTCGCCGCCTCCCACGCCTTCCCGGTCTCCCGCGCGGTCGTGCGCAGCCGGTCCAGTGCGTCCGCCACCGGCACCACCCGGCGGGTCCGGCCCGCGACCGGCACGCCCCGGTGCCGCACCTCGCCCCGCAGCCGGTGCCAGCACGCGGCGGGCGGGATGGCGACGCTGGTGACGACCATCCTCGCCACCTCGTCGCGGGTGCGCGGTCCGGGTGCGATGCGCTGCGCGGCGAACCACCCGGTGAGCCCCGCCCACGCGCCGCCGAACGCCCACGCCGCCTTCCGCCACCCCAGGAACCCGCACAGGACCGCGGCGGCCCCGGACGCCGTGGTGGCCGCGTGCCACCGCAGCCGACCGGGCGCGCCGCCCATCAGCTCACGCCACCGCGGCCCGAGCAGCCGCCGCGCCAACGCGTCGTCGGCGTTGCCGCGCTGCTGTCGCAGGCTCGCGAAGAACCCCGCCTCGCGCACCGGGTGCGTGGTCACGCGGTCGCCCCTGACGATCCGGTACCCGCGGGCCTGCACGCGCAGCGCCAGCTCGGCGTCCTCCCGGTACGCGCGCGGGAACCGCTCGTCGAACCCGCCCGCGTGCACGAGCGCCGCCCGCCGGTAGGCCATGTCCGCGGTGATCCACCGCGCGTCCGCCAACCCGGCCGTGCCGCGCTCCCAGTCGGTCGGCCGGCGGTCGGCGGGCAGCGGCACGGTGATCCGGCCCTGCGACGCGCCCACGTCCAGCCCCAGCCGGGCCAGGTCGGCGGTCAGCCGCTGCTTCCAGTCGCGCGGCGGCACCACGTCGTCGTCCAGGAACGCGATCCACTCGCAGCACGCCGCACGCCACCCGGCGTTGCGCGCGGCGGCGGGGCCGCGACCGCCGGTGCGCAGCACGCGCGCCGAGTGCGTCGGCGGCAGCGGGCCCGGGTCGGGCCGGTCGTCCACCACGATCACCTCGCGCGGCGGCGGGCCGTCGCCGTGCTCCAGCGCGTCGAGCACGATGCGCAGGCTGTCCCGCCCGACGGTGGGGATCACGACCGCGTAGTCGACGCTCATCGCGGCCGCCGCACCACGAACCGGCCGATGGCCAGCAGGTCCACCGGCGCCGAGCCGAAGCACTCCAGCGCGTCGCGCGGGTCGTCCACCATCGGCCGCCCGGCCGTGTTGAGGCTCGTGTTCACCACCACGGGCACGCCGGTGCGCCGGTCGAACTCGCGGATCACCCGCGCCATCAGCGGCTCGGTGGCCGCGTCCACGGTCTGCACGCGCGCCGTGCCGTCCACGTGCACGACCGCCGGGATGCGGTCGCGCCACTCCGGCCGCACGTCGTGCACGAAGAGCATGTAGGGGCTGGGCAGCGGTCCCCGCTCGAACAGCTCGGCCGCGCGGTCGGCCAGCACCATCGGCGCGATCGGCCGGAACTGCTCGCGCCCCTTCACCTCGTTGAGCCGGGCCAGGTTCTCCGCCCGGCCGGGGTGCGCGAGCAGCGACCGGCGGCCCAGCGCCCGCGGCCCGTACTCGCTGCGACCCTGGAACCAGGCCACCACCTGGTCGTCGGCCAACGCCTCGGCCACCGCGACGGCCACGTCGTCCGGCTCCTCGTACGGCACCTTCGCGGTGCGCAGGTGGTCCTCGATCTCCGCGTCCGTCCAGGACCGGCCCAAATCCGCGCCCGGCATCGCGGCGGCCGGTTCGCCGGCGTCCGCCACCACCTGCAACGCCGCGCCCAGCGCGGTCCCCGCGTCACCGGCGGCCGGCTGCACCCACACCTCCTCGAACGGCCCCTCGGCGAAGATCCGGGTGTTCGCCACGCAGTTGAGCGCCACGCCGCCCGCCATGGTCAGCCGCTTCTGCCCGGTCCGCTCGTGCAGCCACCGCACCAGGTCCAGCAGCACCTCCTCGACCCGGACCTGCACGCTGGCCGCCAGCTCGGCGTGCTCGCGCGTCACCTCGTCGTCCGGGCCGCGGCGCTTGGCCAGCGTCGCCCAGTCCAGCGGCGTGATGTGGAACCCGCCGTCCTCGGTCGCGCGGACGTGCTCGCGCAACAGGTCCAGGTGCTTGGGCTCGGCGTAGGAGGCCAGCGCCATCACCTTGTACTCGTCGCTGGAGCGCAGGAAGCCCAGGTGCTCGGTCAGGTCCTCGTAGAGCAGGCCCAGGGAGTGCGGCAGGTGCTGCGCGGCCAGCGTCTCCAGCCTGTGGTCGCGGTAGCTGCCCGCCAGGTGCGACCGGCACTCGCCGCGGCCGTCGTTGACCAGCACGGCGCAGTCGCCGCCGAACGGCGCGGCCAGGCCGGTCGACGCGGCGTGCGCGACGTGGTGCGGCACGAACCGCACGATGGCCGGGTCCAGCCCCGGCAGCGCGGTGGCCAGGAAGTACGGCGCGCGGCGGGCGTACTCGGTGCGCAGGTCCTCCCACGGCACGTCGTTGGGCTCGACCAGGTCCGGGTCGTAGGAGTAGGCCACGGCGTCCAGGTCGGCGGGCGTCAGCCCGGCGTGCTCCAGGCACCAGCGCGCGGCCTGCTCGGGCTGTTCCCACGCGGAGAACGGCACCGGCCGCTTGCCGTGCTTGCGGCGGGAGAAGCGTTCCTCCTCCGCGGCGGCCACCACCCGGCCGTCCACCACGAGGGCGGCGGCGGGGTCGTGGAAGACCGCGTTGATTCCGAGCACGCGCACGGCGTTCCCCTTTCGCTCCTGCTCCTGAGTGGACCGCCCTCCCGAGTGGACGGTCGCGGACGGACCGACGTGGTCCGACTACCCGACGAGTTCCCGGTCAAACGAGCGCCGCAGCCCCTCGGCCAAGCCGATCTCCGGCTGCCAGCCCAGCACCTCGCGCGCCAGCGAGATGTCCGGGCGGCGACGACGCGGGTCGTCGGTCATCGCGTCGACGTGCTCGACGGGGGAGTCGCTGCCGGTGAACTCGATGACCTTCCGGGCCACCTCCAGCACGGTGATCTCCTCCGGGTTGCCGAGGTTCACCGGACCGGGGTGGTCGCTCTCCGCCATCGACAGCAGCCCGCGCACCAGGTCGTCCACGTGGCACAGCGAACGGGTCTGGGAGCCGTCGCCGTGCACGGTCAGCGGTTCGCCGGCGCGGGCCTGCCGGAGGAACGTGGGGATCATCCGGCCGTCGTGCGGGCGCATCCGCGCGCCGTAGGTGTTGAAGATCCGCACGATGCCCGTGTCGACGCCGTACTCGCGGCGGAACGCGCAGGTCATCGCCTCGCCGAAGCGCTTGGCCTCGTCGTAGACGCTGCGCGGGCCGATCGGGTTGACGTTGCCCCAGTAGGTCTCGCGCTGAGGGTGCTCCAACGGGTCGCCGTACACCTCGCTGGTCGACGCGATGACGATCCGCGCGCCCTTGCGCAGCGCCAGCTCCAACGCGTGCAGCGTGCCGAAGCCGCCGGTCTTGAGCGTGTCGACGGGCATCCGCAGGTAGTCGACCGGGGACGCGGGGCAGGCCAGGTGCATCACCAGGTCCACGTCGCCCAAGAGGTCGATCGGCTTGGAGACGTCGTCCACCACCACGCCCAACCGGGGGTCGTCCGGCAGGTTGTCCGGCGACCCGGTGCGGAAGTCGTCCACGCAGACCACCCGCGCGCCGCGCCTGAGCAGCGCCTCGCACACGTGCGAGCCGAGGAACCCGGCGCCGCCCGTCACCACCACCCGTTCGAATCCCATGGGGGTGGCCTACCCGTGGAGCCGAGGAGTAACCGCCGGTTCCCGGGGTAGTACCCCGTGGTGTCCCGGACGACCGTGGTGATAGCGACCCGTGACCGCGCGGACGACCTCGCGCGGACGCTCACCCGGCTCCGGGAGCTGGACGTGCCGGTCATCGTGGTGGACAACGGGTCGTCCGACGACACGGTGGCGCGCGTGCGGCGGGAGTTCGCCGGGGTCGAGGTGCTGGCCCTGGGGCACAACGAGGGCGCGTTGGCGCGCAACCACGGCGTTCGGCGCGCGACCACCCCGTACGTCGCGTTCAGCGACGACGACTCGTGGTGGGCGCCGGGGTCGCTGCCGCGGGCCGAGGAGCTGTTCGCGCGGCACCCGCGGCTGGGCCTGGTCGCGGCCCGCACGATCGTGGAGCCGTTCGGCCGGTTGGACCCGGTGTGCGAGGAGATGGCCCGCTCGGCGCTGGGGCGCGACGACGACCTGCCCGGACCGTCCGTGCTGGGTTTCGTGTGCTGCGGGGCGATCGTGCGGCGGTCGGCGTTCCTCGCCGCGGGCGGGTTCCACCCGGTGCTGTTCTGGCCGGGGGAGGAGCGGCTGTTCTCCTGGGACCTGGCCGCCGCGGGCTGGGCGTGCTGCTACGTGGACGACGTCGTGGCCCACCACCAGCCGTCGTCGTTCCGGCCGCCGTCGGCGTGGCGGCGGCGGGTGGAGATGCGCAACGAGCTGCTGACGACCTGGCTGCGCCGTCCGGTCGGCGTGGTGCTCGGGCAGACGGCGGCGCTGCTCCGGCAGGCGGTGGGCGACCGGGACGCGGGCGCGGCGCTGGGCGCGGCCGTCCGCAGGCTGCCCGCCGTGCTGCGCCACCGGCGCAGGCTGCCGGCCGACGTGGAGCGCCGGGTCGCCCTGGTCGGCTGACCCCGTCCAGGAGACCGGCGTTCAGGAGGCCGGCGCGTCCCGCTCCACGACGACCTCGCCCGCGTGGTCCAGCCGGTAGCCGACGCCCCGCACGGTGGTGATGATCGACGCCGCGTCGCCCAGCTTGTGCCGGATGCGGCGCACGTGCACGTCCACCGTCCGGGTGTCCACGACGGTCCGCGTGCCCCACACGGTCGACATCAGCGAGGCCCGCCGGTGCACCCGGTGCGGGTGCGTGCACAGGTGGTGCAGCAGGTCGAACTCCAGCCTGGTGAGCTGCACCGGCACGCCCCGGTGCAGCACGCGCCGCGAGTCGACCAGGATCCGCAGCACCGGCTCGGCCCGCGGCGCGGGCAGGTCGACCACCACGTCCGCGTCCCGCAGGTCCACCACCACGTCGGCGTCGCGCAGGTCCAGCGCCGAGCGCAGCGCCGCGGCCAGCCGCCCCGCCGTGTCCACCACCCGCGTGCCCGGGGCGGACACGCGGATGACGACCGTCACCTCGACGTCCGTCCGGCCGACACCGGTCACCTCGGGCAATGCCGTCACGGTGTGATCGGACCAGTGCGGCCCGACGCACGTCAACGCGTTCCAACCCGTGGGAGGCGTTGACAAGGGGCATCATGAAACCCATGAGGACCATCACCCTGAACAACGGCGTGACCATGCCGCGGCTCGGTTTCGGTGTCTTCCAGGTGTCCATTGAGGACACCTACGACGCGGTGGCGGAGGCGCTGCGGGTCGGCTACCGCAGCATCGACACCGCCGCCGCCTACCGCAACGAGGAGCCGGTCGGCCGCGCGGTCGCCGACTCCGGGCTGCCGCGCGACGACGTGTTCGTGACGACCAAGCTCTGGAACTCCGACCAGGGCTACGACGAGGCGCTGCGGGCGTTCGACGCGAGCGCCGAGCGGCTCGGCCTGGACCGGGTCGACCTGTACCTGGTGCACTGGCCCGCGCCCAAGCAGGACCGGTACGTCGACACGTGGCGCGCGCTGGGCAAGCTGCACGCCGACGGCCGGGTCCGCGCGATCGGCGTGTCCAACTTCCAGCCCGCGCACCTGGAGCGGATCATCGACGCCACCGGCGCGGTGCCCGCGGTGAACCAGGTCGAGCTGCACCCGCGGCTCCAGCAGGCCGAGCTGCGGGCCTTCCACGCCCGGCACGGCATCGTGACGGAGGCGTGGAGCCCGCTGGCGCAGGGCGCGTTGCTGTCCGACCCGGTCATC
This sequence comes from Actinosynnema sp. NPDC004786, assembly GCF_053601135.1. Taxonomy (NCBI): domain Bacteria; kingdom Bacillati; phylum Actinomycetota; class Actinomycetes; order Pseudonocardiales; family Pseudonocardiaceae; genus Actinosynnema; species Actinosynnema sp. NPDC004786. Next base: position 47,823 of record NZ_JBSGBG010000007.1, on the reverse strand, counting down.
ACCGACGTCGCGGCCAAGCACGGGCGCACCCCGGCGCAGGTCGTGCTGCGCTGGCACCTCCAGCTCGGCAACGTCGTGATCCCCAAGTCGGTGACGCCCAGCCGGATCGCGGAGAACTTCGCCCTGTTCGACTTCGAGCTGGACGACGAGGACCTGGGCCGCATCGCCGGGCTGGACCGGGGCGAGCGCACCGGTCCGGATCCCGACACGTTCGGCTAGGCCGCCCGACCACCCGACGACCCGACCACCCCCGGGGTCAGACGCTCACCGGGCCGCCGGTCCGCCAGTACACGCCGGCGTCCCGGGTGAGCAGCCCTTCGTCCACCAGGTAGCGGCGCACCGTCACGTGGTCCACCTCGCCGCCGTCGCACCACCGCCTCAGCACCTCCACCACGTCCCGCTCGGGGTACCGTCTACCCGGCTCGAACGCGGTGCTCACCTGTTCGAGCACCGCCCGCCTGCGCCCGCGCTGCGCGGGCAGCTTCACCAGCCGCCCATCTCGCACGAACGGGTCCTCGGGGACCCGGTTCGCCTGTTCGACCCGGGTGGCCTCCTTGAACAGCTCCTCGCGCAGCCGCAAGCCGGAACCGTCGGTCACGACGAGACCGGCCGACCGCAACCGGCCCAACGAGTTCTCGACCCGCCGAGCGTCCAACCCGGTCGCCTCGACGATGTCGGCGGTCGTGCGCGCACCCAGGACCAGCGCGGCGGCCACGCGCAACCGCTCCGGTTCGGCCAGCAGTCCGATCAGTGAATCAGGGGTCACTCTTCGAGCTAACCGAACCCGGCGGCCCGGTGCACGCCCATTTCGGCGGACCTTTAGTAGCCGTGCGCACTGATCACCTCTTCCCCCTGGCGTCGGTGGAGCCGGTTTTCGGCATGCCGACCGAGAACGCCCGCAAGTTCCAGCAGGTGGCGGCCGAGCAGGACCTCATCATCGACGTGCGGGCGACGAACCCGCACGCGGTGGCGTGGTTGCGCCGGGGCGCGCTGCCCAAACCCGAGGCCGTGAAGGCCAAGACCATCGACGACGACGACGTCCGGCTGGGCGCGGCGCCCCGCCACCGGGGCCTCGTCGGCTACTTCCGGCCCCGGTTACCGCTCGTCGACCTCGACGACCGGCTGCTGCGCCGGTACGACCAGCGGCGCGTCGAGTTCGAGGCGTTGCGCGAGAAGATGGCCCGGTTCGACCGGCGCGGCGAGTACGTGGTGCGCGACGGCGTCGTGCACGGTTTCGACCGGGACGGCCGGCTGCGGCCCCTGACCGGCGACCACGACGTGTTCGACATCCGCGCCTCCGGCGGCGCGGGCCTGAGCAGGCGCCGGTACGACCGCGCGGTGGCCACCATGATGTCGATGGACATGGGCGTCACGCACGGGGCCCACATGTACTGGCGGCCCACCACCCGGTCCGACCGCGCGATGTTCGAGTCGATCGCCCGCAGCGGGGACCCCAAGCTGCGCTTCCACCCGGACGGCACGATGACCGCGGGCGACTACCGCCGCTTGAACGCCGGGATCAGCGCGATCACCACGCCCGCGAGGGCGGCCCGGCCGTACGCCAGGGTCTCCCACGTGGGCAGACCCATGGTGCCGGTGTCGTCGGCGTAGGTGATGAACAGTTGGCCGTAGAGCACCAGCAGCAGGACGCCGTAGAGCCGCGCGTGCCGGTGTCGCCACGAGAGCAGGACACCGGCCACGCCGGTGCACACGTAGAGGGTGTGGTTGACGCCGTCGCCCATGGGCAGGAACGGGACGGAGGCGAGCACGACCTGGAGCACGCCGACGACGAGCGCGAGTGCCTGGGCCCGGCTGAACGACCGCTCGCCGGCTCCGGGCTCTGCCCGCCGGTCGGTGTCCTTCCGGGTCCGTCGCGCCTTCACGACCGCCTCGATCCGCATGGCTGCTGGTTACCCGGCCCCTTTCGGCTCACCCGCGACGCCGCGGGCTTCGCCCTATAGGGCACATCGCCCGACACGGTCCGGCATTACGGCCCACCCGGCGAGTCGTGCCCGTGCCACGCCCGGTGGGCGTGTCGGGTCGCGTTGGGCCGGACGGGTGTGTCGCGTTGGGCCGATCGGGTCGTGGCCGTCGTCCGGCGGCAGGTTCCGCCGGGTGTGCGCGTGTGGCGCGGGCCTGCCTGGTGCGAGTGCGCCCGGTCTCGTGCAGTGCCCGACCTTCCCTGGCGGCGGGGCCGGCGTGCGGCCCGGGCTCCTGTCGGCGCGGCGGCCTTGCCCGTTCCCGCGTGCCGACGTGCCCGGGGTCAGCGCAGCAGCCGGTCGATCTCCGCGCGGGCGTCCGCGGCCGCCCGGTCGGGTGTTCGCTCACCGGTGAGCACCCGCGAAGCCATGGTGGCGAGGGCGCGGGAGACGTCCGGGTACTGCGCGCCGTAGGCGGTGGGCGTCCGGGCGGACCGCAGTTGGGCGGTGAAGCCCGGCACGTTCGGGTCCCACTGCCAGGCCAGGGCGTCCACCGTGCCGGTGCGGTTGGGCAGCGCGCCGAGGCCGCCGCCGAACTCGGTGGCGTTGTCCGGGTGCTCGGCCAGCCACGTCAGCACGTCCCACGCCCGGTCGACCTGCCCCGCGCGGCCGACCACCCAGGTCTCGCCGCCGAGCTGCCCCGCCGGACCCGCCGCGCCGTCGGGCAGGGCCGCCGCGGCCCAGTCCAGCCCCGCCTGGTTGAGCTGCGGGACCGCGTCCGGCCCGGTGACCACCATCGCGCAGCGCCCCTCCGCGAACCGCTGCCGCGCGTCGGCGTCGGTCCAGCCCAGGACCTCCGCCGGGGCGCTGCGGTCGGTGTTCACCAGCGCGTCCAGGTGCGCGAGGGCGTCGAGGGACGGCTGCTCGTCGATGCCGGTCACGTCACCGCCCGCCTGCCACAGCAGGGGCAGGAACGTCGTGGTGAGGTCGTCGTCCTTCCCGCCGAAGCACAGGCCCGCCCGGTCGGTGGAGGTCAGGGCCTTGGCGGTGGTCCGCAAGCCCTCCCACGTGGTCGGCGGCGACGCGATCCCGGCGGCCTGGAAGTGCTCGCGGTTGTAGACGAGCGCGGTGGTGGTGCTGCGCAGCGGCACGCCGCGGACCCGGCCGTCGTGGGTCACGCTCTCGCGCACCGCCGGGAGGAAGTCGCCGGCGAGGCCCCACCGCTCGAACCGGTCGGTGAGGTCGGCCACGGCGTCGGCCTCGGCCAGCCGGGGCAGGTCGGTGGCGTCCACGGCGGCGATGTCGGGGAAGACGCCGGACGCGACCGCCTCGGCGAGCTTGGCCCGGAACTCGGGGCGGGACAGGGAGGTGCGCTCGATCCGCACACCGGGGTGTTCCTGCCCGTAGCGGGCGAGGAGGCTGTCCACCGCCTGGTCGGCCATGGGGGAGTGGGTGAAGTGATCCCACCAGGTCAGTGTCACCTGGTCTGGGATTTCGGTCTGCTCTGCGTTGCACGCGCCGGTCACGACCAGGACCGCTGCCAGGAGCAGCGCTCGTCCACGCATCCCGCTCCACCCTTCGGGGTAGGCGACCTCAACGGACTGTGATCGGTCCTACTCCGGTGCGCGAGGCGGTGTCAAGATCGGAGGTGGTTCAGACCTCCGGCCGTCCTCGGGGCGGCGGCGACGGTGTGGTGGTGGGCGTCCCGTCCGCGACCGGGTGGTCCGGCTCGGCGGGGTCGCCGGGGTCGGGGATGAGGTCGGCGAGGTAGGTGGCCGCCAACTCGTCGTAGATCGGTGTTGAACTCACGTTTCCGCATCCTGTCCGGCCCCGGGCCGCGGCGCTGCCCCTCTCACTCCTGTGGGTTACCTTTCGCCGTCCTCCGCCGGCCGGTCTCCGCACAAGTGCGGAGATCATTCCCGCTGGTGGGAGCGCCGGCCGGACCGATGTGGACAGTCCTCGACCTGATCGTCCGAGACCGGCCTCCACCCCCGTCACCCAGCCGTTATCGGAGTACCTGATTGAACGGCGGTAACAGGGGTACCCGTGCCTGCGATGAGGGCTTAGGCGGCCACCGCCCCCCAAACTGGCCGCCTGACAAGTCCCGGCCGGGCTCCCCTCCCCCCAAGAGTCCGGCCGGGCACCTCATCGCCCTTCCCCCAACACGGCGATCCGGCCGTTCCGGGTGCACCCCGGAACGGCCGGACCACCCCGTTGCGGGACAAGGCGTGGACGCCCCTCCGGGGGCGGGGCCTCACCCCGCCCCCGGATTCACGACGCCGTTTCGGTCGCCCCCGGCGGCACCCTCCGCGCGGGCGCGCGGTTCGGCGGCTGGCGCAGCACCGGCGGCTCCGGCGCGTCCGGTGTGGACACCGTGACGGGCCGGCCCGGTTCGACCACGATCGGCTCGCCGTGGTGGCGGGTGGCCAACGCCTCGCCCGACACGATCCGGTACGTGGCCGAGCCCGGCTCGACCTCCACCGCGAGGCGGGTGCCGCGGAACGACATGCGGAACGCCATCCGGCTCAACCCGGGCGGCAGGCGCGGCGCGAACGACAGCTCGCCGCCGTGGTCGCGCATCCCGCCGAACCCGGCCACGAGCGCGATCCACGCGCCCGCGAGCGACGCCATGTGCAGTCCGTTGTGGACGTTGCGGTGCAGGTCGTGCAGGTCGGTGAACGCGGCCTCGGCCAGGTAGTCGTAGGCGAGCTGCGCCGCGCCGACCTCGGCCGCCAGCACCGCCTGCGTGCCGGCGGACAGCGACGAGTCGCGCACCGTCCGCTGCTCGTAGTAGGCGAAGTTGCGCGCCTTCTGCGCCGCCGTGAACGCGTCGCCGCGCACGTGCATGGCCAGCACCAGGTCGGCCTGCTTGACCACCTGCTTGCGGTACAGGTCGAAGTACGGCCGGTTGAGCAGCAGGGGGTACTCGTCGGGGTCGGTGCCCTCGAAGTCCCACTCGGCGTGCGAGGTGAACCCCTCCGACTGCTGGTGCACGTCCAGCAGCTCGTCGTAGGGGATCAGCATCCCGTCGGCCGCCTTCCGCCAGGACCCCACCTCCTCGGTGGTCGCGTCGAGCCGCTCGGCCACGTCGGGGTGCCGCTCGCACGCCGCCGCCGCGTTGCGCAGGTTCTCCTGCGCGATGAGGTTGGTGTAGACGTTGTTGTCGACCACCGCCGAGTACTCGTCCGGCCCGGTCACGCCGTCGATGCGGAACCCGCCGTGCTGGTCGTGGTGGCCCAGCGACATCCACAGCCGCGCGGTCTCCACCAGGATCTCCGCGCCGCACTCGCGCTCGAACCCGTGGTCGCCGGTGGCGTTGACGTACTGCGCCACGGCGTGCGAGACGTCGCCGTTGACGTGGAACGCCGCCGTGCTCGCGGGCCAGTAGGCCGAGCACTCCGCGCCGCTGATCGAGCGCCACGGGAACGCCGCGCCGCGCTGCCCGAGCACCTCGGCCCGCTCGCGCGCCTTGTCCAGCGTCGAGTGCCGCCACCGCAGCGCGTCCCGCGCCGCCTCGGGCACGGTGTAGGCCAGCACGGGCAGCACGAACATCTCGGTGTCCCAGAACGCGTGCCCGTCGTAGCCGGGCCCGGTCAGCCCCTTGCCCGGGATCGCCCGCGTCTCGCCGCGCACCGCCGCCTGCATGATGTGGAACAACGCGAACCGCAGCGCCTGCTGCAGCTCGTCGTCGCCGTGCAGCTCGATGTCGGCGACCTCCCAGAAGTCGTCCAGGAACCGCCGCTGCTCGGCCAGCAGGCCCTCCCAGCCGGTCTGCCGCGCGCCCGCCAGCGCGGCCTCGACCTGCGCCCGCAGCGCGGGCACGGACCGCTGCGCCGACCAGCCGTACCCCAGGTACTTGACCAGCCGCAGCCTGCCGCCCGCGGGCACGTCCACGGCCGCGGTGAACCGGGCCAGGTCGCCCTCGGCGCGGATCTCCGTGCGCAACCCGTCGTGGACCTCCAGCTCGTGGTCCATGGCCGCGGCCATCCGCAGCCCGGAGTTGCGCGCGTGGTGCGCCAGCACGGCCCGGTAGTCCTCGGCGTGCGCGAAGTCCGACACCAGCGGCTCGTTCAGGGCCGCGGCGACGCGCGGGTCGTCGCCCTCGTTCTCCACCGGCTCGTTGGCCAGCAGGTCGGACTGCACGACGAGCTGCACGTCCTCGCTCGGCTCGACCTCGTAGAGGATCGCCGCCACGGCCCGCTGGGTCAGCGACACGAGCCGTTCCGACCGCACGGTGACCCGGCGGCCGGTCGGCGACTCCCACTCCGTGCTCCGGCGCAGCGTGCCGGTGCGGAAGTCGAGTTCGCGCCGGTGGGCGTGGGCGCGGCCGTAGCGCATGTCCAGCGGCTCGTCCTCGACCAGCAGGCGGATCACCTTGCCGTCGGTGACGTTGACGACCGTCTGGCCCGCCTCGGGGTAGCCGTAGCCGCCTTCGCCGTACGGCAGCGCGTGCTCCTCGTAGAACCCGTTGAGGTAGGTGCCGGGCAGGCCGCGCGGCTCGCCCTCGTCCAGCGTGCCGCGCAGGCCGATGTGCCCGTTGGACAGCGCGAACACCGACTCGGTCCGGCGCAGCTGGTCGACCGCGAGGCCGTCCCAGCGCACCATCCAGGGGTGGATCTCCCAGCCGCTCACAGCAGCTCCGCCAGGTCCTCGACCACGACGTCCGCGCCGTGCGCCAGCAGCGCGTCCCGCTGGCCGGTCCGGTCCACGCCGACCACGTGCCCGAACCCGCCCGCGCGGCCCGCCTGCACGCCCGCCAGCGCGTCCTCGAACACGGCCGCGTGCTCCGGGCCCGTGCCGAGCAGCTTCGCGCCCGCCAGGAACGAGTCGGGCGCGGGCTTGCCCTTGAGCCCGTCGTGGACGATCACCACGCCGTCCACCAGGGCCTGCACGAACGGGCTGAGGCCCGCCGCGTCGAGCACCTTGCGCGCGTTCGCCGACGACGTCACCACGCCGATGGCGAGCCCTTCGTCGCGCACCGCGCTCAGGTAGGGGACCGTGCCCGCGTAGGGCGTCACACCTTCGTGTCGGATGATGGCCTCCAACAGGTCGTTCTTGCGGTTGCCGACGCCGTGCACCGTGTCGCGGTCCGGCGGGTCGTCCGGCGCGCCCTCGGGCAGCGTGATGCCGCGCGAGGCCAGGAACTCCCGCACGCCGTCGTACCGGGGCCGCCCGTCCACGTACTTCAGGTAGTCCGATTCGGCGAACGGAGGTTGGCCGAGCGGGCGCAGGAAGTCGTCGAACGTGCGCCGCCAGGCGCGGCGGTGCAGCACGGCCGTGCTCGTGAGCACGCCGTCCAGGTCGAAGAGGCAGGCGGTGATCGCGTCAGGCAGTCCGAGGGCCATGGTCAGTTGTCTACCCGTTCCCGGTCCGGGGTACCCGCTGGTCGGACGCACAACGGCGGAGGGATCTGACCATGGGCAAGCCGCGCGTGCTGGTCGTCGGAACGGGCTTCGCGGGCTACCACTGCCTGCGCACGCTGGAACGCGTGCTCCCGGCCGACGCCGCCGAACTGGTGGCGGTCAACCCCACCGACTACATGCTGTACGTGCCGCTGCTGCCGGAGGTGGCGGGCGGCTCGCTGGACCCGCGCCGGGTCGCCGTGCCGCTGCGGCCGAAGCTGCCCCGCACGCGGTTGGTGCAGGCGAACGTCACCGGGATCGACCTGGCCACCCGCACGTGCACCGCGGTGGACGTGGAGGGGCGCGAGCACGTGCTGGAGTGGGACCGGCTCGTGCTGACCGCGGGCTCGGTCACCCGGCTGCTGTCGATCCCGGGCGTGGCGGAGCACGCGTTCGGGTTCAAGTCGGTCGCCGAGGCGGTGTTCCTGCGCGACCACGTGCTGCGGCAGGTCGAGCTGGCCGAGCAGGCGACCGACCCGGCCGAGCGGGCGGCGCGGGCGACGTTCGTCGTGGTCGGGGCCGGGTACACGGGCACGGAGCTGGTGGCGCAGGGCCAGCAGCTCACCCGGTCGGCGTTGCGCGGGCGCACCGGGCTCGCGGAGTCCGAGATCAAGTGGGTGCTCGTGGACATGGCGCCGCGCGTGCTGCCCGGCCTGGACGACCGGCTGTCCGGACCGGCCGCGCGGGTGCTGCGCGCCCGAGGCGTGGACCTCCGGCTGGAGACCAGCGTCAAGGAGGTCACCCCGGACTGCGCCGTGCTGACCGACGGTAGCCGCATCCCCACCCGGACCCTGGTGTGGTGCGTGGGCGTGCGGCCCGACCCGCTGGTGGAGTCGGTGGCGTTGTCCACGGTGAAGGGGCGGGTCGTGGTGGACCCGACGCTGGCCGTGCCGACGCACCCGCACGTGTTCGCGGCCGGCGACGTGGCCGCCGTGCCCGACGTGTACCACGACGGCGAGCCGACCCCGATGACCGCGCAGCACGCGCAGCGGCAGGGCAAGCTCGCCGGGCGCAACGTCGCGGCGTCGCTCGGGCATGGCGACGTGGGCGCCTACCGGCACCGCGACCTCGGTTTCGTGGTCGACCTGGCGGGCTCGCAGGCCGTCGCCAACCCGCTGCGGGTGCCGATGACCGGCGTGCCGGCGAAGGCGGTCGCCCGCGGGTACCACCTGCTCGCGATGCCGGGCAACCGGCTGCGGGTGGCGGTCGACTGGCTGACCGACCTGCTCGCCCGTCGCCAGGTGGTGCAGTTCGGGCTGGTCCCGGAGGCGGGCGTGCGGCTGGGCGACGTCGAGAAGGCCGCCACCGGCCAGCGCCGGTGAGGTCGGAGCCGGTGAGGCTGGAGCCGGTGAGGCTGGAGCCGGTGAGGCCGGAAGAGGCCGCGACCGGCCGGCGTCGGTGAAGACCGGCCGGTGAGGCCCGACGGCGTGCCCGGTCGAGGGGCGCGCCGTGCGGGCCGGCCGTGCGGGGCCGTCACCGGGCTTCGGGTCAGGCGGGCTTCAGCGGGTCGTGGCCGATCGACATGAGGCGGTGCCGCCAGTGCGCCTCGCCCGCGGTCGGCTCCAGGTCGGCCCGGCGCTGCTCGTGCACCCGGTCCACGACCTTGCGCATCACCCTGACGTCCTCGGTGGTCAGGTCCGTGCGGCGCTTGCGCAGGACCCGGAGGACCTCCTGGCCGGTCGGCGTCCCCGCCTGGTCCGGCACGGTCTCGCTGTCCTCGTCCGCCGAGCGGGTCCGCAACCACTCCTCCAGCTCGTGCGAGGTCATGTTCACCACGCGGTGGAACTCGTCCCACAAGGTGTCGGTCATGGGGATGAGGTTTGCCGCCGCGGGACCGGTCGAAACGGCCACGGCGGGGCGAACCCGGCCCCGACGACGCGGGGGCCGGGGTCCCGCCGGGGTCAGATCAGGTCCGGCGCGTACTGCGCCTTCGCCGCCGCGACGGCCGCCTGGACCTCCTCCTCGGTGGCGCTGCCGGACGCCGCGACGGCCGCCGTCCACGCCTCGATCGACCCCAGGTTCAACCGCTGCGTCTCGGGCGAGTTGGCGGCGGCGGTCGGGTCGTCGCCCTCCGCGACCTGGCCCGCCAGCCAGAGGGCGAGGCCGAGCAGCGCGCCGTCCCAGCCGGGGCCGACGTAGAGCGCGCCCGCGCCGCTGCCGGCCATCGCCTTGGGCACGGTGTGCTCCAGCTCGACCGTCGTCCGCTCGTCCTCGTCCGCGACCAGGCGCAGCTCCACGATGCTGGTCTCGCCGCCGAACGTGACCCGCAGAAGCTTCGGCGGCGAGCACGTCAGGATCCGGCCGCCCGCGTTGCCCTCCAGCTGGAAGTCGCCGCCCTCGCGCAGGTCGCCGCTGATCGGCATGAACCAGCGCCGGAGCCGGTCGGGGTCGGTCACCGCGTCCCACACGTCCTCGGCCGCCGCGTCGTACGTGCGGCGCAGCAGCACGCCCACGGTCTCGTCCGAGCCCGCGTTCACCTCGCGGTGGATGGCCTTGAGCTGGGCGGCGATGTCGATCACTGTCGTTCCTCCTTGAGTCGCCTCTCGCGCTTGCCGCGCGCGAGTTCGGTGGCCAGCGCGTCGAGGTGCCCGCTCCAGAACCGGCGGAACCGGTCGAGCCACTCGTCCACCTCCCGCAGCCCCTGGTCGTCCACCGCGTAGAGGCGTCGGGTGCCTTCCGCGCGGACGCGGGCGAAGCCGTTCTCGCGCAGCACCCGCAGGTGCTGGGAGACGGCGGGCTGCGAGATGCCGAACTCCCGGCGGACCACCTCCGTGACCGCCCCGGAGGTCTGCTCACCGTCGGCCAACAGCTCCAGGATGCGGCGACGGACGGGATCGCCGAGTACGTCGAACGCGTGCACGACCTGCATCTTTCAGGCTCGGCTTATATAAGTCAAATCTAAGGCTCCGGAATTGTCGGTGGTCGGTGGCACTATCTCGAACGGATGTTCGGTACGCGTTCGAAGGGAGCCATGCGATGCGTGTTCGACTCGATCCCCGTCAGTGGCCCGGCCGTGTCATCCCCGAGACCGACGCCGAGATCGACACGGCGGTCGAGGCGCTCTGCCTGCGCGCCACCTGGCCCGACGCCCACCGCGCCGCCGTGCGCCGGGTCGTCGAGCCGTGGTTCGGCGAGGGGTGGAGCGTCGATGCCCTGCTGGCGGCGGTCGACCGCAGGCCGGACGGCACGAGGCAGGGCAGCCCGCGCAACCGCGACCAGGTGGCGCACGACTTCCTCCGTGCGCGGCTGCGGTCGTGGTGGCAGGGGGGCGCGCGGCGAGCGCGCCCCCCGGTGGCGGGCATGACGCTGGGCGCGTGGTGGCGGATCAACCGCCGCAACGCCCGGCTGACCGAGCCGCGGCCCCGGCGGCCGCTGAGCGCGGCGGGCAGCCTCGCGCGCGAGCAGTCGCGGGAGCGGGTGCGGGCCAGGGTGAAGGACCCGGTGGAGCGGTCGCGCGAGTTGGCGCGGCGGCGGCAGGAGGTGCTGGACAGCCTGCTGGTGCCGGGGCAGCGGGTGCCGACGTTCGACGACGCCCGGAAGCTGCTGGCCGACGTGCGGCTGCCCGCGCACCCGGTGTGCAGCCGGTGCGGGTGTCGGCAGGGGGTGCTGCCGAACGCCGCTTGACACGTCCTTAGTCTGTGGTTCCCGACACGGTGATTCTCGGCCGGCGGGTTCGTGCGCTTCCGGGCAGCGACGCCCGCCGGTGGCCCCTGCCGCCCGAGCCGTGCGCGGCCCGCCGTGACGCGACCGGTCGACGTCCTGTTCCGCAAGCTGTGGCCGTAGGAGTTGGCAGTGTCCTGGTTGTTCACCCTCGTCCTGTGCGTGGCGGCGTTCCTGGCGGGCGCGGCCCTGGTCTGGTCGCGCCTTAACCCCACCATCCGCGACCTGCGCGCCCGCCTCGACCAGCCGACCACCCCGAACGCCACCACCGCACCGACCACCCCGAAGGCCACCGCCACCGACGAGGCCGCCGCCGAGCCCACCACCTCCGCGCCGACGACCCCGGCACCCGCGCCCGCCGCGGCCACCACGGACTCGGCCCCTGCCGCCCCGACCGCCGCCACGCCGGCCGCCACCGAGCCGGTCCGCGCCGAAACCACCGCCGAGCCGGTTGCCGCCGAGCCCGCCGCCAAGCCTGCTGTCGCGGACTCCACCACCGCCGAGCCGACCGCCGCCGAAGCCGCCCCCGAGCCGGCCGTCGCCGAACCCGAGCCCGCACCGGCTGCCGCCGCCGAGCCGACCACGACGGCCGAGCCGATCGCCGCCGAGCCGACCCCTGCCGCCGCGCCCGCCAAGTCCGCGCCTGCCGAGCCGGCCGCCGTGGAGCCCGCCGAGTCCGCGCCTGCCGAGTCCGCGCCCACCGAGCCGGTTGCCGCCGCCGAGCCGGTTGCCGCCCAGCCCGCCGCGCCCGCCGCCCCTGCCGAGCCGGTCGCCGCAGACCCGGTTGCCGCCGTGCCGGTTGAGGCGGAGCCGGTTGCCGCGGAGCACGTCGCCGCAGAGCCGGAGGCGCAGCCCGCCGCGACCGCCGCGACCGGGAACCCGGAGGGCCTGGCGGTCAAGGCGAACTCCAAGTCGATGATCTTCCACACCCCGGACTCGCCGTACTACAAGCGCATGAAGGGCGACGTCACCTTCGCCTCCGTCGCCGAAGCCGAGCGCGCCGGCTACACCCAGTGGACCCCGAAGCCGAAGGTCGCCTCACCCGCCCGCTGACCCAACCCCCGAACCCGCCGAACCAGCGCACAACCGAACGCATAGGCCCGCACCGCCCGGGTACGCCCCGGTCGGGGTGACCTGATGCCGACGCGAGGCCCGACGTGACCGCGCTGGCGCTCCACCGCACCGACGTCGCCGGCGTCGCGGTGCTGCGCCCGGCCGGCACGCTCGACCTGACCACCTATCGCGACCTGCGCGACGGGCTGCTGGAGTGCGCCGCCGACGAGCCGACCGCGCTCGTCGTCCGGCTGGACGACGGCTTCGAGTGCGCCACGCCCGCGTTCATGTCGGTCTTCACGACGGTATGCCAACGCGTGGCCGAGTGGCCGGGCGTGCCGGTGCTGCTGGTCGCCGAGACGCCCGGCCACCGGCGCTCCCGGGCGGCCGCCGCGGTGCCCCGGTTCACCACTCTCACCGCCGCCCTGGCCGCCGCCGAACGCCCGCCCGACCACCCGCCCGACCACCGCGCCGAGATCCGCCTGCCCGCCTCCCTCGCCGGCGGCCGGCTCGCCCGGTGCTTCGTCCGGGACGCCTGCGAGCGCTGGGTCGTCGCCCACCTCGTCCCCAGCGCCGCCACGGTGGCCACCGAACTGGTCGAGAACGCCGTCCGCCACGCGCGTTCCGCCCCGGTGCTGCGCCTGCGGCTGAACGGCCGCGCCCTGACCATCGCGGTGTGCGACGACGACCCCGACCCGCCCGCCACGCCGGCGGTCGAGCCGCTGCGGCCGGGCGGGCGGGGCATCATGATCGTGTCGTCGTTGAGCCGGACGTGGGGCTGCTACCGGCGACCGCGGGGCGGCAAGATCGTGTGGGCGGTCCTGGACGGGTGACCGTCAGCTCGCCTCGTCCACGGCCGCCACGATCGTGAACCGGTCCACCAGCCCGGTCAGCTGCAACGGCTGCCGCACGACCTTCGTCGTCACCACCAGCCGCAACGCCGTGTCCTCCGCCACGCACGCCGCGCGCAGCGCGATCAGCATGTTGATCCCGGTCGACCCGAGGAACGTCACCCCGGACAGGTCGAGCACCAGCACCCGGACCGGGCGGCCGAGCACGGCGCGGACGTGGCCCTCCACCGCCGGTGTCGTCGCCATGTCGAGTTCACCCGCCACGGCGACGACCACCACACCCGCGGACACCTCGCGCGTCGTGAACGTGACGGCGTCGGTGAAGTCGTCCATGTCCCACTCCAGGGTGTGGTCGGCAGTGTGCGGCTGTCTGCTCAACCGCGCTCAGCCTAGGCCCACGCAAACTGTGAGCCCCCGTCAGGACCGGTGCAACTCCTTCGCCAGCTCCGACTTGCTCATCCCCGACGCCCCCGACAGGCCCGCGTTGCGCGCCTGCGCGAGCAGTTCCTCGCGCGTTTCCTCACCCGGCCGGTCGCCCAGGTGCCGGGCCCGGCTCTCGGCGAACGCCCGCCCCAGCTCCTGGCGCCGCGCGTCGTCCAACCGCTCGCGCATGCCCGGCAGGACCGTCGACTCCTCTTCCTCGACGTGGTGCGTCACGGACTCGACCAGCTCCCGCAGCACGTCGTCGAACGCGGCCGACGTCGGATCCGTCCCGGACAGCTTGATCAGCAGCCGCTCGGCCTCGGCGTGCTCCTCCTGGCTGTGCTCGACCTCCTCGGTCTCGCCCGCCTCGTCTTGGCGACCGGGTAGACCTCGGCCTCCTCGGCGCGGCTGTGCGCGGTGAGCACGGCGGTCAGCACGGGCACCAGCAGCGGCCGCTTCTCCGGGTGGTCCTTCAGCTCGGCGAACAGCCGCTCCACCTCGCGGTGGTCCTGCATGATCAGATCGACTACGTCGGGCATGTCGTCCTCCGTCACGTGATGTGGCGCAGGAGTAGTACCCGGAGATCAGCCGACCACGCGTCGGATCACGTCGACGGGCCCGATGGACTCGATGTCCTGGATCTTCACGGGCACGCCCTCGGTGGACGCGTGCACCGCGCGCAGGCCGTCGATCGCCATCGCCACGTGCGTCCGCCCCGAGTAGTAGATGATCAGGTCGCCGGCCTTCACGTCGTTGCGCGACACCGACCGGCCGATGGTGGCCTGGCCGTAGGTGGTGCGCGGGATGGCGATGCCCGCCGACCGGTACGCCGCCTGCATCAGGCTGGAGCAGTCCCACGTGTCCGGACCGTTCGAGCCGTACACGTAGTCCTTGCCGCGTTGCGCCAGCGCGAACGCCAGCGCCCGGCCCGCCGTGCCCGACGGCACCGGGATCTCGCTCATGTCGCCCGCGTTGTTCAACGCCGCCCGTTCGGCCGGGCTCAACGAGCGGTACGCGTCGCGGGCCTCGGCGATCTGCCCGTCGAGCGCGGCCTTGCGCTGGTCGATGTCCGCGATCGCCTGGTTCGCGGCCCCGGCGGCCTCGGTGGCGCGGCGGGCGGCGTCGTTGGCGCGGTCGACGGCCTCGCCGAGGCCCTGCAACGCCTCCGCGCTGTCGCCCGCCAGCACGCCGAGCGCGGACATGCGGTTGAGGAAGTCCTGTTGCGAGTCGCTGACGAGCAGCGCGGAGAGCTGGTTGAACCGCGCGCCCTCGAAGGACGCCTCGGTGAGCAGGTCCACCTGGCCGCGCAGCGACTCCTGCGCCTGCTGCGCCGCGGTGAGGTCGCGGTTGGCCTGGTCGAGCGCTCCCTGCGCGTTCGTCAGGGCCTCCTGCGCCCGCAGGTGCTCCTCGTTCAGCGCCTCGGCCTGGGTGGACAGCTCGTTGTACTTCCGCAACGCCTCCGAGGCGTTCGACGGCGCCTCGGGGTCCGCCGCGGCGTGGGGGAGGGGCGGGACGGCCCCGATCAGCACGGAGACGGCCGTCGCCGTCAGGGCCGCGCGGACGGTGCGCTGAGCGGTTGTCGACGCCACGGTCGCGCGGTCCTCCTTCACACCGGGTGGGCTGCCCTCGAACGGGTTACACCCGCCCAGGTCGCGGTCAGGTTACGGAACCGGTCGCGGCTCGTCCACCAACGGCCCCACCGGGGCGTGTCACCGGTCCGCCCGCACGGCGCGGGTGAACCGCCGCCACCGGTCGGAACCCACGCAGAGCACCGGGCCGAGCCCTCGGTCCTTCGAGTCGCGCACCCGCACCACGTCGCCGTCGAACCGGACCTCGACGCAGTCGCCGGACGCGGTGCTGAAGCTGCTCTTGAACCAGCCGCGCGCGGTGGCGGAGGGGCTGTGGGGCATCAGAAGCGCTCCATCTCGTGGTAGACCGCGCGGATGAAGTCGCGCGAGTCGTGGTCGCCGAGGGCCCGGTCGAACGTCTCCGCGAAGCTCGCCACCGACTCGACTATCACCTGGCGCTTGTCCACGAGGACACCGCTGATCGCCGTCTCCTGGTACAGCAGGTCGCCGAGCTTGGCGGAGCGGAAGGAGAGGATCTTCAGCGCGGAGCCGAGCAGCGGGTGCGCGCCCGCCATGAACGGGATCACGCGGATGCGGACGTGGTCCCCCTTGCGGTCGAGGACGTCGAGCAGGTGGGCGAGCTGCCCGCGCACGACGCCCGGGTCCCCGACCCACTGCCGCAACGCGGCCTCGCCGAGCACCACGTCCAGCTTGAGCGGGTCCGGGCCGTCCAGCCGGACCTGCCGCGCGAGCCGCGTGCGCAGCCGCGGGCCGATGTCGACCGGCCGGATGTAGGGCGTGCCGGCGACCATCACGGCCCGCGCGTAGTCGGCGGTCTGCAACAGCCCCGGGATGATGTCCGGCGCGTACTCGAAGACCTTGTCCGCGCCCGCCTCCAACCCCAGCAGCCGCAGGAACTCGTCCGAGTAGAGCCGGCCGTACTCGTGCCACCACTCGCGCCGCTCGGTCTGCGCGCGCAGCGCCTCCAGCTCGGCGCGCTCGCCGGCCGACAGCCCGTAGGCGTCGGCGAGGTCGCCGAGCTTGGCGGGGGTCAGCCGGCGCTTGCCGGACTCGATCGCGGACAGGTTCGTGCCGCCGATGCCCGTCGTCTTGCCGACCGCCGCCGCGGTGAGCCCGAGCCGCTCCCGGTGCTCGCGCAGCCTCAACCCGAGTTCCCACGCCTGAACCGTGCTGGAGATCGGGGCGTCGTCGCCCATGCCCTCATCCTGTCGCGCCTGATCATCGAGACCGCTGGCTCGATCCTGTATGCGGAGCGCCACACAGGGTAGCGACAAGCGCACTCGTCCGATGAATCGACAGGAAGATAAGTATCAATATAGCTTCGGAGTGACACGCGAGGTGCCCGAACGGTCTCCGGCAGTGAGGTAGTGACCACGATGGACATCAAGCCCACGCTGCGTGGCCGCCTGCTCGGCCGGGAACTCCGCCGGGCCCGCGAGGACTCGGGGTTGACCGTGGCCGAACTCGCCGCGCGCACCCGGCAGTCACCGGACTGGATCCGCCGGCTGGAGGACGGCATCGCGTCCTCGCCGGCCGCCGACCAGACCACGTGGTGCGCCTGGGGGGCGGAGTCGTCCAGCGTGCTCAACGTGTTGTGCCGCACCGCCGAGCGGATCGACCTGCTCGCGCCGCTGGGCATCCACCCGGCGCTGGACCGGCTCGACGCCGACCGCTGCACGGCCTACGTGCTGGAGGGCACTGCGGTGGACCGAACCGACGTCGTGGTCCGCGTGATCCCGTACAGCGCGGGCGCCTACCCCGGCGTGGTGAACCACCCGTTGACCCGGTTCACCCTCGCCGACGGCCCGGCGGTGGTGTTCTACCCGTGCGTGCACCGGGCGATGTTCACCGAGGACCCCCGGCACGTCGAGCTGGCGAACGCCCTCTTCGCCCACCTAGCCGAGATCACCGACTAGCGACAGGCCGGTGAGGTCCGTCCGGCCGCCGGGGTGGCGGACCGCGCGGCCCGAGGCGGCGGTGGCCAGCCGGCCCGCCTGCTCCGGGCCGTCGCCGCGCGCCAGGCCCACGGTCAGCGCGGCCACGAACGCGTCACCGCCGCCGGTCGTGTCCACGACGTCCTCGTCGGTCAGCGGGACCGCCGCCGACCCGCCGTCCCACACCAGCACGTTCGCCTCGCCCGGCGCCTCCAGCGCCACCACCGACGGCCCCCGGCCCAGCAGCTCGCGCCCCGCCCGCAGGGCCGCGTCCACGCCGGTGATCGCCCGCCCGGTCAGCAGCTCCGCCTCCCGGTGGTCGGCGCGCACCACGTCGGCCGCCGCCAGCAGCTCGGCCTCCCGCCCGTCCGGCGCGCCGTCCAGCACGACCAGCCCGCCCGCCGCGCGCACCGCCGCCAGCGCCGCGTCGGCCGGTTGCTGCAACTGCACGACCACCGCGTCCGCGCCGGCCAGCAGCGCCGACGCCGCCCGGACGTCCGCCGCGGTGACGAGCGTCGCGGCGGGGACGTCCTCCAGGTAGCGGTAGCCGCCGTCGCAGACGACGTCCACGATCAGGGCCGTTCGGACGCCCTCCCGGCGCACCACCCCGGCCGTGGCTACGCCGTCCGCGTCCAGCCGCTCGACCAGCAGGCGGCCCTCCCGGTCGTCCCCGACGACGCCCACCAGGGCGGCCGTTGCGCCCAGCTGCCTGGTGCCCCGGGCGATGTTCGCGCCCTTGCCGCCGAGCATTTCACGACGTTCCAGCACCCCCGCCCGACCGCCCCGCGCGGGCACCTCGGAGACCACCAACACCAGGTCACGGGCTATCTGACCGACCACCGCGATCCGCATGTCGGTGCGGTACCCGGTGGCCACCAGTTGAAACGGAGCGTTGACGTGGCGTCACCGGTAATGCGATCGTAATTCTGGGAGCGCTCCCAGTCCCGTGGTTCGCAGATCACCGTCGATCTGAAGGAGAATGTCCTTGCGACTCAAGCGCTTTGGGGCGTTGGCCGTGGCCGCGCTCGGTATCGTCGGTGTGACCAGCGTGTTCGCCCAGAGCGGCGTGGCGCTGGCGCACGGTTCGATGACCTTCCCCCCGAGCCGCACCTACGCCTGCTACGAGGACGGCAGGATCGGTGGCGGCGGCGGTGACCTGAACCCGACGAACCCCGCGTGCGTCGCCGCGGTGCAGATCGGTGGCAAGCAACCGCTGTGGGACTGGTACGGCAACCTCATCAGCCTGGCCGGCGGCCGGCACCGCGAGATCATCGCCGACGGCGACCTGTGCGGGCCGACCACCAAGTACGACGCCTACAACCTGGCCCGCAGCGACTGGCCGGTGACCACCCTGCGGGCGGGCGCGCCGATCACCTTCAAGTACAACGCGTGGGCCCCGCACCCGGGCCGGTGGGACCAGTACGTCACCAAGGACGGCTTCGACGTCACGCAGCCGCTGAAGTGGTCCGACCTGGAGCCCGCGCCGTTCGACAGCATCACCAACCCGCCGCTGGGCAACGGCGAGTACTCGTGGAACGGCACCCTGCCCAACAAGACCGGCCGCCACATCATCTACTCGATCTGGCAGCGCAGTGACAGCCCCGAGGCGTTCTACAGCTGCTCGGACGTGAACTTCACCGGCGGCTCCGGCGGCGGCGACACCCAGGCCCCGGCCGCGCCGGGCGCCCCCACGGCCACGGCCTCGTCCACCTCGGTGGCGTTGAGCTGGGCCGCGGCCACCGACAACGTCGGCGTGACCGGCTACACGGTGTACCGCGAGGCGGGCGCGACGGACGTCGCGGTCGCGACGACCTCGGGCACCACCGCCACGGTCACCGGCCTGACCGCGGACACGGCGTACCAGTTCTACGTGGTGGCGCGGGACGCGGCGGGCAACACCTCGACGCCGTCGGCCGTCGTGTCGGTGCGGACGACGACGGGCGGCGGCACCACGCCCGGCGCGTGCGCGGTGACGTACAGCGTGCCCAGCTCGTGGTCCGGCGGCTTCACCGCGAACGTGTCGGTGAAGAACACGGGCACCAGCGCGGTCAACGCGTGGCAGCTCGTGTGGGACGTCCCGAGCGGCCAGGGCATCACCCAGGCGTGGTCGGCCGAGGTCGCCGTCGCGTCGGGCAAGGCCACCGCGAAGGGTGCGAGCTGGAACCAGAACATCCAGCCGGGTCAGTCGGTGAGCTTCGGGTTCAACGGCTCGTCGCAGGGGACGCCCGCGAACCCGACGTCGTTCACCCTCAACGGCGCCCTGTGCGCCGCGGGCTGATGTTCTGGCGCTGCGCGGCCCTGGCCGCGCTCCTGGTGGGGTCGGTCGCCTGCTCCTCGGCGGCGACCGGCTCCACCGGCCTGGGCTCCAACGCCCTCGGCCCGCCGCTGGGCACCCCGGCGGAGGTCGGGCAGTGGGTGCGGGAGAAGACCGGCCAGTGCGACGAGGTCGTGCCGCGGTCGATGGAGGAGTTCGCCGACTTCGTCGGGCCGCTGCGGGCCAAGCTCTACGCGCCGTACGTGGCGGAGTGGGGCACGTGCTCGGCGGGTCCGTACGAGCGGCTGGGGCTGGTCGTCTTCCAGCGGGAGAAGCTGAAGGACTTCCAGCAGGCGTGGCAGGGCGCGATGGCTGCCGGCGAGGTGTCGGACAACCCGGACTTCGGGTTCGGCAACGGCTTCGCCCTCAGCGGCACGCTCGGCCTGGAGCTGCTGGGCCTGCACGACCTGCGTTGCACACCGGTGGGGCCCGACGAGGTCGTGGAGCACACCCTCCCCGCGGAGGCGGAAGGGTGCACCTACGTCCAGAAGCCGGGCCACCACCACTAGAGGCGGCTCGTCAGCGCGGCGCGGCGGTGCTCTGACGCACCACCAGCGTGGTGGCAAGCTCGATTCGGCGGTGTTCGGGCTCTTCACCACGTGCCAGCGTGATGGCGAGACGGGTGCCCGCCGCGGCCATGTCCTGCAGCGGCTGCCGGACCGTGGTCAGCGGCGGGCCCACCCACTGCGCGACCGGGAGGTCGTCGAAGCCGATGACGCTGAGGTCCTCCGGGATGCGGAGGCCGGCGGCGCGTGCCGCCTCGTAGACGCCGAGGGCCTGGAGGTCCGACCCGGCGAACACGGCGGTCGGCGGGTCCGGGAGGTCGAGCAGCGGCGCGAACTGCGCGCGGCCGGACTCGACGTGGAAGTCGCCGTAGCGGACCAGGGCCGGGTCGAACGCGAGGCCCGCGGTCTCCAGCGCGGCGCGGTAGCCGTCCACGCGGGCGCGGCTGCACAGCACGCGTTCCGGGCCGCCGATCATGGCGATGCGGCGGTGGCCCAGCTCGATCAGGTGCCGGGTGGCGGTGAGGCCGCCGTTCCAGTTGGTGGCTCCTATGGACGGCGTCTCCAGCTGGGGCTCGCCGATGGGGTCGACCACGACGACCGGGATGTCCCGCGCGCGCAGCTTGGCCAGCTGCGACGATGTGAGGTCGGAGAAGACGGAGATCACCGCGAGCGGCTTGCGCGCGATCACGCCCTCCAGCCAGCCGTGGCCGGGGGTGAGCCTGCCCTGCGACTCCGACAGCACCAGCGCCAGGCCCTGCTCCGCGGCGACCTGCTCGGCACCGCGGATGATCTCCAGCGCCCAGGCGCTCTCCAGCTCGTGGAACATCAGTTCCACCAGGTTGGACCGCCTCGACCGCTCGTCCGCCCGCCTCTGGTAGCCGTGTCGTCGGATGATCGCCTCGACCCGTTCCCGGGTGTGCGGCGCGACGTCGGCGCGACCGTTCATTACCTTCGAAACAGTCGGAACCGAGACCCCGGCTTCTGCCGCAATGGCGGCAATGGTGACTTTGCCCGAGGCTGTGCCATCCGAGGGTGACGGGTCGGCTTTGGTCGGCATGGGGGCAGTCTACGGCAGCCCAGCCCAGTTCCGGCCCGTGGACGTGGAGGAGCGGTGGTGGGTTGTTCGTCACTCGGAGTGCCGGTAACCAGTTCGAAACAATCGACTCTGTGATCGAAACTGTCGAATGTCCGGTTGCTCCCACTCGGACGCGTTCCGAGGTTAGCGCAGCGTACGTCTCGATTGGCCTGAATCGGGGGCGCGGGGAACGGACGGGTGGCGTTCCGAGCGTTGAATTCAGGGGTCCCGGACGTTGGACTCACGCGTTCCGAACGTAGGACTCACGCGTTCCGAACGTAGGACACGCGCGTTCTGGAGGTAGGACACGCGCGGGGGTGGGGGCTCGGGCCCGTGGGAGAGGTTGGCGGGCCCGAGCCGGGTCGGGTCAGTCCCGGCGGTCCGAGCCGCCGAACGAGAGGTCGTCGCGCAGGGCCCGGTGAGCGGGCTTGGCGGCGTAGTTCTCGTCGAGGATGTCGGCCGCACCTTCACCCTCGAACCACCCGGGCACCCAGGAGTACTTGTCCGTGTACCCCCAGACCGTGAACGACAGGCAGCGCGGCGTCAGCAGGCAGGCCCGCAGCGCGGTGCGGTACACGTTCGCCTGGGCCTGCAGCTTCACCGGGTCGGCGGGCAGCACCACCCGCACGTCGGCCTCCGTCACCGCCGTGCGCAGGCCCAGGGCGTCGAACCGCCCCAGGTTCTCCCGCATGGTCAGCGGCGCGTGGTCCGCCCTGAGGTGGGCCTGCAGGCCGACGCCGTGGATCGGCACGTCCTGTCGCAGCAATTCGCGCACGAGGTCGTACACGCCGTCGCTCTTGGCGTTGACCTCCTCGACCTCGTAGTCGTTGTAGAACAGCAGCGCGTCCGGGTCGGCCTCGTGCGCCCACCGGAACGCGTCCGCGATGTAGCCGGGGCCGAGCGCGCGCAGCCAGACCGTGTCGCGCAGGGACCCGTCGTCCTCGAACACCTCGTTCACGACGTCCCATTGCCAGACCCGGCCCCGGAAGCGCCGCACGGTGGTCTGGACGTGGGCCTTCAGCACCGCGCCCAGCTCGTCGGGCGGCACGTCCGCGAGCCACGCCGGGTTCTGGTTGTGCCAGACGAGCGTGTGGCCGCGCACGCGCTGGCCGTTGGCCTCGGCGAACGCGACCAGCGCGTCCGCCGGACCCCACTCGTGCCGCCCGCGGACGGGTTCGAGCGCGTCCCACTTCATCGCGTTCTCGGCGGTGAGGGTGTCGAACTGCGTCGCCACCCACTCCCGGTACACCTCGTCGCCGGCCAGCGCGGTCAGGTTGACCGCCGTGCCGAACCCGAGGCCGTGCCGCGCGGCGAGCTGCCGCAGGGACGGCTCCGGAGCCGAAGTCGGGGTCCGGGTCGGAGTGGGAGCCGGGGTCCGGGTCGGAGCCGCTGCCGCCGCGGGGGCGGCCGCAGCTCGCGTGGTGGGGATGTCCGCGTGCGGCCGTTCGGGCGACGGCCCCGTGGGCGGGGGAACGAGATCGGGCATGACCGTCCTTCCTCCACCGACGGGGCCGACGCGCGAACCGGGACTTACTTGCCGAAACCGGCCGTGAGGCCGCTGAGCAGGAACCGCCGCCCGATCAGGTACACCACGAAGATCGGCAGCACGGACAGCGTCACGGCGGCGAGGAGCGCGGGCACGTTCGTGCCGAACTGGCCCTGGAAGTCCCACAACCCGAGGGTGAGCACCCGCGACGACTCCGACTGGGTGAGCACCAGGGGGAAGAGGAACCCGTTCCACGCGTTGAGCGCCGTGTAGACGACCACGGTCATGATCGCCGGCCGCGCCAGCGGCAGGACCAGCGACACCAGCACCCGCATGGGGCCCGCGCCGTCGATCGCCTGCGCCTCGTACAGCTCGCGCGGCACGTCGCGCAGGCTGTTGACCAGCACCAGCATCGCCACCGGCAGCGCGAACGCCGCCGTCGGCAGGATGATCGCGGTGAGCGTGTCGTACAGCTTCATCCGGGTGATCATCAGGTACACCGGGATGATCGTGGCCTGCGCGGGGATCGCCAGCCCCATCAGCAGCAGGGTGAACCCGCGCTGCACGAACTGGCTGGTGTTGCGCACCACCGCGTACGCGGCGGGCACGGTCACGAGCACCACGATCGCCACCGTCGCCACGGTCACGATCACGTTGTTCAGCAGGTACTGGCCGAAGCCGCCGGTCAGCACGGTGACGTAGTTGTCCAGCGTCAGCGCGTCCGGCATCTCCCACACGCTCTTGCCGAGGTACTCGGCGCGCGTGCGCAGCGACACCGTGACCAGGTAGAGCAGCGGTCCGACCACGATGACCAGCCACACCAGGGCGAACAGCCCGGCGGGCCAGTTGGGACGAGACTTCACGACCCCTCCTGCTGGCTGCTCATCTGGCGGAACCCGCTCCAGCGCATGACCGCGAGCGACAGCGCGGTGCCGAGGACCACCAGCACGACCGCGATCGTGCTCGCGTAGCCCATCTCGAACCCGCTGAAGCCGGTGATGTACATGTGCAGGGGCAGGATGCGGGTCGCGGTGCCCGGTCCGCCGTTGGTCAGGATGAGCACGGTGTCGAACGTGGTCAGCGAGCCGACCAGCATCAGCACCGACGACGTGACCACGGTGTACCGCAGCTGCGGCAGCGTGATGTGCCGGAACTTGCTCACCCGCGAGGCGCCGTCGATGGTCGCCGCCTCGTACAGCGACTGCGGCACCGCCCGCGCCGCACCCTGGTAGAGCAGGGTGTGGAACGGGATGAACTGCCAGGAGATCACCAGCACCACCGTGTAGAGCGCGATGTCGGGGTCGCCCAGGAACAGCGGACCGCCGACGAACGCGCCGAAGTTCGGCTCGAGCAGCGCCTGCCACAACAGCGCGATGGCGGCCGTGGACAGCAGCAGCGGGAGGAAGAAGATCGAGCTGAGCACCGCCCGGGACCGCTGCTTGCCGGCCGCCCAGACCCCGATCAGCAATGCGATCGGGGTCTGGACGAGCCACGACACGACCATCAGCACCAGGGTCCGCCACACCGAGGCACGCGCCTCGCTGTCCTCGAGCAGCCGGGCCCAGTTCTCGCCCCCGTTGACCGCCGGCGTGCCCAGGCCGTCCCAAGCGGTGAAGCTCAGGTAGATCACGAGCAGCATGGGCAACGCGGCGAACAGGGCGAAGAACGCGAACGCCGGCACGGCGTACCAGGCCGAAGGCCGTTGAGACGACATCAGCGCGCGGCCACCGCGTCGACGAACTGCTGCGGCGAGACCTTGCCCAGGAAGAACTCCTGGAGCTGGGTCAGCATGAACGTGGCGTCGTCGGCGGGCAGGTCCTGGTCCCAGGAGAGCTGGAAGTTCTTCGAGTCCAGCACCAGCTCGTAGATGAACGTCGAGTACTCGGGGCTCGGCGACTTCTTGAGCTTCTCCTCGGCGCCCACGACCGGCGGGACGTCACCGGCGGCGATCAGGGCCTCGACGTAGGAGTCCTTGTGCAGCTCGCTCGTGACGAACTTCTTCGCCGCGTCGAGGCTCTTGGAGTCCGCGGTCGCGGAGTAGAAGTTGCTCACGTTGCCGACCAGGTTGCCCGGGTCGCCCTTGCCACCGGGGATCGACGGGAACGCCACCCAGCCCAGGTCGCCGTTCTTCACGAAGTCCGGGCTCTGGTCGAGCTGGTTGGTGTACTCCCACGAGCCCATGAGGTGCATCGCGGCCTTGCCCTGCGCCAGGATGGTCGACGCGCCGCCGGCGTCGTAGCCGACGGAGGCGAAGTTGGTGCCGAACGCGCCGCGGTCGATGAGGTCCTTGAGCTTGGTCATCGACTCGACGACGGCCGGGTCCTTCCAGCCCGCGGGGCCGTTGTCCCGGATGTTCTTGAACACCTCGGGGCCCGCGACGCGGTCGAGCACGTACTCGGCCCACATCAGCTCGGTCCACGCCTGGGTGCCCGCCAGGGCGATCGGCGTGATGCCCTTGGCCTTGAAGGTGTCCACGGCCGCGAGCAGCTCGTCCCACGTCGTCGGCGGCTTCGCGCCGGCCTCGGTGAAGACCTTCTTGTTGAAGAACAGCAGCACCGGCTGCATGCCGCGCATCGGCACACCGTAGTACTTGTCGCCGAGCTTCGCGCCGTCGAGCACGCTCGGGATGAACGCGTCCTTGACGGCCTTGTTCTCGTTGAGCACCGACGTCAGGTCGGCCACCTTGCCGGCGTCGACGTACTCCTTGAGGTTGCCGCCGCCCCAGTTGAAGAACAGGTCAGGGGCCTGCGGCGAGCCGATGGCGACCCGGAGGCGCTGCTTGTACGGGTCGTTGCCGAACGTCTCCAGAGAGGCGTTGCCGCCACCCGACTTGAAGGCGTCGATCGACTGCTGCTCGATCTTGTTGAGCACCGGGTCCTCGAGTGCCCAGATCTTCAGTTCGCCGGTGCTCGACTCGCCCGGACCGGAGGTGCCACACGCGGACACCACTGCGGTCACGGCGACCAGCCCCATCGCGATGAGGGGACGCACCCATGAACGGCGGGACATGCGACCGCCACCCTTCTGCCACGCTGCGGATTTGTTCGTGGCATCGAAACATTTCGAAACATCCACGACTTGCGCAGACCTTAGGCCCGCGCCCAAGCGGTGTCAAGCATCACCATCCGGCGTGTGTAAGTAGCGTTTCTGCACGTCAGGAGGTCACCCTTGTGTTTCGATCGAGTTTCGATACTATCGGCCCATGCGTCGAGCCACGTTGGCCACGATTGCCGCAGCAGCGGGGGTGTCGCTCCCGACGGTGTCCAAAGTCCTGAACGGGAAGGACGACGTCGGCGCGGAAACCAGGGCTCGCGTGCGGCAGTTGCTCGCCGAGTATGACTACGTGCCGGTGGGGTCCCGCAGGGCCTCCGGGCACCTGCTGGTGGACCTCGTGTTCACCGCCCTCGACAGCCCCTGGGCGGTGGAGATCATCCGTGGCGTCGTCGACACCGGGCTGCACGTCGTGGTGTCGTCCACCGACAAACCCCGTCAGCACACGTCCTGGGCGGCGTCGCTGGTCGAGGCCAGGCGCGCGGGAGCGCTCCTGGTCACCTCCCAGCTGACCGCGGCCGACCGGCGCGTGCTGGCCAACTCCCGCATCCCCGTCGTGGTCATCGACCCGGTCGACCTGCCGCAGCCGAACGTGCCGAGCGTCGGCGCGACGAACTGGGCGGGCGGCCTGGCCGCCACCGAACACCTCCTGCGCCTCGGCCACCGCCGGGTCGGCGTCATCGGCGGGCCGGCCGGCATGCTGTGCAGCCGGGCGCGGGTGGACGGCTACCGCGCCGCGCTCGACCGCGCGGGCATCCCGTTCAACCCCGAACTGGTCAAGCACGGCGACTTCAAGCACGAGGGCGGGTTCCGCCGCGCGGCCGAGCTGCTGGCGCTGCCGGACCGGCCGACGGCGATCTTCGCCGGCAACGACGAACAGGCGCTGGGCGTGATCGAGGCCGCCCGCGTGGTCGGGCTCTCCGTGCCGCACGACCTGAGCGTGGTCGGTTTCGACGACCTGCCGGTCGCGGTGTGGTCCTCGCCCGCCCTCACCACCGTGCGCCAGCCGCTCACCGAGATGGGCCGCCACGCGGGCCGCATGCTCGCCGACCTGATCGCGGGTCGCCCCGTGGAGACCGAACGGGTGGAACTGGCCACCGAACTCGTCGTCCGATCGTCAACGAAGGAGCCGCCGTGCTGAACCCCTGGGCCGATCCCGGAAAGCCGACCGGTGAGCGGGTCGCCGCCTTGCTGGCCGAGCTGACCCTGGAGGAGAAGCTGGCCCAGCTGGTGGGCGTGTGGGTGGGCATCTCCGAGGGCGAGGAGGTCGCGCCCGCGCAGCACGAGTTCGCCGAGCCGCTGCCGCCGTGGGACGAGCTGACCAAGCCCGGCCTCGGCCAGCTCACCCGCGTCTTCGGCACCGGGCCGGTCGACCCGCTGGTCGGGGCGAAGGTGCTGGCCGAGACGCAGCGCAAGCTGGTCGCGAACACCCGCTTCGGCATCCCGGCCATGGCGCACGAGGAGTGCCTGTCCGGCTTCACCGCGTGGCAGGCCACCGTCTTCCCGACCCCGCTCGCGTGGGGCGCCTCGTTCGACCCGGAGACGGTCGAGCGGATGGCACGCGAGGTGGGTCTCGTGATGCGCGACGTCGGCGTCCACCAGGGATTGGCGCCGGTGCTGGACGTGTCGCGCGACCCGCGGTGGGGACGCACCGAGGAGACCATCGGCGAGGATCCGTACCTCGTCGGTCTCCTCGGTGCCGCCTACACCAGGGGCCTGGAGTCCAGCGGCATCGTGGCCACGCTCAAGCACTTCGCGGGCTACTCGGCCTCGCGCGGCGGGCGCAACCACGCGCCGGTCCACATGGGGCCGCGCGAGTTCGCCGACGTGGTGCTGCCGCCGTTCGAGATGGCGTTGCGGCTCGGCGGCGCGCGGTCGGTGATGAACTCCTACGCCGAGGTGGACGGCGTGCCGGCCGCCTCGGACCGGACCCTGCTCACCGACCTGCTGCGCGACCAGTGGGGCTTCACCGGCGTGGTGGTCGCCGACTACTTCGCGGTGTCGTTCCTGGAGACCGCGCACGCGATCGCGGGCTCGCCCGGCGAGGCCGCCGCGCTGGCGCTGGCCGCCGGCATCGACGTCGAGCTGCCCAGCGTGCGCTGCTACGGCGAGCCGCTGGCCGAGCTGGTGCGGTCCGGGCAGGTGGACGAGGAGCTGGTGGACCGCGCGGTGACCCGCGTGCTGACCCAGAAGTGCGAGCTGGGCCTGCTGGACGACGGCTGGCAGCCGGAGTCGCCCGCGGTGCTGCGCGGCGAGCCGGTCGACCTCGACCCGCCCGCCCTGCGCGACCTGGCCCGCACCATGGCCGAGCGGTCCGTGGTCCTGCTGGACAACACCGCCGACGTGCTGCCGCTGCGCGACCCGGGCAAGCTCGCCGTGGTCGGGCCGTGCGCGGACGACCTGCTGTCGCTGATGGGCTGCTACGCGTTCCCCAACCACGTCGGCGTGCAGCACCCCGAGGTGGCGCTGGGCGTCGAGATGGACACCATGCTCGAAGCCGTGCGCAAGGAGTTCCCCGGCGCGTCGGTCACCACCGCCAAGGGCTGCGAGGTCGACGGCGACGACCGGTCGGGCATCGGGGACGCCGTCGCGACCGCCCGCGAGGCCGACGTGGTGCTGGCCGTGCTGGGCGACCGGGCCGGGCTGTTCGGCCGCGGCACCTCCGGCGAGGGCTGCGACGCCGAGGACCTGAACCTGCCCGGCGTGCAGGGCGAGCTGCTGGCGGAGCTGCTGGCGCTGGACGTGCCGGTGGTGCTGGTGCTGCTGACCGGCCGCCCGTACGCGCTGGGGAAGTACCTGGAGCCCGCCTCCGGGTCCTCCTCGCGGCCCGCCGCGGTGGTCCAGGCATTCTTCCCCGGCGAGGAGGGCGCGGGCGCGGTGGCCGGCGTGCTCAGCGGGCGCGTCAACCCGTCCGGCAAGCTGCCGGTGCAGGTGCCGCGCGGCTCCGGCGGCCAGCCGACCACCTACCTGCACCCGCCGCTGGGCGGTCCGGGCGGTGTCAGCTCGGTCGACCCGTCGCCCGCCTTCCCGTTCGGGCACGGCCTGTCCTACACGTCGTTCGAGCTGTCCGACTTCGCGGCGGCGCAGGAGCTGCCCTCCGACGGCGAGGTCGAGGTGTCGTGCCTGGTGCGCAACACCGGCGACCGGGCCGGCGCCGAGGTCGTGCAGCTGTACCTGCACGACCCGGTCGCGAGCGTCACCCGCCCGGTGCGCCAGCTCGTCGGCTTCGCCCGGGTCGAGCTGGACGCGGGCGCGACGACCGAGGTGACGTTCCGGCTGCACGCCGACCGCACCTCGTTCACCGGCCGCGACGGCAGGCGCGTCGTGGAGACCGGCGAGGTCGTGCTCCAGGTCGGCTGCTCGAGCGAGGACATCCGCTGGCGGCAGTCGGTGCGGCTGACCGGTGAACCGCGCGTGGTCGGCCACGACCGCGTGCTGGTCACCCCGGTGACGACCGCCTCGCGGTGAGGCGACCGACGAGTCGGCGGTGCGTCACCGGGACCGCCACCGGGTTCCGGCCGGACGCGGGCACGCCCGGGTTCCGGCCGGTCGACCCGATGGCGGTGGTGCGCGAGCTGGTCGTGGACGCAGGAGGTCCCGGGCCGAGCTACCCGGGACCCCCGGGGAGCAGCCGAGTCCACTGACCGGGCTGGGCCGTGAGGGGGCTATGGCGGTGGTCCCCTCACGGCCCGCCTTCCGTCACAGGTGGGTGCGCAGGTGGCGCAGCTTGCGCTCGTCGTGCACGCGCGGGGTGGTGTGGCCGGTGAACGGGAACACCGCCATCTCCTTCGGCGCGGTGATCTCGTTGTACGCGGCGTACACAGTGGACGGTGGGCACACCTCGTCCATCAGGCCCACGCTCAGCAGCGAGGTGGCCGTGATCCGCTTGGCCAGCAACGCGCCGTCCACGTACCGCAGCGTGTCGAGGGCCGCGGGGATCAGGTCGACGTGGTTGGCGAGGAACTTCGCGATCTCCGCGTAGGGCTCGGCGTCGGTCAGGGTGATGGCCCGCTGGAAGTCGCACAGGAACGGCACGTCCGCGTGGCACACCTTCACGGCCTCGCCGTTGAGCGCGGCCGCCGCGAGCGCCAGCCCGCCGCCCTGGCTGCCGCCGGACACCGCGATCCGGGTCTCGTCCACGCCGTCCAGCGAGGCGGCCACCTCCACGGCCCGTGCCGCGTCCACCATCAGGCGCGTGACGTAGTAGGTCTCGGGGCTCGCGATGCCGCGGGTCATCACGCCGGGGTGCTCGGGGCCGACGAGCCCGGAGTCCGGTGTCGCGCCGGTGGTCCACCGGCCGCCCTGGCCGCGGGTGTCCATCACGAACACCGCGTACCCGACCGACGGCAGCAGCGCGTGCTCCGACGGCAGGCCGCGCCCGCCGCCGTACCCGATGTAGCAGACGACGGTGGGCAGCGACTCGACGCCGGAACCGGCGGGGCGGATGTACCAGCCGCGGACCCGGTCGCCGCCGTAGCCGGAGAACTCGACGTCCCAGACCGAGAGCGGCCCGTACGCGTCGGCGGCGTACGGGGTGAGCACCGGCGGCAGCGCGGCGGCGCGGGCCTCCTCCAGCCGGGACTTCCACCACAGGTCGAGGTTGTCCGGTTCGACGGTGTCGGTCCGGTACTGCGCCAGTTCCCGCTCGGAGAGGTCGAACCAGGGCACGGCGGTCCCCTTTCAGGTAATCCGTTAAGCGCTTAATTACCCTACCGGGTAAGACGGGGTCTGCGGCCGTCTAGACTTGATGATCACCGACCGAGGAGGCGCGGGTGGCAGGGAAGCGTCCGACCATCTCGGACATCGCCAAGGCCGCGGGGGTGTCCACCGGCGCGGTGTCGTACGCGCTCAACAACCGGCCGGGCGTCTCGGAGCCCACCCGTCGCCGGATCATGGACATCGCGGACCGCCTCGGCTGGGTGCCCAGCAGCGCCGCGCGGTCGTTGAGCGACGGGCGGGCGAACGCGATCGGGCTCGTGGTGGACCGGCCCGCGCGGGTGATCGGCGTCGAGCCGTACTTCATGCAGTTGATCTCGGGCATCCAGGACGCGTTGGCGGGCGGGCCGACGTCGTTGCTGCTCCAGGTGACGGACAACTCGGCGGCCGAGCTGGCGGCGTACCGGCGGTGGTGGGGCGAGCGGCGGGTGGACGGCGTGCTGCTGGTCGACCTGGTCCAGCACGACCCGCGGGTGGAGCTGGTGCGGGAGCTGCGGCTGCCGGCCGTGGTGCTGGGCGAGCCGGTCGTGCCGGACCTGCCGTGCGTGTGGACCGACGACGAGACGGCCGTGGTGGAGGTGCTGGAGTACCTGGTGGCGCTCGGGCACCGCCGGATCGTGCGCGTCGCGGGGCCGACGAAGTTCGTGCACACGCAGGCGCGGTCGCGGGCGTTCACGGCGGCCGCCGCGCGGCTCGGGCTGCCCGACGCCCGCGTGGTGCACGCGGACTACTCCGACGAGGCGGCGGCCCGCGTGACGCGGCGGGTGCTGACCGGCGGCACGCCGCCGACCGCGCTCGTGTTCGACAACGACGTGATGGCGGTGTCCGCGCTGGGCGTGGCGCACGAGCTGGGGCTGGGCGTGCCGGACCAGCTCTCGCTGGTCGCGTGGGACGACTCGGCGCTGTGCCGGCTGGTGCGCCCGGCCCTGTCGGCGGTGCGCCGCCCGATCGCCGAACGCGGCGCGGCCGCCGTGCGCCTGCTGCTGGACGTGATCAACGGCGCCCCGCCCGAACAGGTCAAGACCTCCGACCCGGAACTGGTCCCCCGCTCCAGCACCACCCATCCCCCCGCGTGAGTCGAACCTCCAAACCCCGCGTGTCCTACGTTCAGGTCAACCGTGTCCTACGTTCGGAACACCCGTGTTGCACGTTCGCGTTCGTGGCGGGAAAACGCAGGTCGCTTGTTCCGAACGTTGAACTCGGGGGTTCTGAACGTAGGACACGCGCGTTCTGGACGTAGGACACGCGGGCGCTGGGGGTTCGACTCGCGCGGGGGTGGTCAGGGGTTGGGGTGGTGTAGGAGACTGGAGGATTGGGAGCGGTCCCAGAGCGGGTGGGTCGGGGATTGTGGGCGTTGACACTTAAGCGGTTAATTGATTTGGTGTGGGGGCCTGCCGCAGGCAGGCGCGCTGCCCTGCGCTCGCTACGTCAGTGTCGACAACTACGCGAGGTACATCCATGCGCAAGCGATTCGGCTCGGTCGGTGCCCTCATAACGGCCGCCGTCGGCGCCCTGGTCCTGTCACTGCTCACGGTGGCGCCGGCGCACGCCGCGGCCGGGTTCACCGTCAGCAACGGCCGCCTCCTCGACGCCAACGGCAACGACTTCGTGATGCGTGGCGTCAACCACGCGCACACCTGGTACACCGACCGCACCACCCAGGCCCTCAAGGACATCAAGGCCACGGGCGCGAACACCGTCCGCGTCGTCCTCAGCTCCGGCGACCGGTGGACCCTCAACAACGCCGCCGACGTCGCCAACGTCATCGGCCAGTGCAAGGCCAACAAGCTCATCTGCGTGCTGGAGGTGCACGACACCACCGGCTACCAGGAGCAGAGCGGCGCGGTCAGCCTCGCCCGCGCCGTCGAGTACTGGAAGAGCGTCCAGAGCGCCCTGGCCGGCCAGGAGAAGTACGTCATCCTGAACATCGGCAACGAGCCGTGGGGCAACACCGGCTACACCGGGTGGACGCAGGCCACCAAGGACGCCATCACCTCGCTGCGCGCGGCGGGCTTCGAGCACACGATCATGGTGGACGCGCCGAACTGGGGCCAGGACTGGGCCTTCACGATGCGCGACAACGCGGCCTCGGTCTTCGCCGCCGACCCGCAGAAGAACACGGTGTTCTCCATCCACATGTACGGCGTCTTCGACACGGCCGCCGAGATCAACGACTACCTGAACCGGTTCGTCACCGCGAAGCTGCCGATCGTGGTCGGCGAGTTCGGCCACGACCACTCCGACGGCAACCCCGACGAGGACACGATCTTCGCCACCACCCAGTCGCTCAAGCTGGGCTACCTCGCGTGGTCGTGGTCGGGCAACGGCGGCGGCGTCGAGTACCTCGACATGGTGACCGGCTTCAACGCCGCCCAGCTCACCAGCTGGGGCCAGCGCGCGATCAACGGCGCCAACGGCATCAAGGCCACCTCGCGCCAGGCCAGCGTCTACGACAGCGGCACGGGGCCGGACACCACCCCGCCGTCCACCCCCGGCACCCCGACCGCGTCCGG
The DNA here is from genome assembly GCF_053601135.1 of Actinosynnema sp. NPDC004786. NCBI lineage: Bacteria > Bacillati > Actinomycetota > Actinomycetes > Pseudonocardiales > Pseudonocardiaceae > Actinosynnema > Actinosynnema sp. NPDC004786. The sequence goes on along the minus strand of NZ_JBSGBG010000007.1, from coordinate 15,331 downwards.
CGTCACGTCGAGCAGCGCCACCCTGTCCTGGGCCGCGTCCACCGACAACGTCGGCGTGACCGGCTACGACGTGGTCCGGGTCAACGGCGCCACGGAGACCGCCGCGGTCAGCTCCGCCACCACCACGGCGACCGTCACCGGCCTGTCGGCCAACACCGCCTACACCTTCGCCGTCTACGCGCGCGACGCGGCGGGCAACCGCTCCACCCGCTCCAACACCGTCACCGTGACCACCCTGCCCGGTGGCGGCGGCGGTTCCTGCGCGGTCACCTACAAGGTCGCGGGCCAGTGGCAGGGCGGCTTCCAGGGCGACGTGAAGATCGCCAACACCGGCACCGCGCCGGTCAACGGCTGGACGCTGCGCTGGACCTGGGCCAACGGCCAGACGGTGAGCCAGTCCTGGGGCGCCACCACGACCCAGTCGGGTGCCGTGCTGAGCGCGACCAACGTGTCCTACACCGCCTCCATCCCGGTGAACGGCTCGGTCAGCTTCGGCTTCATCGGGTCGTGGAACGGCACGAACTCCGTGCCCACCGCGTTCACCCTCAACGGCGCCACCTGCACGACGGCCTAGGAGATCGCGATGACGAGGAAGACTGCGGTCGCGGCGCTGTTAGGCGCGCTGGCCACGCTGGTCGGGCTCCTGGTGGCCGCACCGGGTCAGGCGGTCGAGGCCGCCGCGCCGACGCGCATCATGGCGCTGGGCGACTCGATCACCGGGTCGCCGGGCTGCTGGCGCGCGCTGCTCGACCGCGACCTGCGCGCGGCCGGGCACACCGACATCGACTTCGTGGGCACCCGCGCCGGCGACGGCTGCGGGTTCCCCTACGACGGCGAGAACGAGGGGCACGGCGGCGCGCTGGTCACCACCGTGGCCGACCAGAACCAGCTCGTCGGCTGGCTCGGCGCCACCAACCCGAACGTGGTGCTCATGCACTTCGGGACCAACGACGTGTGGAGCAACCGGTCGACCGCGACCATCCTGGCCGCCTACGGCAAGCTGGTGGACCAGATGCGCGCGAACAACGCGAGCATGAAGGTGCTCGTCGCCAAGATCATCCCCATGGCGGCGAGCGCCTGCGCCGAGTGCCCGCAACGCGTGATCGACCTGAACGCGGCCATCCCCGGCTGGGCGGCGGCCAAGTCCACCGCGCAGTCGCCGGTCACCGTGGTCGACCAGTGGACCGGCTTCAACACCGCCACCGACACCTACGACGGCGTGCACCCCAACGCGTCGGGCGACCGCAAGATCGCCGACCGGTGGATCCCGGCCGTGGTGTCGGCGCTCAACGGCACCACGCCCACGTCCACCACCACCACCACCACTACAACGACGACGACGACCACCACCACGACCACCACGACCACGGTCCCGAACGGGTCGTGCGACGTGGAGATCAAGGTCGTCAACCAGTGGCAGGGCGGGTTCCAGGTGGAGATCACGGTCCGCAACGGCGGCGGCGCCACGAGCCGCGGCTGGCGGGTCGGGTTCGCGTTCCGCTCGGGCATGTCCCTCGCCCAGGGCTGGAACGGGACCTTCACCCAGAGCGGCACGTCGGTGACGGTGACCAACGCGTCCTGGAACGGCGCGCTGCCGCCGGCCGGGACGACCAAGGTCGGGTTCACCGGCACGGGTGACGCGACGGGGTGGAACCCGGTTCCGACCTGCGCGCTGACCTGACCGGACCTCGCGGTTGTGCCCTGGCGACGGGGCACAACCGCGAGCCCTTTCGCATGTGATGCACGTCACATTGCACGGTGTAGAGAGCGCCGTGACGGCTCCGTCCAGAGGGTGCGAGCGCCAAGATGGGCGCGAACGACGACCCAGGAGTCCGACATGGCGAAGTTCCTGCTCCTCATGAACTACGGCCCCACCGCCACCTGCGACGTGCCGATCGACCGCTGGGCGCGCGAGGACATCGCCGCGCACATCCGGTTCCAGCAGGACCTCGGGAAGGAGCTGACCGACAACGGCGAGCTGGTCGACGCGCAGGGCCTGGCGGGCCCCGAGCTGGCCAAGACGGTGACGTTCACCGGCGAGGGCGCGCCCGTGATCACCGACGGCCCGTTCCCGGAGTCGAAGGAGTTGCTGGCGGGTTACTGGATGGTCGACACGACGCTGGAGCGCGCGCTGGAGATCGCGGCGAAGGCGTCGGCCGCGCCCGGCCCGAACGGCGTGCCGCTCGGCCAGCCGATCGAGGTGCGCGAGCTGATGTCCGCGCCCGCGTCGTCCGACCTGTGACGGGGCCGGCCACGTCCGGCAAGGCCGTCGAGGACCTGCTGCGCGAGTGCGCGCCGCAGGTCCTCGGCGTGGTCGCGCGCCGGTTCGGCGACTTCGCGCAGGCCGAGGACGCGGTGCAGGAGGCGCTGCTGGCGGCGGCCCGGCACTGGCCCGTGGACGGCCTGCCGGACAACCCGCGCGGCTGGCTCGTGCAGACCGCCGTGCGGAAGATGACGGACCTGATCCGCAGCGAGGCCGCCCGCCGCCGCCGCGAGGAGGAGGTGTTCCGCGAGCCGCCGCCCGGCGAGGCGGTGGACCGGGACGACACGCTGGTCGTGCTGTTCCTGTGCTGCCACCCGGAGCTGACGCCCGCGTCGGCCATCGCGCTGACCCTGCGCGCGGTCGGCGGCCTCACCACGGCGGAGATCGCGAACGCGTTCCTGGTGCCCGAGGCGACCATGGCCCAGCGGATCAGCCGCGCCAAGCAGAAGCTGCGCGGCGCGAGCTTCGCCCTGCCCGGCCCGGACGAGTTCGCGGCCCGGCTGAGGTCCGTGCTGCACACCCTGTACCTGATCTTCAACGAGGGCTACACCAGCAGCGTCGGCGGCGCCCTGCACCGGACGGAGCTGTCCGGCGAGGCGATCCGGCTGGCCAGGGCCGTGCACGCCCGGCTGCCGGCCGACCCGGAGGTGGCGGGCCTGCTCGCGCTGATGCTGCTCACCGACGCCCGCCGGCCCGCGCGCACCGGCCCGGACGGCGCGCTGATCCCCCTGGCCGAGCAGGACCGGTCGCGGTGGGACCGGGACCTGATCGTCGAGGGCGTCGAGCTGATCATGGCGGCGGTGGAGCGCGGCGCGATCGGCGAGTACCAGCTCCAGGCGTCGATCGCGGCGCTCCACGACGACGCGCTGCGCGCCGAGGAGACCGACTGGCCGCAGATCCTGGGCATGTACGGGCTGCTGGAGCGGATGACCGGCAACCCGGTGGTGTCGCTCAACCGGGCGGTCGCGCTCGCGATGGTGCACGGGCCCGCCGCCGGGCTGGAGGCGCTCGACGCGCTGGACGGGCGGCTGGCCGGCCACCACCGGCTCGACGCCGTGCGCGGCCACCTGCACGAGATGGCCGGTGACGTGCCGCGGGCCGTGGCGCACTACCGGGCGGCCGCCGCGCGCACCACGAGCACCCCCGAGCAGCGCTACCTCGTGGACAAGGCGGCCCGGCTGGCGTCGGTACCCTCGACCGGGGGAGGTGAGCCGTGACCGAGCGCAAACCGGCCGGGGTGGGCTTCGAGACCTGGATCGAGCGGCAGATCCGGGAGGCCCAGGACCGCGGCGAGTTCGACGACCTGCCGGGCGCGGGCAAGCCGCTGTCGGGCCTGGATCAGCCCCACGACGAGCTGTGGTGGGTGAAGGAGAAGCTGCGCCGCGAGGAGGGCACCGCGCTCCCGCCCACGCTGCTGCTGCGCAAGGAGGCCGAGGCCGCGCGCGAGGCCGCCGGGCGGGCGCGCACCGAGGCCGAGGTGCGGTCGATCCTGGCGGCGATCAACGCCAGGATCGAGGACGCGATCCGCAAGCCCCTGTCGGGTCCGCCGCTGAACCTGATGCCGTTCGACGTCGAGCACGTCGTGGCGCGGTGGCGGGCCGACCGGGCCGGGCGCTGACGCCCGTCCCACCCGTTCCCGGACCCGGCCTGCGGCACGTCACGACGCCGGCCCCGCCCGCGGAGGGGGCGCTCAGCCGAGCCCGGCCGCGTCCAGCAGCGCGGTCGCGGTGGCGACGCCGAGACCGCCCAGCGGCTCGGCGCGGACCACGGCACGGGCGCTCGCGCCGTCGAACACCACGGTGAGCTGCGCGGCGAGGGTGTCGGGGTCCGCCACGCCCGCCGCGCGGGCCTCGGCGGCGAAGAAGTCGGTCAGGTCCTGCTTGTGCCGGCGCGCCACGGCGTTGGCCGGGTGCGCGGCGTCCTTCAGCTCGGTCGCGGTGGCGACCAGCGGGCAGCCGCGGTAGTCCGGCCGGTCGGACAGCTCGTCCTGCGCGCGGAACACGTGCAGGACCCGTTCGCGCGGCGTGCCGCCGTCCGGGGGGAGCAGCAGGGCGTCGTAGGCCGGGGCGCGGCGGTCGAGGCTCGCCGCGATCAGCTCGTCCTTGCCGTCGAACAGCAGGTACATCGACCGCTTGGAGACGCCGGCCGCCTTGCACAGCGCGTCGACGCCGACGCCGACGCCCTCCCGGTAGAACAGCTCGCCCGCCGCGTCCAGCAGGCGGTCCCGTGGAGTGGTCACCCCGGCAGGGTACCGGCCCGGGTCGACAGGGGGAAACCGATCGGTCTACAGTCGGCGGAAACCGATCGGTTTCCACCTCTGGAGGAGTGCCATGACGACGATCAACGGGGCGACCGCACTGGTCACGGGCGGCAACCGGGGCCTGGGCAAGGCCCTGGTCGAGGCCCTGTACGACCGGGGCGCGGCGAAGGTCTACGCCACCGCGCGCGACCCGCGCACCGTCACGCACCCGGATGCCGTCCCGCTCGCGCTGGAGGTCACCGATCCCGCCTCGGTGGCGGCCGCCGCGGCCCGCGCCGACGACGTCACCATCGTGGTCAACAACGCGGGCGGGCTGGTGGGCGCGTCGTTCCTGGACTCGCCGGTGGAGGACGTCCGGCGCGAGTTCGAGACCAACTTCTACGGGCCGCTGCACGTGACGCGCGCGTTCGTGCCCGTGGTCGAGCGCAACGGCGGCGGCCACCTGCTCAACGTCGCCTCCGTGCTGTCCTGGTTCGCGCTCAACGGTTCCTACAGCGCGTCGAAGGCCGCCCTGTGGTCGCAGACCAACTCCCTGCGCCTGGAGCTGCGGCCGCGCGGCATCACCGTCACCGGCCTGCACGTCGGGTACGTGGACACCGACCTGGCCGCCGGCGTGACCGCGCCCAAGAGCGATCCCCGGCACGTGGCGGAACTCGCGGTCGACGGCATCGAGTCCGACGCGTTCGAGGTGCTGGCCGACGACCTGTCGCGTCGCGTGAAAGCCGCCCTGGCGCAGGACATCGCGGTCCAGTACCCGGCGCTGGCGGGCTGACCGGAGGTCCACAGTAGACGGTCGCTGCACCTGCACCTGCACCTGCACCGCGGGAACGGGGCGGCGCGTGCCCTTGACGGCGGTCCCGCGGAAGGTGCGGCCGGTGTCACCCTGGGTACCCCGCTGCCACCTGCCCGAGGGATTTTCCTCCACCGCTCTAGTGGAATTGCGAGGTGCGGCCATGGCAGAACCCCAGCGCGTGCCGGCTCACGTCGGAGTCGAGGACGTCGAGCGCTTGGAAGCCGAGACCGAGCGGCTGCGCGAGGTGGACTACCGCGAGGGCGGCGGCGCGTGCCGGGACGCCGCGATCGCCCACGCGGCCCGGCACGACCGGCTCCCGGACGCCGTGACCGCCGGCCCGCTGCGGGTGCGGCTGCTGGTCGCGCTGGCCGACCTGCACAACGTGGCCGGGTGGACCTGCTTCGACACCGGCCGCGAAGCGCTCGCCGCGCGGCACTGGGACCGGGCGCTGGACCTCGCGGTCGAGGCGGGCCACGAGGACCTGCAGGCCAACATCCACTACCGCGTCGGCCGGATGCGGCTGCACCGCGGCAGGCGCTGCGAGGCGTCGCGGGAGTTCGCGCTCGGGCTCGTCGCGGCGCGACGGGCGGGGTCGGCGCGGGCCGTCGCGGTGCTGCACGCCAACCAGGCGTGGGCGCGCGCGGGCCTGGGCGACCGGAGCGGCGCGCTGCGGTTGCTGCACCTGGCGCACGACGAGTTCTCCCGCGCGCCGTCCGGCCCGGTGCCCGGGTGGGTGCGCTTCTTCGACGAGCCGGACCTGTGCGGGTTGACCGGCGTGGTGCTGACGGAGCTGGCCCGGACGGTGGACCCGGCGCAGACCTCGGCCGCGATCGACTCGCTGACCGCGGCCGTGGCGGGCTACTCCGAGCGGATGAGCCGCAGCCGGACCTTCAGCCTGGTGGCGCTGGCCACGAACCACCTGGTGGACCGGGACTTCGACCAGGCGGCGGAGGTGGGGGAGCGCGCCCTGGCCGCCGCCGGGTCGCTCGACTCCACGCGGGTCGCCGACCGCCTGCGGCCCCTGCGCCGCCTCGCGGACCGCCACCCGCGCGAGCCGCACGCCCGGATCCTGTCCGACCGCATCGCCGCCTTCGGCGTGCCCGCCTGACGTCCGCGACGCCGTTCGCGGGCCACCGGACCGCCCCCGACCCGCCGCGGGTCGGGGGCGGTTTCCCGTGCGTGCCGGGCCGTTCCGCCGCGCCCGGGACCGCCGGGAAGCCGCCCTCGGACCGTCGAATTCGAGTCGAATTCGACTCTTGATCGAATCACCGGGTCGAACGGCAGTCGAACGAAGTTACGTCGTTGACGTGTGCCGGACACTTTCGCAATACTCTGTTCGCACTTCTGGATAGTGTTCACATTTATGAACAATCTTGCCGGGGAAGGCCCCTCGTCATGCGGATGATCAGTACTGCGCTCGTGCTTTCCTGCGCCCTCGGCGTGATCGCGGCAGCACCCGCGCACGCAGGCCATGACCTGGGAAGACAGGTTCTCCAGCCCGGTGACGGCTGGGCGTCGAGCGGCACGGGCACCACCGGTGGGTCGGCCGCCACGACCGAACACGTCGTGCGCACGGCGGCGGAGTTGCGGGCGGCCCTGGCCGCGCCCGCGCCACGCCTCATCAAAGTGCGCGGCGTCATCGACGTCAGGGCTGATTGCGCAACATATGCCACGGACGGCTACACGCTCGCGGGCTATCTGGCCGCATACGACCCCGCCGTTTGGGGGCGCGACACCGAGCCCAGCGGCCCGCTGGAGGACGCCCGCGCCGCGTCGGCCGCGCGCCAGGCCGCGGCGATCTCGTTCGCCGTCGGCTCCGACACCACGATCGTGGGCGACGGCCGGGGCGCGGGCATCACCGGCGCGTCCCTGCGGGTGCACGGCGCGTCGAACGTGATCATCCGCAACCTCACGTTCCGCGACACCCGCGACTGCTTCCCGCAGTGGGACCCGACCGACGGCGCGACGGGCAACTGGAACTCCGCCTACGACGCGGTGTCCCTCCAGCGCGCCACGAACGTGTGGGTCGACCACAACACGTTCACCGACCAGCCGTTCCCGGACAGCGCCGCGCCGAGCTACTTCGGTCGCCCCTACCAGCAGCACGACGGCTCGCTCGACATGACCAGCGGCACCGACCTGGTCACCGCGTCGTACAACCTGTTCGAGGACCACGGCAAGACGATGCTCATCGGCTCGTCCAACACCTCGACCACCGACCCCGGCAAGCTGCGGGTCTCGGTGCACCACAACGTGTTCCGCAACGTCGAGGAGCGCCTGCCGCGCGTCCGGTTCGGCCAGGTGCACGTCTACAACAACCTCTACGAGCCCGGACCGACGTTCGTCTACGCCTGGGGCGTCGGCGTGCAGTCGAAGCTGTACGTCGAGAACAACTACGTCAAGCTGGGCAACGGCGGCGCGGTCGAGAACCTGATCTACAACTGGGGCGGCACGGCCATCACCGAGGTCGGCACGTTGGTCGACGGCAAGCCGGTGGACGCGCTCGACGCGTTCAACGCGGCCCACCCGACCGCGCAGCTCGCCGGCGACGCGGGCTGGACGCCCCAGTTCACCCGCGGCCTGGAGCCGACCACCCGGGTGAAGAACCTCAAGGCGGGCGCTCAGCAGCGCGAGCGCTACCACGTGGCCAAGGGCACGGACTTCGACACCGTGCAGGCGGCCATCGACGCCGCACCGCCCGGCACCACCATCACCATCGGCAAGGGCGTGTACCGCGAGGTGGTCCGGGTGCCCGCGACCAAGCCCGACCTGACGCTCAAGGGCTCCACCGGCACCGCGCGCGACGTCGTCATCGACTACGACAACGCCGGCGGCACCAAGAAGCCCGACGGCACCACTCACGGCACCACCGGCTCGGCCACCGCGACGATCGAGGCCGACGGCTTCACCGCCCGCGACCTGACGTTCAGCAACTCGTTCGACCGGGCCGCGCACCCCGAGATCACCGCCACGCAGGCCGTCGCGGTGAAGGCCACCGGCGACCGGCAGTACTACGACCGCGTCCGCTTCCTCGGCCACCAGGACACCCTCTACGCCGACACGCGCGCGGTCGGCACGCGGGCCCGCCAGTACTACCGGGGCGGCGAGATCGTCGGCGACGTCGACTTCATCTTCGGCCGCGCCACCGCCGTGTTCGACCAGGTCACCATCCGCGCGCTGAACCGGGGCGGCGATCCCAACGGTTACATCACCGCCGCCAGCACCCGCCGCGACAACCCGCACGGCTTCCTGATCATGAACTCGACGGTCGTCAGCGACGCGCCCGCCGGCACCTACTACCTCGGCCGGCCGTGGCACCCCGGCGGCGACCCGGACGCGATCGCCTCGGTCGTCGTCCGTGACACCAAGCTGCCCGCCGCGGTGAAGGCCGCGCCGTGGACCGACATGTCGGGCTTCTCCTGGCGCGACGCCCGGTTCGCCGAGTTCCGCAACTCCGGCCCCGGCGCGACCGCGGGCGCGGACCGGCCGCAGCTCACCGCGGACCAGGCCGCCCAGCACACCCGGCGCGCCTACCTCGGCGACTGGAACCCCGCATGAGGACGCGCACCTGGGCGCCCTACGCCCTGATCGCACCGACGCTGGTGCTGATGGCGGTCTTCCTGGTCTACCCGATCGGCAGCGTCGTCTACTACAGCCTCCAGCGGTACAACGTCACGCAGCCGTGGAAGAACGGCTTCGCGGGGCTGGACAACTTCAAGCAGATGCTGTTCGACGACCCGCTGTTCTGGCAGAGCCTCGCGTTCAGCGCCAAGTGGGTGTTCGTCGAGGTCGGCCTGCAACTGCTGCTCGGCCTGGTCTTGGCGCTGATCGTGAACGAGACCTTCATCGGCCGCGGCCTGGCCCGCGCGCTGGTGTTCTCGCCGTGGGCGGTGTCCGGCGTGCTCACCACGGGCATCTGGATCCTGCTGCTCAACCCGTCCACGGGCATCTTCCAGGCCCTCTCCGAGTGGGGCGTCGGCTCGCCGGGCACCTCGGTGCTCGGCAACCCCGACACGGTGTTCGACGCCCTCGTGGTGACCGAGCTGTGGCGCGGCGTGCCGTTCTTCGCGATCCTGCTGCTGGCCGACCTCCAGAGCATCCCCAAGGACCTCTACGAGGCGGCGTCCGTGGACGGCGCGAGCCGGTGGAAGCGCTTCACCAGCGTCACCCTGCCGCACCTGAAGGACGCGATCATCCTGTCGACGCTGCTGCGCGCGGTGTGGGAGTTCAACAACGTCGACCTCATCTACACGCTGACCGGCGGCGGTCCCGCGAACCAGACCACCACGCTGCCGCTCTACGTGGCCCGGCAGGCCGTCGACTCGCACAACTTCGGGTACGGCTCGGCGCTCACCGTCGCCGGGTTCCTGATCCTGTTGTTCTTCTCTATCGCGTACCTGCGGTTGTCGAAGTTCGGGAGCCGAGCATGACCGAGACCCTGGGCAAGACCGACACCCTGGTGCGGGAGGTCGCGGGCACGACGCACGCGCCGCCGCCGCGGACCAGGCGACGCCGCCGGGCCGTGGCCGAGGAGCCGGGCAAGCCGTGGATGATCCACGTGCCGCTGGTGCTGTACCTGCTGTTCACGCTCATCCCGTTCTACTGGATGCTGGTGTTCGCGGTCCGGCCGGCCGGCTCGACGCAGCTCGTGCCGTGGCCGATCTCGCTGGAGCACTTCGACACGGTGTGGAACGACATCGGGTTCGGCATCTTCTTCTACAACAGCGTCATCATGGGCCTGGGCGTGCTCGTGTTCGTCACCATCCTGTCGGTGATGGGCGGGTACGCGCTGGCGCGGTTCAAGTTCCGCGGCCAGAAGGTTTTCCTGCTGGCGATGCTGTGCAGCCAGTTCATCCCCGGCGCGATGATGCTGATCCCGCTGTTCGTGATCTTCAAGGGGCTCGGCCTGCTCAACAGCATCACCGGCCTGGTCATCGCGGAGGTGGCGTTCCAGCTGCCGCTGTCGCTGATCCTGATGAGCGGGTTCATCCGCAACATCTCCGTGGAGCTGGAAGAGGCCGCGATGGTGGACGGCTGCTCGCGCCTGCGCGCGTTCTTCGCGGTCGTCCTGCCGCAGCTCAAACCCGCCCTGGTGGCGGTCGGGTCGTTCGCGTTCATCGGCGCGTGGAACCAGTTCCTGTTCGCGCTCATGTTCGCCACGAGGCAGGACAAGTTCACCCTGCCGGTCGGCCTGAGCTACACGTTGGGTGAGTTCAACACCGACTTCGGAGCACTCGCCGCCGGTGGCGTGGTCGCGGCCGTGCCGGTGGTCCTGGTTTTCGCCGTCGTGCAGCGGTTCCTGGTGCAGGGGCTCAGCGCCGGGGCTGTGAAGGGATAGGAGCATCATGAGAAAACTGCTGGTCGCCGTGGCCGCCGCCGCGCTGGCGCTGTCCGCCTGCTCGTCCGGGGGAGGTGCGGGCGGCGACGGGAACGTGACCATCACGTTCTGGGACAACAACGGCGGGCCCGCCCGCGAGCCGATCTACAAGGAGCTGATCTCCCGCTTCGAGGCGGCGAACCCCACCATCAAGGTCGAGTACGTCGGCATCCCCAGCGCCTCGGTGCAGCAGAAGTACGACACCGCCATCGCCGGCGGCGAGACGCCGGACGTCGGCGGCGTGACCACCTCGTACCTCGCGCACCTGGTCGGCCAGGAGGCGCTCGCGCCGCTCGACGACCGCGTCAACGGCGGCCCGCTGAAGGACAAGCTGCTGCCCTCGCTGGTGGAGACCGTCCGCCAGACCGCGCCCGACGGCAAGCTCTACATCGTGCCGTCCTCGGCCAACATGGACATCATCTGGTACCGCACGGACTGGTTCAAGGACGCGGGGATCGAGCCGCCGAAGACCTGGGACGAGTTCATCACCGCGGCGACGAAGCTGACCGACACGGCCGCGAACAAGTACGGCTACACCATCCGCGGCGGCGCGGGCTCGGTGTTCCAGCTCATCACCGAGGCGTACGCGTACTCCGGGGTGGACAACTTCTTCAAGGACGGCAAGAGCACGCTCAACGACCCGGCCAACGCCGAACTGGTCGACAAGGTCGCCGAGCTCTACAAGAAGGCCACCCCCGAGGCCGACGTGAACAACAGCTTCACCCAGATGATCGCCCAGTTCACCGGCGGCTCGGTCGCGATGATGCACCACAACCTCGGCTCCTACAGCGACGTCACCAAGGCGCTCGGCGACAAGGTCGCCGCGATCCCGCTGCCGGTCGGCCCCAGCGGCAAGCGCACCGTCGTGCCCAACCCGACCGACGGCTTCGCGGTGTTCAAGAACAGCGAGAACCAGGACGCGGCGTGGAAGTTCGCCGAGTTCCTCACCTCCGCCGAGTCCAACAGCTACTGGAACGAGAAGGTCGGCCAGATCCCGGCCAACACCGACGTGCGCAGCGCCGCGTGGATCGACAAGGCCGCCCACGTGAAGATGGCGCTCGACGTGCTGGAGGACCCGGCCACGGTCCTCGTGCCCGCGCCGGTGTACCTGCCGCAGTACTCGTCCATCACCAAGGCCGACAGCGAGCCGCAGTACCAGAAGGTGCTCCTCGGCGAGCTGAGCGCGCAGCAGTTCCTGGACGACGTGGCGAAGAAGCTCACCGAGGCGCAGAAGGAGTGGGAGGACCGCAAATGATCGAGCGCGTCGAGGTGTCGGTGTTCACGACCACCGCGTGGACCGCGGTGGACCCGCACGGGCACCGGCACCCGAGCGCCGAGCACGAGGTCCGCGAGGCGCTGCTGGAGATCACCGACTCCGACGGCGTGGTGGGGCGCGTGCAGGTGCACCCCGACCAGCTGCGGCCCGCCGTGCTCGACTCGATCGTGAAGCCCGTGCTGATCGGCGCGGACCCGTGGGACCGCGAGCGGCTGTGGCGGGCGATGGCCCGCAAGCAGCGCGGCTCGCACGGCCGGTTCACCGACCGGGCCCTCGGCTACGTCGACACCGCGTTGTGGGACCTGGTGGGCAAGCGCGCCGGGCAGCCGGTGTGGAAGCTGCTCGGCGGCGCCCGGTCCCGCATCCCGGCCTACGCCAGCACGATGTGCGGCGACGAGATCCCGGGCGGGCTGAGCACGCCCGGGGACTACGCGGCGTTCGCCAAGCAGCTCGTGGAGCGCGGCTACCGGGCGATCAAGCTGCACACGTGGATGCCGCCGGTGCCCGGCGCGCCCAGCGTGCGGGCGGACATCGCGGCGTGCGAGGCGGTGCGCGAGGCGGTCGGGCCGGAGGTGGCGTTGATGCTCGACGCGAACCACTGGTACTCGCGCACCGAGGCGCTGGAGCTGGGCCGGGCGCTGGAGGCGCTGGACTTCTACTGGTTCGAGGAGCCGATGGAGGAGGCGTCGATCAGCTCCTACCGGTGGCTGTCCGAGCAGCTCTCCATCCCGGTCATCGGGCCGGAGGTGGCCTGGGGCAAGCACCTGAGCCGCGCCGAGTGGATCACCTCCGGGGCGTGCGACATCCTGCGCGCCGGGCCGACCGACGTCGGCGGCATCTCGCCGACGGTCAAGGCCCTGCACCTGGCCGAGTCGTTCAACATGGACTGCGAGATCCACGGCGACGGCTCGGCGAGCCTCGCCGTGCTCGGCGGCACCGACAACGGCCGCTGGTACGAGCGGGGGTTGCTGCACCCGCTGCACGACTTCGACCGCGTGCCGCCGCACCGGCTCGCGATCGCCGACCCGCTCGACGCGGACGGCCACGTCACCATGACCTCCTCTCCCGGTCTGGGTGACGAGTTCGACGTCGAGCACATCCGCGCGCACACCGTCGAGAGGTGGTGATCCCGGTGTAAGGCCCAGGCCGCCGCCACGTTCGGACCGCCGCCGGTTCCCTTTTCATCCACAGTCGTATGGAGGAAACCGCATGTCTCGCAAGATCTCCCGCGCGCTGGTCGCGGCGACGGCGTTAGCCGCGTCCGTGGTCATGGCGCCCACCGCCGACGCGGCGCACTTCAACCTCGAGGGTTGGGGCACGCAGTGCGGCGGCACCACCGGCGGAGCCGGTGGGGGCACGGTGACCGTCAGCGACGCCACGGCGTTCGCCAACGCCGCCAAGTCGACCACCACGCAGACCATCCGGGTCTCGGGCACCATCACGCTGTCCAGCATGACGAAGGTCGCGTCGAACAAGACGATCATCGGCATCGGCACCGGCTCGACCATCGCCGGGCACGGCCTGAACGTCGCCAACGCGTCCAACGTCATCATCCGGAACCTGAACTTCAGGGACTGGGCGGACGACGCCATCAACGTCCAGTACTCCACCCGGGTCTGGATCGACCACAACAGCCTGCGCAACGGTTACGACGGCGCGATCGACATCAAGCGCGCGTCCGACTGCGTGACCGTGTCGTGGAACAAGATCAGCAGCCACGACAAGACCATGCTGCTCGGCCACGACGACGGCAACGGCGGCGAGGACCGCGGCAAGCTGCGGGTCAGCTACCACCACAACTGGTTCGACGGCACCAACCAGCGCCACCCGCGGGTCCGCTTCGGCAACCCCGTGCACGTCTACAACAACTACTACGGCGGCGTGACGTCGTACGGTGTGGCTTCCACGATGGAGGCCGGCGTGCTCGTGGAGTGCAACTACTTCGAGAACACCAGGGACCCGTTCCACCGGGGCGAGGGCTCGTCGCCGGCGGGCAGCCTCGTGGCGCGCAACAACCACATGGTCGGCTCGGGTTCGGGCGACCAGGGTGGCAGCGTCAAGTCGATCCCGTACTCGTACGTGCTCGACTCCTGCTCCGGCGTGAAGTCGGTCGTGCAGAGCGGCGCGGGCGTGGGCAAGGTCGGCTGACGCCGTCCCCGCCCGACGCCTGATCGGCGGCCCCTGGCCACTCTCCCGGCCAGGGGCCGTCCGGCGTGCCGGTTGGTGGGTGGTTCGTCAGGGCTTGTGCGGCGGGGTTCTTCGGCGGGCTTCTTCGGCGGGTGCTGGTGGCGGGGGTTGAGCGGCGGGGGTTGAGCGGCGGGGTTGAGCGGTGGGGTTGAGCGGTGGGGTTGAGCGGCCGGGGTTCAGCGGCCGGGGTTCAACGGCGGGGGCGGGATTCGGTGGTGACGGCGTAGCGGTCGCCGCGCACCATCGTGTGCCGCCACTCCACGGGGCGGCCCCGGGCGCGGCCCAGGCGGTGGAGGGACAGGCACGCCACGTCCGGTCCGCAGTCCAGCAGCGCCCGTTCGGCGGGGGTCGGCACGACGGCTTTGATGGTCTCGCGGCTCTGGTCGACCTTGAGGCCGGTGCGCTCGGCCAGCACGGTGTAGAGGCTGGTGCGGGTGAAGTCGGCGTCCAGCAGGGGTGACGCCACGGCGGCCGGCAGCCAGACGCGGTCGATGGCGAGGGGGCTGCCGCCGGCCAGGCGGAGGCGTTCCAGGTGGAGGAGCGGGGTGGAGCCCTCCAGGGCGAGCTGGTCGGCGATCACGCCGTCCGCGCGGATGTCGAGGACGCGGACGATGCTGCGTTGTTCCAGGCCGGCGGCCTCGACGGAGGCGAAGAGGCTCTGGAGGGTGTCCAGCGGCTGTTCCACGTCGGCGGCCGGGCCGACCCGCGGTTGGCGGCCGCGTTCGGCGACGACCAGGCCGTCGGCGCGGAGTTGGTGCAGGGCTTGGCGGACGGTGTGGCGGCTCACGCGGTAGTCGTTGACCAGGGCCAGTTCGCCGGGGAAGCCGGTCTCGAAGTCGCCGGAGTGCAGGCGGGTGATCAGGTCGTCCTGGAGTTGTCGCCAGAGCGGGGTGCCGGTGGAGCGGTCCAGGGGGCGCGCGGGCATGGGCACCTCCTGAGCGGTCGGGTCAGGTGGGGGTGGTGGGGGTGGGATGGGGTGGGGATCGGGTCGGGTCAGGTGGGGATCGGGTCGGGTGGGGGTCGGGTTGGGTGGGGTGGTGGTTGGGTGGTGCGGGCCGGCCCGATTTGACATGGGGCCCTTACGAGTACCCGGGGCAGGCCGTAGCCGGCAGGCCCGGCGGGGAAAAGCGTCCCGCCAAGCCTGCCGGCTCCGACCAGCCTAAGGCACTCGAACC